>JAKZYH010000071.1:0-17200 GCA_047514575.1 Acidobacteriota bacterium | reverse complement strand
GGGATTGGCCCTCTCGCCCTCGTTGAGTTTCAAGGCCTTGAATCGCTCGCCGGCAGGGACGCCCGGTCTCCTGTCCAGGAAGAACCGGGCGGAGGGCTCGGTCTCGTGGTCATAGAGCTCCTCTCCCTCAGCCGTACCCACCAGATTGTTCTCCCGGCTTCCATCGTATTGGATCAGACCCAAAGACGGCTTCGTCCAGCGAACACCATCCGGGCTTTCGGCGTAGCACATCCGGCCGCCGGAATGGTAGTACAGGTGATACTTACCGTCATGGAGGATGACGTCCTGGCCGAAACCGTGGTCCCCCTCCCAGGGACGATCCCCCCGGAGAATCACTTCGGCGGGGCGTGGATGGTGCAGCTTCAAACGGGTTCCCTTGAGTCCATCGATCAGGTAGTAGTCCACGAAGAGCTCCAACCTGGAGCCGATGTCCGGACACACTGGACGCTCCAGCAAAGTGGGAGGAGCAGGCAGCGGTTGCTGCCCCCGGAGCCAGGGTGCCGCGAAAAGAAGAAATGCGATCAGAATCTCAATGTTCTTGTATGGCATCTTCAGGACCCCACCTTGATGATGATCTCGCAGCTCTCCAGTGTGGGCCAGGGATCCCTGCGTTTTTTGTGCTCCGCCGGAGTCTTTATACCCTCCAGCACCACCAGGATGGTGTTGATCCCATTCTTCACTGGGGGGTTGTCCAGCACCAGCCACTCGTGCCCACTCGAGTTCTGGATCTTCCCGGCAGAGGCTAGATCCATACGTTCTCCGTTGACCTCACAGCGAATCCGATCGAACGATTTCTCGGTGTGAGTCAAGCGCAGGCGCAGCTCGGTCTTCTTGATGCGCCCCTCGGCCAGGCCCGCGGATATGTCGTCATCCACCCGGATCTCGATGGCGTGGGCCGGACCTGCTCCGCGTCCCAGCAGAGAGAGCATCATGGGCACCTGGGCTGGATAGTCTCCCGCGTAGTTCATGGCGCGGGTCTCGGCGTGGTAGCAGCGGTCCAGCCTCTCCAGGGCCTTGGCGTCCCCCAGGTCCTTCATATCCTGGAGATCCGACGGGGTGAAATATCCTCTCAGGTCGGTCCCCACTGGCTTTGCCACCATCTCCGTCCCCTCCGGAACGGGTCTCTGGCGATGACCTCGATAACCGTAGTTGAAGAGGTGGACTCCGGCGGCCCCCTGGCTGTATCCGTTCAAGGCCGAGGCTCTCAGGACCGTAATCGGATTGCGCTCATAGCCTCCTTGAGGTGAGACGGCGTGAGTGGAGGAATCGAACCCGGTGTAGACCAGAACCTTGCTCTGCTCGGCGGCTTTGACAGCACGCTCGATGTCGATCCGCTGCATGGCGTAGGAGGAGGAACCCAAGATCACCGCGTCCATCAGGCCCTCTCGGATCCAGGTCTCGATATCGAAACCCAGCTCCATACCGGCATCGATGCTGACCGGAACTCGCGCGATCAGCTTGATCTCCCGCCCTTTCTCTGACTCATGCCGACGGACGATCTCCTGTGCCTTCCGCATGAACTCGGTCAAGGTCGGGATGTTCTTGAATCGCTCTCCAACTTGAAAGAGGCGCTGGCCCCGGCTGAAGTCCAGCTCCAGTCCATCGAAGTCGTAGCGGGTAAGGGTCTCGTCCATCAGTCCCAGAAACCGTTGCCGCACCTCCTCTTCGGCATAGTCCCAGAGCCAGGAGAAACTCCACTTGACGGCGTGGATGTCTCCCGACCACGCCGGGTGCCCTTGCAAGAGGTCTGTCCTCTCCAGCTTCTGGGCGGAGCGGCCGTACCAGCCCCGGTCCTCGAGATTGGTGTGGGCGTCGTTCATGCGAAAGGAGGCAAACATCCCCAGCTCCAACTCTCGGGCCCGATCGATGTAGATCTTCATGAGATCGTGGCCGTCGTCCACGACGGCGGCTAGATTCGCGTGGAGACGTTCCACATCGGACATGGACATGCCTCCCACAGAGTCGGTGGAAGAGTCCCCATCGGGATTCCAATCTTCGATATTGTCCCCCCAGAGCTGCCCATGAGGACTTCCTCGCCAGGAGAGGTCGTCGTCGATCCCCACCAGGACCGTGACGATGTCGATCGCCGATCCCTTCAGTGCGTCCAGGATAACGGTCAGGTCCTTGGGGTCGCGGTTCGTGAGATAGTTGAAGGCCCAGTTCCCATCGGTGTTTAGGATGATCCGGGGTGGCCAGTTGGGGGCTGGCTTCAGGCTCTCCTTGGATTCTTCAGGAGCCTGGCAGGAAGTGACGGTGAGGAGCATGGCCGACAGGATCAAGGCACTTGTGGTAAAGCACGTGGGACGTTGCATGATTCCATCCTTTTCGAAAAAACGGATCGATCTCCGGAAGGGCTGACCTGCTCCAGGAAGCTCCGCTTCCAGGGAGCTGAATCAATGTTTTCTTGCACGAATGCGGACCATTCGACTCGCGCTCCACGATAACCGATCTGGAGTCGATTGCCTAGATCGAAGGGTTTTTTGATTGCTGGGGGTTGCTCCTGGAAACGGTCCCGAATCTGAAGGTAGAATGGAGAATGGACTTTCGCCCGAAATGGCCAGTTCTTCGGCCCTTGGCAGCGCTTCAGGCTTGCATGAATCGAGAGTATCTGGCCTGGCCACTCCGATGGGGTTGGATTGCGATGTCGGGAGCCTGAGCAGTGAACACCTTCTTTCAACACGCTAAACAGTTACCAGATCGGATACTGAAGGGAGGCTTCATCTTCATCTTTGGCCTGAGCTTCCAGGTTGTCGGAGGCAGCCAGGCTTCCACCAGCAGCGGCGGCACCCAGTCCGAAGGCCACGCTCGCATGGTCCAGCTGCTGGCCCAGATCGCCGCCAGGACGCCTCCCGGCTATCCCTGGGTCCAGGACCTGGAGGGAGCCCGGCGGGCCCTGTCCCAAGAGCCACAGGGCCTGGACCTGGAAAAAAAGGTGCTGGCCCGCGTGTCCCTAGCCAGCAAGGAACGGTTGCTGGGCAACACCCAGGAGGCCATCGACCTCCTCCGGCAGGCCTACGAGATGACACCGGCTCTGCCGGCGGCGAAGCGGATGGGCTATCTGGGAACCCTGGCCTTCGATCTGGGCGTCTCCTACATGCGCCTGGGAGAGAACCAAAACTGCCTGGCACTCCACACCGGGGACGCTTGCATCCTTCCCCTGACCGCCACCGCCATTCACCAAAAGCAGGACGGATCCAGAAACGCCATCCTCTACTTCGAGTCCATCGTCCGTGGAACCCCCAAGTCTGCTCCCATCCACATCTCCTCCAAGTGGCTCCTGACCCTAGCCTACATGACCCTGGGCGAGTACCCCGGAGGGGTCTCGCCGGATGTGCTCATCGATCCCCACCACTTCAGTTCAAAGGTCAAGTTCCCCCGCTTCCGCAACGTCGCTCCACGCCTGGGCCTGGATGCCCGCGATCTGGCCGGCGGCGCCGTGGTGGAGGATCTCGATAGCGACGGCGACCTGGACATCCTCACCTCTTCCTTCGACGTCCGGGGAAGTCTTCATCTGTACCGGAACAACCGGGACGGGTCCTTCACCGAACGCACCCGGCAAGCTGGGCTTACAGGTCTCACCGGGGGCCTGAACTTGATCCAGGCCGACTACGACAACGACGGCGACGTGGATATCCTGGTGCTGCGAGGTGCGTGGCTGGACATCTATGGACTCCAGCCCAACTCCCTGCTCCGGAACGAGGGTAATCTGACCTTCACCGACGTCACCTTCGAGGCCGGTCTAGGTGAGGTCCACTATCCCACCCAGACCGCCTCCTGGGCCGACTATGACAACGACGGCGATCTGGATCTCTATGTGGGAAACGAGACCACCGAGACCCAGAGCTGTCCCTCCCAACTCTTCCGGAATGAGGGAGACGGAACCTTCGTTGACGTAGCCCGGGAGGCGGGAATCCAGAGTCTAGGCTGGACCAAGGGTGTCATCTGGGGGGACTATGACGGCGATCGATTCCCGGACCTCTACATCTCCAACTTCCAGGGTGACAACCGTCTCTACCGGAACAACCGGGACGGGACTTTCACCGATGTAGCAGTCCAGGCGGGCGTCACCGGTCCCCGGAGCAGCTTTCCCTCCTGGTTCTGGGACTTCGACAACGACGGAGTCCTGGACCTGATGGTCAACAGCTATCAGATGCCACTGGGGACGGGGCCACCGGACATCTGGTACGTGGCTGCCAGCCATCTGGGACTCAGCCATCCCGCCGATGAGCCCAGCCTCTACCGGGGTGACGGACGAGGGGGCTTCCGAGACGTGGCCGGCCAACTAGGCCTCAAGCGGGCCACTCTCCCGATGGGAGCCAACTTCGGAGATCTCGACAACGACGGCTACCTGGACTTCTACCTGGGGACCGGCTACCCGGGACTGGAAGGTCTGGTACCCAACGTCATGTACTGGAACAAGCAGGGAAAGGCCTTCCAGGACGTCACCTACGCCGGGGGATTCGGCCATCTCCAGAAAGGGCACGGCGTGGCCTTCGCCGACATCGACAACGACGGAGACCAGGACGTGTTCCAGCAGATGGGAGGTTTTCTCCCCGGCGATCCCTATCACAACGCCCTCTTCTTGAATCCCGGCTTCCGGAATCACTGGATCACACTGGAGTTGGAGGGGACCCGATCCAACCGTTCTGCCATCGGAGCCAGGATCTGGTTGGAGCTGGAAGAGGACGGGAAAAAGCGTTCCATCTATCGTTGGGTCAACAGTGGCGGAAGCTTCGGAGCCAACCCCTTCCGGCAGGAGATCGGAGTGGGCCAGGCCCAGCGGATCTTCCGCATCCAGATCGACTGGCCAAGTGGCTCCTCCCAGGAATTCCAAGATGTAGAGGTGAACCAGTTCGTTCGGGTCCGGGAAGGAGAGAAGAACTACTCCCGGGTCCAGAGGCCGAGCTTCCAACTGGCAGGGCAAGCCCCAGGAAGCGGCCATGCCCATTAGGCCCCTCCTTTGTGTGTCTCTTCTGGTCGGTCTCAGCTGTTGGAGCTATTCTGGCCAGGACCGGAAAGACCCAGACACTCAAGAATGTACCCCAGGGTCAGCTGATCCGGATCACCGAGGGTGAAGCAGGTGACACGAAGATTTCCCTGAAGCGCCTCCGTTTCTGACATCCCATGAGAAAAAGCACCTGGGTCCCCTTGCTGTTCTGCTTGACCTTCTCCCTGGGGGGAGGCCCTCCCCCAGTCGATGGTCCCGAGATCCGCTTCGTGGATGCCACCGACTTGTCAGGACTTGTCTTTCAGCACTTCAACGGTGCCGAGGGTGAGTTCTACTTCCCCGAGATCGTGGGGGCAGGTGGAGCCTTTCTGGACTACGACGGCGACGGTGACCAGGATGTGTATCTAGCCAATGGGTGCAGCCTGCCCCAGCCCGATCCTGGGCGGGATCCCACGGGGCGGCTCTTTCAGAACCAGGGCGATGGAACCTTCACCGACGTGACCCGCATCTCGGGAGTGGGCGTCCAGGGCCTATTCGGGAAGGGCGTGGCCGTGGGAGACTACGACAACGATGGCGATCCGGACCTCTACTTGAGCGGCTACCGGGAGGGTCGTCTCCTCCAAAACCGGGGTGATGGAACCTTCACCGACGTGACAGAGAAGGCAGCCGTGGCCAATCAGGGACACTGGGCTAGCAGCGCCGGATTCTTCGACTACGACCGGGACGGATTGCTGGACCTGCTGGTGTGCAACTACGTGGTCTTCGACACCGACGTCAACACCATCTGCGAGGGATCGGGAGGGATGCAGTCGACTCTTTCCAACGGGACCCAGTTCCGCTCCTATTGCCACCCCAGCGTCTTCGAGCCCGACGTCAGCAGCCTCTACCGCAACAATGGGGACGGGACTTTCTCCGATGTCAGCCAAGCCAGCGGTATCGGCAAGTCCAAGGGCAACGCTCTGGGCGTGGCCTTCGCCGACTTCGACCTGGATGGTTGGCCCGATATCTTCCTGGCCAACGACTCGACCCCGGACCACCTGTTTCGGAACAACGGGGACGGGACCTTCGAGGAGATGGGCTTCGCCGCCGGCCTGGCCTACGACGAGAACGGCAAACCACGGGCCGGCATGGGGACGGACTTTGGGGACTATGACGGGGACGGGGACTTCGACCTGATCGTCACCAACTTCGCCGAGGAGGGGAACGCCCTCTTCGACAACCTGGGGGATGGATCCTTCAGCGAAATGACCTTCGAGACGGGCATCCTGACAGGAAGCTACCTCAACGTGGGTTTCGGCATCGGATTCTTCGACGCCGACAACGACGGTGACCTGGATGTCTTCTCGGTCAACGGCCACGTCGTCCCCAGGATCAACGAAATAAGGGACGACTTCACCTTCGCCCAGCAGAAGCTGCTCTACATCAATCAAGGCAGCCGCTTCCAGGAGCGTTCCAAGAGCGCCGGTCCGGGGTTTGGGAAGCCCGATGTGGGCCGGGGCGCCGTGTTCGGAGATGTGGACAACGACGGAGACGTGGACCTGCTGGTCACAACCAACGGCGGCAAGATCCGTCTTCTGAGGAACGAGACAACTGGTAAGGGGAATTGGCTTGTTCTCAAGCTGGAGGGCACCCGCAGCAACCGGGATGCCATCGGTGCTCTGGTTCGGGCTCGGGTTGGAAAGGGATGGCAGACAAGACAGGTCCAGCGAGCGGGCAGTTTCCTCTCCAGCCGCGACCCCCGGGTCCACCTGGGTCTGGGCCAGGCCACCAGGGTGGATCAACTGGAGATCGTCTGGCCCAGTGGGGCTCAGGAGAAGAAATCCGACATTCAGGGCAACCAGATACTGACCATCCGAGAGGCGGCTGAGCAGTAGAGCTGCAATCGGCGTTTGATATGCGACCCGAACTGATCATCTCTAACGGAACGATTCTCGATGGCACGGGGAGCCCGCCAGGAGCGGGTGATGTTGCGATCACCCAGGGCAGGATATCGGACGTGGGAAGCATCGGCCCCGTCCAGGACGTGCCCATGCTCGACGCCACCGGTCTCTACGTGACACCGGGCTTCATCGACATTCACAGCCACTCCGACTACTCCCTCGTGGTGGACCCACGGGCCGTCAGTGCGGTCAGTCAGGGCGTGACATTGGAGGTCGTGGGCAACTGTGGCCACGGCTGTGCGCCCATCGAGGACGTCGAACTGGCGGCCAGCAACATCTACGGCTATCAATCGTCCCGGGGCGTTTCGTGGAAGACCATGGCTCAGTACCTGGATCACCTGGAGTCTCTTCAACCAGCCCTCAATGTTGCCACTCTGGCCGCCAACGGAAATCTGCGCCTGGCCGTGCTAGGGTTGGCCGATCGCCCCGCCACCGATTTGGAGCTGAGTGAGATGGAGAAGCTCCTGACACAGGGGCTGGAGGAAGGGGCCTTCGGGTACTCCACCGGACTGGAGTACAACTGCGAGCAAGGGGCCAGCGAGGAGGAGGTCGTCGCCTTGTGCCGGGTGGCTCGGAAGGCGGGAGGCCTCTACGCCACCCACACCCGAAACCGGGCTGGCGAGGCTCAGGAGACCATCGCCGAGGCCATCCGCACGGCTGAGGCCGCGGACATCCCTCTGCAGATCTCCCACATCGCCACCGTGGCCCGCCTGGCGTCCGACAGCAGTTGGGCTGTCCAGCAGGCCCTCGACCAGGTGGAAGCGGCTCGTGCCCGGGGTCAGGACGTCACCATCGATCAACACACCCGGATGTTTGGCACCACCAATCTGAGCACGATGCTGCCCCAGTGGGCCCTGGAGGGAGGCCCCAAGGCCATCGCCAGGCGGCTGAAGGACCCCAAGGTGCGAAGGCAGATGAGCCAACATGACAGCATAATCGTCTCGTTGGCACAAAGGGACTGGAACCGCATCGTGATCTTCCGCAGCAAGGCCTTGCCGGAGATATCCCAGAAGAGCCTGGCCGAAATCGCCCGTCTGTGGAATTGCGACGTTTTCGACGCCGTCAACGACATACTGCTGGCGGAGGTTGACGATCTTCACGCCACCATGGTGATCTGCCTGGCTTACGAGGAGGCCGATCTCCACCTGCCGGTCTCAGTGCCCTACTGTATGCCCGGCTCCGATGCCATCGCACTGGCGCCGGACGGTCCCCTGCGGGACGAGACCTTTCATGGTGCCTATACCTGGGCGGGTTACTATTACCGCACCTTTGTCCGGGACAGAGGCCTTCTGAGTCCCGAGGAAGCGATCCGCCGGATGACCTCACTGCCGGCTCAGCGTATGGGCTTGAAGGACCGGGGAGTCATCCGGAAGGGGAACTGGGCCGATCTGGCCATCTTCGATCCGGTCACCTTCACCGACCGGGGCACCACCTTCGAACCCAATCAGGTCTGCGACGGCATGGTGCATGTCCTGGTCAACGGGACCCTGGCCCTGGAGTCGGGCAAGCTGACGGGCAGCCGGACCGGCCGGGTGCTGCGGAGGTAGTTACCGGAAGCGAGTCTTGCACCGTCGTCGGCAACGACAACTTGTTAATAACGCGGACTAAGCTGAAACTTTGAAAATCCCAAGGTACAAGATACAAACAAGCTCCAAACCACAAGCACCAAATTCCAAACGATCGCCCACCATCAACCCTCGGCGATCCGACAGAGCCGCGAACGACTTGACTCGTTAGCAGTATGAACCCAAATTCCGAGGAGAGAGCCGGACAACAGCAAGATCTCTGTTAATTCCGAAAAGTTTCTTTCTCGAATCATCCGGTTCGCAGCACCTGATTTTGTTGCAGGCCAGACAGGAAACTTGAAACCACTTGTTATTGGAGTCCACCGGGAACGTGACCATACGTCGAGCAGGTTCTTGCGGCTCTTTCGCAAATCTGATAGCCTTCTCCCACTTAAACTGCTCATACTATTAGCCATATCGCGGCGGAGAGACTATGAACCAGTTCAAGAGTCTAGTGCGACTGAGCATGGTCCTGTTGGTTTTACTGCCCTTCGGAGCCTCCTGCCAGGATCAACAGAAAGAAACAGGGGAGAGCCTGGAACCCATTCCCAACTGGCCGCCGCGCCTCTTCTTTAACACCGACGGCAACTGGGCCTTCAACTACCTCACCAACCGGGATACCAAAGACCTGACGGTCATTCTCGACGCACTCCAGGGAACAGGGGTGGACATCGTGACGGTGCTGGTGGGAATCGACGACGACCTCTCCTGGCGGGGAAGCAAACACGGCGAACTCTGGGGCGACAACACCAAGAACTGGGATCCAGACGATGACAGTACCAGGGACTCCGTCGGAGGCATGGCGATGTCTGACGTGGAGCGCCTGCACTCGAACCTGGCGGCCATCATCGAGGACGGTCACGATCTGTTGAAGATCTACATCGACCGGGCTCGGGAGCTGGAGCTGGGGATGTTCGCGTCCTTTCGAATGAACGACGCACACGTCAATATGGAGGACCGCGGCTGGTATGGTCGCTCCGCGATGAAAATCAAGAGAACTGACCTCCTGCAAGGCTCCGGGATCTGGTCAGCCCCCGGCTATGCCGAGCACTGGAATTTCTCATGGCAATGGGACTACGCCAAGGAGGAGACGCGAGAACGCTTTTTGGGCCTATTCGACGAGACTCTGACACGCTACGACTTCGACGGCATCGAGTTGGATTTCAGCCGGGGGTGGTCCCTGTTTCGGGTCGGGCAGCGATTCAAGAACATCCCAACCCTGACCGAGTTCATTCGTAATGCCCGTGAGATTGTCCTTCGGCACCGGTCAGAGAAGGGCAAGGATATCAAGATGGTCGCCCGGGTTCCCGTCAGCTTCGATAGTGGCCTGGATCTCGGCTTCGACACCGAGACCTGGATCCGTGAGGGGCTCCTGGATGCGGTCGTATTGGCTTCCCCCGCCTACGGCATGCAGCGATTCGATATCGAGCGGGCCGTGAAGGCCGCCGAGAAGAGCAAGGTCCTGGTCTACACGGGCTTCGATTCAAGCACCCAGGCAACTTCCCCTCAAGGAGGCTATGAGCAAAATCCGATATCGGTCCTGAGGGCTGCCGCCCTGAATGGATACAAACAAGGTGCTGTCGGGGTTCACCTCTTCAACAACGGCTATCATGGCCATCGCCCTCGACCCGTTCCGGAAGGGGAAAAGCGGATGGCGATACCGGTTGGGACCGATATCAGAGGATATTTCACCCGGCACGATCTGCAGAACTTCTCTGACCTGGGAGATGGCAAGGCTTTGGAAAAGCTGGACCGATGCTACTATGCGGAACACCGTGAAATGAACTCCCTTGGGGACTACGCTCCTCAAGTGCCTTTCAAACTGTCTCTGGTGGGACGTGGAGCGGGTCCGGCTCACGCTATCAAGATCAGGGTGGACGACGACATCGCCGCTGGCCTGGCCGACGGGCGCATCAAGAAAACGGAGCTGCGCCTTCGCTTGAGCGATACCGAGAAATCCTTCGATCGGATCCTGTGTGAGGTCAATGGAACCAAACTGGATTTGTCCTCAGCCTCCACCATCAAGAACTCCGGGGGCGAGGAATGGCTAGTGTTGGACAACCCACCCGTCAAGAATGGGATCAATACGATTCTGCTGGTGCTCGAGGGCATAAGGACTCCAGAGGAATACACCGGACGAGGTGGTCCTTGGCCCGCGGTTCACAGCTGCGAAATCATCGTCAAGTGTGAACCCTAGATCGACGAACGAACTGGCTGCCTTTTCTGCGCGACCATCTGGATGTCGCCTGGGCGATCGACTTATGTTCACCAGAGCCCGGGCTCGTTCGTCAATCCGCCGGACCGCTTCCCCGCAGCCGCCGTGAAGTTCGGGATTTCAAACATCCTGTAGCTGGTATTGTAGACATCAGGCGTGACCCTCGTGCCTCGCGGTCTTTTCACCTCGGGGAGCCTCTTCTGCCTTTGACAGACGGGGGGTAGACCTACTCTCGATCTGGCAGCACCTGCGCAGCCTTGGCTCCTGTACGCGGCCCCACCGTGTCCATGTCAATCCGCCGGAAGCCGATCTTCCAGGCGGGCGAATCCGGCGGCAACGTGAAATCGCCCGCTGCCGGATCGGCGAAGCCCGGATCCGCCACCAGCGACCCAGTGTCGTGACCTCTGGCGCGCCACTCCTCCCAGGTGGAACGGCCGAAGCGAAGAGGCTCGCCGCGCACGTCGTAGTAAAGATTCCGAGAGAATTCAAAACCCGTGTCCTCCCACTTGCCGCCCAGCAGGCCGCCCCGGTCGAAAAGCACGATGTTTCCCTCGAATGTATAGGATCGATGAGCCTCGGGGCGCGCCCGGGAGAACTGAAACTCGTCGTTCCAGGCAAAAATGTTGTTCCGGATCAGATTGTCCCGGCCGTAGTGCTGGTGGAACCCCGCGCTCTTCACTCCGTAGACGATGTTGTTCTCAACCAGGATCTCTGCCGTCCCTTCATCCAGATAGATACCGCGGCCTTTTCCGGCGAAGGACTGCACCTCATGGATCAGGTTGTTGCGTATGGTCGTACCGGGCTGGACGCCTAGGGTATAGATGGCGCCGACATCGTTCAGGAGACCCTGGCAGATGTGGTGTAGGGAGTTGTACTCGATCCGGTTTCCGTTGCACTGGTTGGGCTCATATCCCCAGGTCCAACCCACGCTGATAGCGGTGTAGTAGGTGTGGTGGATGTGATTGTGGACGATCTGGTTGCGGCTGCTTTGCAGCACCAGGATCCCGATTGCCCCCTGGTAGACCTGGCCGATGTGGTGGATGTGGTTGTCGGAGACGAGATTGTCTGCGCTCCTCTCCCGGGAGTTGGGTGCAAGGCGGGTGTCCCCTAGCTTGATTCCACCAGCGCCCACGTCAGAAATTGTGTTTCCCGTGATGTGGTTGGATTTCGTGGCGCGACCGAAGCTGATCGCGTAACCGCCTAACTGCGAGAAGGAACATTGCTCGACCGAGCAGTGCTCGGCTCCCACGGCCTCGAAAGCAGCAGGTACGTGAACCGCTGCCTGCGGCTCATCTGCGAACCCCTTCGGGCCCGGGTCCCAGTCGGTGTGACGGAAGGCAAGACCGCGAAACTGGATGTGCTGGACCGTCTGTCCCGACTCAGCCCTACCTTCCAGTCTCACCAGCGTCGGCAGGAAGGAAACCACGACTTCGTCCCGGGACAGATCTTCCGTCGACAGCGGCCAGTAGGACAGCTCGCCGCGATCGGCGTCGTAGAACCATTCGCCGGCAGCGTCGAGAGCCTCACGAGCGTTCTCCAGATAAAATCGGGCGTTGACGTCGCCGACTCGAGTCTTTGCGGTTCCGCCAGAGTCTCCGGCCAGAGTGGCGACTGCAGCTCCAAGGTCCACTGCCACGATGGGTCGACGCATGGTGGCCCACCTGAGCAGGACCACGGCCTCGACCCCACTCTCGCTCCAGGACGCTGGAATCAGCCCTGCAGGAAACGGCAGCCGGAACCTGGGGGCTTGCGAGCTCTTGCCCGAACTTCGGTAGAAACCCAGGTTTGGGCTGCGAGCACGGGTAGCACGACGGCCGTTCACGAAAAGCTGGCGGGGGATCGTCTCGGTTCCTGCTGGTGCTCTGACCTGAGCGGTCCAGATCGGACCCTTGCCCTGGCGCCACCCCCTGACGGCAGTACCGCCACTCAACACCACCCTCTCGCCTGGATAGACGGCATAAACGACTGGATTCTGAGCTGAGCCAGAGTCTTCCGGTCCGAGTACAAGGGGTGCACTCAGGCGATACGTACCCTCCCGAAGCCGGACCTCGAAAGGCCCCTGGGCCTCTTCAGAACGAAGCCTGCGAAGCGCTTCTTGGGCAGCTTCCAGAGAAGGCAGGGGGCCGTCAGATCCCTTGCCGTTTGGCGCGGGGAGCCTTCCCGACCAGTGGGATTTCCCCTCGGTCGAAACGTACAGCGTGGCGGCGTCCAGAGTACTGAAGCAGGCGAGCAGGCCCACGATTCCCGAAAAGCCAAGAGCCCGAAAACCTCGCAGAAAGAGCCGGACCCGAATTGGGTCCGCCCAGGGGGTCGGAGAAGGGGAAGCAGGGAGCGCGGCATCCACTCTTAGGCTTATTACACTGTCAGAGACCGTAGGTCAATGAAAAGTTCACAGACTGGTCAAGCTGTGGGCGAAGTTTCCCTTGCCCTCTTCTGTTCCTGCCAGCTGTCTCGACGCTGACCCTGGGCGACCGACTGCTCAAGCGTCCGGACGTTGAGAAGGGGAATGAAGAGGCCGCCGTCCCTTCCCCACTTCCGGTCTGGAAGGACCATCGCATCGTCGGGACGATCGCGATGCTGCTGATGCTGGCAGCGCTCTGGTGGTTGCGCTGAGGTCGGAATGTGGCGGCCACCATGGTACTATCGTCGGAGTTAGTGTCGGGCGAAACCAATGGGAATCAGCAGGGGCTAGAGAGAGGTTACTGCTTAAGTGCTGATTGATCTTCCGCCTTTTGAGGAGGCTTTGCACTCTTTGTCAGACCCTGCTTTTCCCAGGAAGCCATTTGCTGTCTCACCCGCACCGCGAAGGGGCTCTCGGGGGAAACCTCCAGGAAATGCCTGAACTCCGTCGCCGCAGCAGGCAGGTTGCCCCTGGAGGCGAGAATGGCTCCCATGACGTAGTAGTTTGCCGGGAAATTCTTGGCCTGGCCCCCTTTTCTGAGACTTTGAATGGATTGTTCGGCTGAGTCGGTTCTTCCCAAGCCGAGGTGCGCAACCGCCCGGTAGAAGTGTACGCTGATGAGATAGGGATTCAGTTCAAGGACCCGATCGGTCAGCTTCCAGCGGTTCCCGTTCGCCTCCAGGACGACCAGGGACATCACGGGACTGATGAAGGTTGAGTCTGCTTCGATAGACTGCTGGGAGGCTTCGCGAGCCTCGGCCTCTCAAGTCGCAGGCGCGCTTCCCCGAGCTGATGCCAGGCTGCCGCGAACCGCGGATACTCCTTGACGGCCTTCTCCAACTCCTTGGCCCTAATGAGTGTCCCTTTCTCTTGTGCCTCTTGGTCTGAGCCCCCGCCCTCACACGGTTACGGCTCTGTTGGATTGGAGCTGTTTTAGGAACTGATAGGCGACTAGTCTAGCTGAACGGAGGTTTGGGTCGGCGTAAGAAAAGCGAGCGTCATTCCGCAAACTGGAAGGCGTAGAGCTTCATCGACCGCATGACGAAGCGCAGCCGCACCGGCTGCCCGGCGATCCCCGACACATCCGCCTTGCCTTGCCAGGTGACCACCTTGTCGAGGGCATTGCCGCGCATCGTGTCGCACCGCTGAAGTTGGTAGCCGGGGATGGGTGTTCCCTCGTGCGAGAGCACCTCCACCTGCAGCCAGCCTCCAGCACTGCCGTCTAGATTGAGCAGCAGCCGTTTTCCGCCGAAGGTCACCAGCGGAGTGATGAACTCGCCCCCTTTGTATCCGGCATCGACGGAGACAAATCCGTCGCGCCGAATTCGGGCCCTAAAGATACCGGTGTTCAACCGGTTGCGCACCCCGCCGCGATGGTCGAAACCCAGACCCGCGTAGTAGATCCAGATCTCGTCGCCGTTGGGGATCAGCCAGGGGTTGGAGAAGATCATACCCGAGGTGGCGCTGCCATCCGGCCCCAGTCTAAGAAAGGGCTCAGGGTCGGCCGGCTGCCACCAGGAGACCAGGTCGCGGCTGGTTGCCAGAGCCACGTCGATGTTAGAGGGGAATCCACCCTTGCGCCAATGGTAGTAGGGGGTGGGGAGCAGAATGTAGGCGCCGGGCACACCCGGGACCTTCATGCCGACGGGAGTATAAAGATCCACCAGGGGTGGCAGGTCTCGCCCTTCCTCGGGCACGGGTATCTGCTCATCGGCTCGGAATATCTTCTTGGCATGGGTCCAGTGGCGGAAGTCATCCGAGGTCATCAACCCCACCCAGCACTGGCGCTGGCGGGTCTCCGAGGCTAGCTTCTTCATCCGGACAAAAGCCACGTACTTTCCCAGATCCTGGTCCCAGAAGGCCACGTTCTGCGAGTCGGCGGCATTGCCTTTTGACAGTGGATAGCCCCGGTCGATCATCTTCCACCGCAGTCCGTCGGGCGAGACCATCGCCCAGAGTCCCCTCCTGGCTGTGTCCGGCCCTTCCGGGTCATTTCGGGGTTGATACTTGGTCCATAGCTTGTAGCGTTCCGACGGTGGTGCCCGATCGTCACGGAAGACGGTTGCACCCTGCTGGCTGGCGCCCGGTCGTGGAGGAGCCACGATGTTGTTGGCCCTGGACCCGTCAAAGGAGATCAAGCCGAGTTCAGGTTTCTCCCAGCGAATCCCGTCTTTGGATTCGGCGTAGCACAACAGGCGTCTGGCTTCCCTGCCGTTCTGGTCCAGAGTGGTCGCGTCGTACCACATCCGGAACTTGCCGTTGTCGAGCAGGACCGTATGATAGGCGCCGGTCTGGTGCTCCCAGGGTTTGTCGGCCACCAGTACTGGCTCTGACTCCTGAACCGGCCGGTTGACCCGAAGCGCCACGCCCCGCGATTCTTCAAGAAACATCTGGTCGAACAGGAGTTGCCGCCGCGTGCCCAGGGGAAGGGGTTCGGGTGTCGTCGACTGGGTGGCGGCTTCCATTGCGCCAACCGCCCACACCCAAATAGAAGTCAGGAACAACAACGGTAGGACTCGCAGCCAGATCATCCGACATCCTCAGGGTCGTGGATCACCTTCAGGTTGATGGATCCGAGTGGAGCCGGCTCCATCAACACCAGATTGTTGTTCCGGCTACCGTTGTACTCCACCAGACCCAGATCTGGACGTTCCCACCGTATGCCATCTAAACTCTCGGCGTAGGCCGGACGCCACTTCAGCGGGACTATGTCGACCCGACGGCTCCTCATCTTGTCCTTTTCCAGAATCGTGAAGGGTTCGCGCCCAATAGCGACATACCACATCTTGAACTTCCCCTCGTGGCGTACAACAGAACCATAAAACTGGACCCCGAACTCGTCCGCAGCCCCTTCCTTTCCCCGGGGAAAAACTGGATTTTCGGGATACTTGCGGGGCTGGCTCATCTCCAGCAGGAGGTTGTTGGTATAGGGGATGGAGACGTTGTCGAAGGGAAAAAGTGTAGCCTCCTGCCCGGTAGGGCGACTCCCCATCAGGACCGTTACCCCACTGGGCCGATCGAGAGGGAGCTCGGCCTGCTGGCAGGAGGCTCCCAGCACCAGGTATACGATCAAGTACACGCTTGTCCTAGATAGGTGCTTCATAGCTCTCTCACTCGGGTAGTCTACTACGCCAATCCACGAGAAAGGGACACTCATTAGGCGGTACCCTGTCAAGAGAGAAAACGAATCCTAATAGGACGCCTTCTGCTTCCAGGATCGCTGAATATCTGTGGACCAGGTCGGAATGTGGAAGATTGCCTCTGAGTGGGATGGTTTCAAATCACTGATCCATAAGAACTTGAACAGTCAGATGGAGAGGAAAACACCTGGCCGATAGAGGCCAGATATAGAGATATAGGGGAGTTACCTCGAAACACGCTGCATCTCTCTTTTTCAGTTTCCCAGCTCGTCCAGCCGCTGGACACGTTCGGCCAAGCCTGTGCTGATACCGGGTGCTGTGTTGCGCTCAAGCCAGCTCTGGCCCAGGTTACAATCCTGGAGCGTCCCAGCAGACGAGTCGATTAGCGTGTAGGTTCGTAATTGACGACGCACATCCTCCTTTTCGGCCTTCGTAAGACGGGGCAGTGGAAATTGGGGCGTTTGGCGTGGCTTTCTACCACGACGTTCGTTCTCCTCCAGTCGCCAGGTACGAAGCCGATCCGCTCGCTTGTTCCTACGTCTTCGGGGTCCGAGTAGCAAGGAGATAGGGGCCGATCTGTTGTCTCGGATTGAGCGACTGAGATGGATGACCGCCTCTAATACCCAGTGTTTCTGACCAAGTGGCTGGAGAGGTGTCTCCGCTTGTCGGATTTCGGCAAAGGCGCCTGAATGCCGCAGGGGTCAGAGGCCGTTTTCAGCGGAAAGATGACGAGGGAATCGTTGACGCAATGGTGGGGAACTGATAGGTGTTGATTATTCATCATGAAGAAGCCAGGCGACCTCGGATCTGGGGTTGGTTAATATGAGGAATGTCCGATGAAGCCAGCAGGTAACCATGACGCTCGCAGAACGTCTCCTTTACAGTTATCCCTGGTGTTAGGAGCCGTGCTCTGGGTTTCAGCGCTCTGCATCCAGGGTGGCTCCAGTCAGATCCGGCACCGCGGTTTCGACGACCTGTCCCAGGGCAGCGC
>JAKZYH010000070.1:0-8335 GCA_047514575.1 Acidobacteriota bacterium | reverse complement strand
GATAAGAACCGTCTTGGCCAGTGATGCCTGTGATAAGAGCTTTTTTCATGAGATTCGATCTGAGGCTCTGTAAAGGAAAGGACCGAAACCTAAGAGTAACACTTTGTGAGGTTAGCCTTGTCTGACCTGCTGGTCGCGATGCTTCGAGAACCACTCAATGGTGTTACGTAGGCCTTCCTCGAAGGGAACCCTCGCGCGAAAACCGAAGAGTCTTTCCGCCTTACCCGTGTCGAGACTTCTCCGAGGTTGTCCATCGGGTTTGCTCGCATCCCAACTGATAGATCCCTGGAACCCAGTGAGGCGGACAATCAGAGACGCCAGGTCACGGATGCTGATCTCCGAACCCACGCCGAGATTCACCGGTTCGCTCTCATTGTATCCCTGTGCGGCAAGCAGGATCCCTTCGGCGGCGTCGCTGACGTAGAGAAACTCTCGAGTGGGGTTGCCTGTTCCCCAGACCACGATGCGCTCATCACCGCGCTCGCTAGCTTCGATGATCCTTCGGATCAGGGCGGGAATAACGTGGGAAGAATCCAGTTCGAAGTTATCTCCTGGCCCATAGAGGTTTGCCGGCAAAAGAAAAATAGAGTTGAAGCCGTATTGCTGACGATACGCCATGGACTGCACCAGGAGCATCTTCTTGGCCAGCCCATAGGGTGCATTGGTCTCCTCTGGATAGCCCTTCCAGAGGTCCTCTTCCCTGAAGGGGACCGGTGTCACCTTGGGGTAGGAACATACGGTTCCGATGGTGACGAACTTCTCGACCCCGTACTTCCAGGCAGCATGGAGAAACTCGACACCCATACGCAGGTTGTCATAGAAGAATTCAGCAGGACGTGCCTGGTTAGCCCCGATTCCGCCGACCCGTGCTGCCATGTGAATGATGATGTCCGGACGGGTGTCGGCGAGCACCCTGTGTACGGATTCCGTCTCGCGCAGGTCGTAATCCCGGCTTCGAGGTACAAAGATCTGGGCAGGAGAAAGCTGCTGGAGCCTCCTAACCACAAAGGTACCGAGGAAGCCATTGCCACCGCTCAGCAGAACGCGCTTGCCCTTCCAGAATTCTAGAGAGCCCGGCCAGCTGACATTCATCGCGCTCTAAGAGTCTTTCAGGTTCTCACCAACAGGAACTACTCCTCACAGAAACGCTTCTGGGGAAGCTAGTCCTGGCCCATTCAGCTCGGCTGGCCGACAATCGTCGTGCCTGGTACCTCGGCCTGACGATTTTAGCAAGTAAGCAGGAGACCAAAGCGGTGTGGGAAAGTCAAGGGGATCAGGTCCCCCGGCGAGACCAGGAGGCTTTTCAGTGTTTGGTACGACCCTGGATCAAATCGATGGTATGGGCGAGCAGTTTCATGACAGCCTTGAGGGACTCGGTTGCTCCCTTGGGACTGCCCGGTAGCGCCAGGATGAGAGTCTCCTTTCTCACCCCAGCCAGAGATCGTGAGAGGGCCGCAAAGTCCGTCTTTTCGAGTCCGCGCAAGCGCATCAGCTCTGCCAGCCCTTCTGCTTCCTTTTCCAGTAATGGACGGATTGCCTCCGGCGTGACGTCCCTAGGGCCCAGTCCGGTCCCTCCGGTGGTCACGACCAGGTTGAGAGGTTGATCGCTGAGCTCGACGATCTCCGTTCTGATTCTCTCTATTTCGTCCGGCACGATTCGCCGAGTGTCCACCGACCAGCCATGCTCGATGAGTAGTTCCGAAAGTGCTTCCCCGGAAAGGTCCTCCCGTTGCCCGTGGAAGCAGCCGTCACTGATGGTCAACAGGGCTGCTTTATGCGCCATATCCCTCGATCCAGATCTCGCCGTCTTCGTAGTGCTCCTTCTTCCAGATAGGGACCGAGGTCTTGAGCGAATCGATTGCGAAGCGACAAGCCTCGAAGGCCTCTGCTCTGTGTGGAGAGGAGATCGCGATAAAGACGCTGCTGTCGCCGATCTCCAGTCTGCCGGTTCGATGCACCATGGCCATTCCCTCGAGCGACCAACGCTTCATCGTCTCTTCGCGAATCTTCGTCATTTCTCTTTCGGCCATCTCTGGGTAGGCTTCATAGTAGAGGTAAGTGACCTTTTTGCCACGGGCATGGTTGCGGACCACGCCGTCGAAAGTGACCATTGCTCCAGCCTTCGACGAACTAGCTTCCTCGATTACCGTTTTCTGGTCAATTGGGCCCTCGACTATCCGTATCATGACCCACCTCCGCTGACTGGGGGAAAGAACGCAATCTCGTCACCCGCCGTCACAGACTGCTCCCAACCTGTGTATTCCTGGTTGACGGCTATCAACAGGATCGGCTCATAGCGCTTCAACTCCGGGAACTGGACCTCCAATCTATTGAAGACTTCACGGACCGTGGTCCCCTCGTCAGTAAGCTCCAACTCGACTTCGGAGCGCCCCACCAGATCCCTCAAGGAAGCGAACAGGATGATCTTGACCATCACCGTTCATTATAGCGGCCGACCCGGTTTAGCACATGCTTCGTTTGGCACATGGTGTAACATGGAGTTCAAATGAAAAGGGCTTTCCTGCTGCTCTTGCTTACTCTGAGTCCCCTGCGCGGCGAAATACTGAAGGTCCAGATCGATGGGGTCATCGATCCCATCGTTTCGGAGTTTATTACTTCTGCGGTTCGCGAGGCGGAAGACCTCGATGCCGAGTTTCTGCTGATCAGTCTTTCCACTCCAGGCGGGCTCGGTATCTCGATGCAGGAGATCATCCAAACCATCCTCAATTCCAAGGTTCCTATTGTTTGCTACGTGGAACCCCAGGGTACCCATGCTGCCTCGGCGGGTTTCTTCATCCTGCTTTCGGCCGACGTCGCTGTTATGGCTCCTGGCACCAACACCGGTGCGGCACATCCGGTTTTCCCGTTCGGGATGGAAAACAAGATCATGCTGGAAAAGGTGAAGAAGGACGCCTTGGCGAGTCTGCGTGCCATTGTTGACGTGAGAAACCGGAACTACGAACTGGCTGAGAAAGGCGTGATCGAAAGCGAGTCGTATACCGACCAGGAAGCCTTGGAGGGCAAGTTGATAGACCTGATCGCTTCCAGCGAAGACCAGCTGCTAGAGCAGCTAGAGGGCAGGGAGATCACTCGTTTTTCGGGTGAGAAGCAGGTTCTGCGGGTCCAGGGCCATCGGCTCCGCTTGGTCGAGATGAGTTTTCGGCAGCGTATCCTCTCTAAGATTGCAGACCCCAACTTCTCCTTGGTTCTCGGCGTGATGGGTGCTTTGGGTCTTTATCTGGAATTTTCCCATCCGGGCCTGATTCTACCCGGGGTTCTGGGAGCGATCTCTCTTCTCCTTGCTTTGTTGGGATTCTCGCTCCTTCCCGTCAACCTGATCGGCGTCCTGCTGATCGTTCTGGCATTGGGTCTGTTCATCGCAGAGGTCAAAATTCAGGGGTTTGGCATTCTCGGAATGGGAGGAGTTGTTTCGATGATCCTGGGGATTCTTTTTCTAATTGACGCTCCCTACCCGGAATTACGCATCAGTCTGGAGCTGGCCCTGTTCGTGACCCTCCCATTTGGTCTGATCTTCATGTTTTTGCTTCGTCTGGTGATCAAGTCCCACTTTTCGAGAGTGACCACGGGAGAGTCAGGTATGGTCGGACTCATCGGGGTGGCCCGGAGTGACATCGACCGGGACGGGGGGCAGGTGTTCGTTCTGGGAGAGAGGTGGCAGGCAGTGTCCGAGGTTGCCGTTTCGAACGGGAGTAGGGTCAGAGTCGTTCGATTAGCCAACCTGATCATGGCCGTTGAGCCGTACCATGGTTCGGGTGTATCGTTGACCCAGACCGAAACAAGTGCTGCACCGGGGCCTGGTGGTGGCGTCTGACGGCTGTGCGGGCTCCTGACGGGAGGTTTTCATGAATATGTCCTATCTAGTACTTTTGGGGATTCTCATTCTCTATCTGCTTTCGGTGGTGAATGTGCTGCGGGAATATGAGCGTGGCGTCATTTTTCGTCTCGGACGCCTGCTGCCGAAGTCCAAGGGGCCCGGACTGATTCTGGTGTTCTGGCCGATCGATCGGATGGAGCGTATCAGCTTACGCCTGGTGACAATGGATGTGCCGTCCCAGGATGTCATTACGCGGGACAACGTGTCGGTCAAGGTCAACGCCATCGTCTATTTCCGCGTCATCGAACCGAATTCCGCAGTAGTCTCGGTCGAGAATTTTCTCTACGCTACTTCGCAGCTTTCTCAGACCACCTTGAGATCTGTCCTGGGACAGGTAGAGCTGGACGACCTCCTGAGCAAGCGGGAGGAGCTCAACGAAAAACTCCAGACGATTCTAGATCAGCATACCGACCCTTGGGGTATCAAGGTGACCATGGTCGAGATCAAGACCGTAGACCTACCTACTGAAATGCAGCGAGCCATGGCGCGCCAGGCAGAGGCAGAGCGTGAACGGCGAGCCAAGATCATCCACGCGGAAGGAGAATTCCAGGCGGCCGAACGCCTCAGGGACGCGGGGAAGACTTTGGCCGAAGAGCCGGTGGCGTTCCAGTTGAGATACCTCTCAACGCTGACTGAGATAGGAGTAGAGCAAAACTCGACTATCGTGTTCCCCATTCCGGTGGATTTGTTTACCCCCTTCATCGAGGGAATGAAGAAGGTGAAGGCACAGACCACGAGTGAGTCTGAAACTTAGTGCGCCCCAGTCGTTTGCTCTCTACGGCGTCGCGGTGGTCGTGATTTGGTGCTTTTTTGGACTGGGCCTCTTCGTTGGCAAGAATTATTTCGTCAAGGCAGGCTCCCCCCGGCAAAGTTCCTCGGAGTCACCTCCGCCGGTTCCTGATGTCAAGCGCGACCTGGAATTCTATGAAGAGCTTACTCTACCCTCTCCTCAGCGGGAGGCCGCGGACCAGGCTGTGACGCCGGAACCCGTTTCTGGGGGTGGTTCAACCGACAGTGCTGCTGCCGAAAGGGAGGAGACAGTCTCGGTAGCGCGCACCGCCACCCCAGCTGCTAAGGAGCTGGTTCAGCCGCGCTTTACGATCCAACTTGGGGCCTTGAGCAAGGAAAAGGATGCCCGAAGGCTGCTACAAAAGTTGGAAGATGCAGGTTATTCGGGACGCCTCCAGAGGCCTGGTCCTGGCAGCCTCCTTCATCGTGTCTATTCCGGCGAATTTGCAACCCGGGAAGAGGCCTCTCAGCTCAAGAGTCGATTGGATGCCGCAGGCTTCCCAAATTTCATAAACAGTGTCCCGCCACCCTCCCCCTGACCCACCCGATCACTCATGCTTTCGTTCGCGATACTTCCTCTGATCTCAGGCATCACTCTGTGGCTCGCCTTCCCGGATCACTCCCTCTTTTTCCTGTCTTGGGTGGCTCTGACACCGTATCTGTACTTCCTGACACAGGAGCGATCCTGGAAAGCCATTGTTGTAGGCAACCTCGTTTTTGGATTGGCCTATCTGGGCGGCGTCCTCTACTGGATCCCGAGGGTTCTGATTGGCTATGGAGGGCTCAGTTGGGGGATCTCGATCCCTATTTTCTTCTTGATGTTGCTGATGCTCTGTCTTTTTCTCCTTCCTTTTTCGGTCTTGACTCACGCCGTTTCCACCCATTCCAGGACGGCAGCCCTCTGGTCAGCTCCTGGCTTCTGGGTGCTTTCCGAGCTGCTCAGAAACTACTATGCGGTGGGCGGCTTTCCCTGGGCCTTGCTGGGGCATTCCCAGTATCCCTTTGAGTGGATGCGTCAGCTGGCCGATGTCAGTGGCGTCTACCTCATCTCGTTTCTGATTGTCCTCGGCAACTCTGCTCTCCTGGCTCTCTTTCGCTTTCGGAGCTACCGGACCTGGATGCTACCTTCGGTCTTTGCCCTCTTATTCCTAGGAGCCAATCTCTACGGCTGGTATCGGGTCGAAGTCTGGCAAGTTCCTCTGGGGAAATCGATCAGAGCCGCTCTGGTGCAGCCCAACATCTCTCTTTCGGCACCCCTCGAGCACTACGCCGAGAAGTACTTCGAGGTGCTGCCCGAGTACTACAGGCAGGCCGTTGCGGATGGTGCGGCCTGGGTTGTGTTTCCGGAGGCCCCCAATCCCTACTTCTACGACACAGATTTCTATTTTCGAACGTTCTGGCAGCGGCAGGTTCGGAGTTCAGGCGTTCCCTTGCTGTTGAACAGCACCTCAGTGGAAACCGACTCGAGCAGCCGTTACTATAACGGGGCGCTCCTGATCGGTTCTGGCGAGCAACCTGATTACCGCTACCACAAGATGCATCTGGTGCCTTTTGGGGAATACGTGCCTGCCGCGGATTGGTTGAGTTTCGTCCAACCCCTGGTGCAGGAAGTAGCTGGCTTCTCGGCTGGAACCACCGCTGTAGTGGGCGACGTCGGTGGAGTTTCCTTCGGAACCTTGATCTGCTTCGAAGGAATCTTCGCGGAATCGGCTCGGGAGTTCGTGCGACAGGGTGCCCAACTTTTCGTCAATATCACGAATGATGCCTGGTACGGTCGCAGTTCGGCAGCCAGGCAGCATTTGGAGTTCGGAGCCTTTCGGGCAGTAGAGAATCGCAAGCCGATTCTGCGCTGTGCGAATAGTGGTTATTCGGCCGTAATCGACCCTCTGGGGAGGATTCAGCAAGAGCTTGGACTGTTCGAGGACGGCGTGGTGCTCGCCGATATCAACGCCTGCCCCTACCGTTCGATTTACTCTCGGGTGGGTGAATGGCTTAATATATCCCTGGTCGCGCTGGCGCTAGTCACGGGTGTTGGGGCGTTCAGGCCAAGGCGTGAGAGTCGGAGGAAATAGGTCGTGGAAGACTTCCAGGAACGCTACAAAGAACTGAACGAGAAGATAGGACACCTGTGGGGGTATCTTTGACGTCGATGCCAAAAAGGTCGAGCTGGAACAAATCGAAAAGCTCATCTCGGATCCCGATTTCTGGGGCAAGTCCGAAGAGTCGCGGCAAGTTCTTCGTCGCAGGAGCCGTTTGCAGAACACCTTGACGCTGGCCGAAGAGTGCAAAAGCGCTCTCGGGGATGTGGAAGCTCTCATTCAGCTCCACGAGGAGGGAGAAGAGGTTCTGGAGGAGCTGGCAGAAGAAATCTTGACGCTGGAGACTCGCGTCTCAAAGACCGAGATCAGCACCCTTCTATCCGGTGGACATGATGCCAACAATGCGATCGTGACGATTCATCCCGGAGCCGGTGGAACCGAAAGCCAGGATTGGGTGGAGATGCTTCTCCGCATGTATCTGAGATGGTCGGAGAAGCATGATTACAAGACCGAAATCACAGATTTTCAGGAAGGCGACGAGGCCGGCGTGAAGTCCGTGACGTTCCTGGTCGAGGGAGAGTATGGATATGGGTATCTTGCCGCCGAAATCGGGGTCCATCGGTTGGTCCGGATCTCGCCTTTCGATTCTGCGGCCAGACGCCACACTTCCTTCGCCTCTGTCTTCGTGACACCCGAGTTGGAAGATGATGTCAACGTAGTGATCGAGGAAAAGGATTTGAAGATCGATACCTACCGAGCTTCGGGCGCGGGAGGACAGCACGTGAACGTGACTGATTCCGCGGTACGGATTACGCACCTGCCGACTGCGATCGTGGTGCAATGCCAGAACGAGCGCTCGCAACATCGCAACAAGGCCACCGCGCTGAAGATCCTGAAGTCGAAGCTCTATGAGTACGAGATGGACAAGAAGCGGAAAGAACTCGACGCGCAGGAGGATGCCAAGCCCGAAATAGGATGGGGTAATCAGATTCGTTCCTATACCTTACATCCCTACCGCTTGGTGAAGGACCATCGAACCAAATATGAGGCAGGTGATGTAGACTCGGTACTGGGCGGTGAGATCGATGTCTTCATTGAGACGTTTTTGAAGAAGAGAAGTCAGGAAAAGGGCAGGCTGGAAAGGCTGACGATCGATGGGGGAGATGGACGAATCAGCAAAGAGGGATAAGCAGGCGGGTAGCGCAGGCACCGAGGCACCGCAGCCGGCGGCTTCGGTGGCCGATTTAAAGGCACAAGCTCAGGTTGTTCGGGGGATCAACAGCAGCGGAGATTCTCGCGGTGAACCTGGGGGTGCATCCTTCCTTGTCAGGAGCTCCTATACACTGCTGACCTTTACCGTCCTCTTTGCCGCCATCATTTTGCTGAGCCTTGCCTCGGTCCGGCAGGGCCTGATCACGAATGTTCATCAACAGTGGTCTGAATGGACGGCCAGCGCCTCCAGCACCGAGATTTTTCGCCTGCCTCCGCCACCCCCAAGAGTTATCGAGCGAGAAGTGGCCGTGCGGACGGCTCCGGTGTTGGTGCCCGCAGAAGATCGAATGGAAGTGCTGTACGCCGATGGAGAAGAGGGAGCGCCCTCGCCGCGACAAGG
>JAKZYH010000069.1:0-4790 GCA_047514575.1 Acidobacteriota bacterium | reverse complement strand
TCACACCATCTTCGGCCGCTCCTCAATCGCAAAATCCTCAACGTAGACCTGGCTACGCCTGCGGTTTCGCTCAATCGTTCGCGGCCAAATCTGGTGCAAATCTGAGCGCCAATTCTACCAAGTTATTCTTGCGCAGACCCTCAGAACGACGAGAAATCAGAGGGAGGGAAGGGCTCGATCAAATCCTCGGCGACAGAGTCTGTGTGGTGGATCTGAAAGCCGTAGAGGTCACCCTGTCTAACGTAGAAGCGCAGGCGCAGTGGACGGCCAGCCAACTCCGCCAGGTCCTTGTGGTTCTTCCAATGGACCAGCTGAAAGGTGCCATCGAAGCTTGCGAGCATGCACTCGTCTCGGGTGTATCCCTTCAGCGGAGAGCCATCCGGACCCAGCACTTCTACCCCCAGCTCGCCTTTTGACACCTGGGCATTGACCGTCAAGTACCGACCCTGGAAGAGCAGGGGATGGGTTGTCAGGACCCCCACATCGCGGTCGGCTCGCCGGGAAACGAAGCCGTTGGTACGGAACTCGGCCAGACCCGGAAATATCTTGAAATCGGCGCCTCTGGCAATGAAGGTCTCGGGTGTCTCTCCGGTGTTGGCTGTAAGCTCTGCCCAGAACCGGGATCTGGCCTCCTGGGGAGTACCGGAGACCCCGTGCCTCCAGCTCCAGCCTGAAGGCATCAGGGACCAGGCATGGCCTTTTGTCGAGGGTGGTGCAAGATAGTCGCGTTCCACGAACCCCTCTCCGGTAAGAAGACCCTCCGCCTGTTTTCCGCTCATGCCGCCGTAGAGTCCCGAGAGCTTCTCCCGGAGCCAGGCGTGGAAGTGGAGGTAGTTGGCTCCCTGGTAGAAAATGAGGGTCCGATCGCCCTGCTGGTGCCAGCCAGCCGGCATGTAGACGACACCCCAGTCGAAGGATCCTGGTGGCCCATTGCCCAGCCAAGCCTGCTCTCCCCCGGGCTGCTCCCAGTGGATTCCGTCGCGGCTCACCCAGAGCACGAGGTCCATGTGCTGGGTTCGGACGTTGTAGCGAGGGAAGAACCCCAAATACAGGTCCCCGAGTCTTCGAACCCGAAAGCCGTAGTTGTGGATATTGGGATCCTCGACCCCGGGAACCCAGAGGTAGCGCACATCCCAGTTGATACCGTCCCGGGTAGCATGTCGGGCCAGCGTCCGGGCCTTGGTGGAGTTGTCGTATCGGACCGATCCCCGTCCCCGGTTGGGCGGACCCGGAGAGGTATAGGCCACGAACTCACCGGTGCGGGCGTCGTAGCCCAGGGCCGCCGACGTGTCTCCTGACACGGTCATGGTCTCGGTCCCTCCCTGTCCCAGGCCTAGCAGCGGTGTGGCAGTGGTAACGTAGCTCTTTCCGTCCTTGTCCCAGATCACCAGGTAATAACCCCGTCGAAGGGCCCAGCGATCGCTGGTCTGCTGATGACCAAAGAGCCACAGACGAGCCCGGCGCAGATCGGGGTTTCCCCGACCGGCATAGTCCCAGACCCCAGCGAAAACGGGGAAAAGATCGCCCGGCTTCGTCACGTCCACTCGGGCGAGGATGTTGTTGGCCCGGGAACCGTTGAACTCTACCTTCCCCAGTTCCGGTTTTTCCCAGGTGAGGAGATCCTTGGAGACCGCCAACATGCGGTAGCGGATCTCGTCGTAGTTGATGTTTCCGTACATCAGTTCGTAGCGCTGTTCCGCCGGGTTGTAGTGGGCCGAGTTCTCCAGGAGTACGGCGTGACCCTCGTAAGGCCGATCGGGTAGGAGAATGGGTTCGGAGGTAACCTTTCGAGCCGGATGAAAGACCCGGCGAAGACCCCGGGACTCGGCCACCAGGTAGTCATCCACCAGAAGCTGCGGCCCATCGCCGATTCTGGCTGAACCCTTCACCTGGGGTGGGGGACCGTTGCGAAAGAGTTGAAGAGTTCTCACAATCCCGTCAGGGGAGAGCTGTCCCAACTGCCGAAACCGGACCCGTGCCCGGTACACTCCCGGAAGCAGGTCCACCAGGGAGAAGGTCACCCGAGTATTCTGTTGGGTCAACGAGACCTCTTCAGGGTCGGACACGCTCAGACCGGTAGTCGGTTCCAGCAGGTCCACGACGGCCCGAATCTTTTCCACCGGCGCCCCTGGGAAAAGCCTCAGGTCCAAATTGGCCTGGGCATCGTCGATGTAGAGAAGACGGTCCAGGTCTGCCCAGATCCATTCCTGGGGCGGCAGGCGAAAAAAGGTCTTGAAAACGATCTTCCGAGTCCGCGGGTCGCGGCCCGAGATCCTCAGGGTGTACTCCCCGGGATAGAACTGGCGAGGCCGGTGTCGATAGGGTCCGTGTCCCAGCAGGGCACCGAGGCTGAAGGTCACCTGCCGGGATCCCTCCGAAGCCTCCAGAAAACGCTCCTGGTGGTGGGAATTCCCGCCGGGGAAGGTGAGGTCGGAGTGAACAACGAGTGCGGGAGATGGCCCCAGCAGGAACTGCACCATGTGGTCTAACTCCCCTTCGAACGCCAGGCTGAAGGCAGAGACGAGCTCTGACGGTGGAGCCGCGCCCTCCAGGTAGGAATCCAGTAGAACACTGGTTTCCGACCCTGTCTGGGCGGCCCAGGACGGACTGATGCCGAGGCTGATCGAGAACGCTAGCCAGACTGTCACGGACAAAGAAATCGACTGTCTCATGTCGGGGATACTCCTGCTGTGAGGCTACCCCACCAGGGGGATCAATGAAAGCGAGGATGGTCTGTTCGACATGCCAGCAGTCAAGAATCGGGGTAGAATCGCGTTTGTGGAAGTCATTTCCGGGCGAAGCTCAGTTGTACTATGTGGTCTGGTCTCTGGAGGAAAGATATGAAAATGCGATGGTTCATTCCCCTTCTTTTTCTGACTTTGTCACTTCGGGCACAAAATACGTCCGAGGTCTACCGGACAGCTGATCGGCCGCGGGCACTAGCCTTGATCGGCGATCGATACCATAGCCCGGTCTACATCCGGGACAACTTGATCAAGGCCATGGTCCGAGAAAACATCCCGGTAACCTTTATCGAGGACGTCGAGGCTCTAAACCGCGAATCGCTCCAGAAACACGGTCTGCTCATTATTCTGCGCGACGGCATGAACTGGCCCCAGGGCTACGACAAACCACACATCAAATGGATGACCGAGGAGCAGCAGCAGGCCATTTGGGACTTTGTCCACGAGGGCGGTGGTTTTCTCGCTCTGCACAACTCCCAAGGACTGTATCCACCGAACGGGCTCTACTACAAACTCTTTGGAGGAGACTACGGAGGCCACCCACAGCCTTACGTCTTCACCGTCCGAGTGGAAGACAAGAGTCACCCGGTGACGGCGGGTGTAGAGGATTTCGAAATCTTCGACGAGCAACACACAGTGAAATACTACCTGGACCACGAGCATCTCCTGCTGCGATCGATCGCGCGTGACAACCTGGCGGCAGCGGCGGGCTGGTGGCGTGAAATGGGAAAGGGACGCTTCTGCTATCTGGCACCCGGTCACACCCCTGATGCACTCGGCCACCCCATGATGCAGCGACTCGTTCGCAACGCTGCCAGGTGGCTGCTCCGCATCGATCATCGCTGATAAGAAGGAGAGCATGAAAGGCACACAGGGCGAGAAGAGAGAGGAAGATTTTCTGCGGTCCATCGCTGAAGCTACAGCTTCGGCTACGGGTGCTGATTTCTTTCGTTCCCTGGTGCGCAATCTGGCCTCCACGCTACAAGTTCGCTATGCCTTTGTGGCCGAGTGTACGGACGAGGCCAAGAGGCGGGTGAAGACTCTCGAGTTCTGGGAAGGAGAGGGCTTTAAAGACAGCTTCGAATATGACGTTAGAGGTACGCCCTGTGAAAGGGTGATCGACGGAACTATCTGCTACCACACAGAGAACGTCCAGGCACTCTTCCCCGAAGACAAAGATCTAGTCAGGTGGAAAATAGAGAGTTACCTAGGGATCCCTCTCGTGGGTGGTTCCGGTGAAGTCATCGGGCACTTGGCTGTCCTGGGCGACACGCCGATGGATCAGGAACTCGATGAAATGGCGGTCCTCCTGAAGATCTTCGCGGCACGGGCAGCTGCCGAGCTGGAACGTAAGCGGACGGAAGAGGAACTCAAGGATAGCGAAGCGCAATTCCGCACTCTGGTAGAACATGCTCCAGAAGGAATACTCGTTTTCGATGCCGATGCAAACCGGTTTATAGACGCCAATAGGAACGCTGCGCTCATTCTGGGGTATTCCAGAGACCAGCTTCTGGAGATGAGTTGGATCGCCATGAGCGCGCCGGTCCAACTGGGTGGGCGACCGACCGCGGAGGTTGGAAGGCCCCTGAACGAGGAGGCCTTGGCCGGAGGAGT
Source organism: Acidobacteriota bacterium (assembly GCA_047514575.1). Lineage (GTDB taxonomy): Bacteria > Acidobacteriota > UBA6911 > RPQK01 > JAJDTT01 > CAUZIZ01. The sequence continues at coordinate 432 of JAKZYH010000069.1, read as the reverse complement.
CCCGGTGTTTGAATGGATCTTTCGAACTGCCAAGGGTCTGGATGTGGTCACCGAGGTGCGATTGGTACGGTTACCGAAAGCAGGAAGGAGTCTGCTGCGTTCCAGCATCACCGACATAACCGAGCGCAAGCAAGCGGAGGCTGCTCTCAAGTATCGTTCCGATTTCGAGGACCTGATCACCGAAATCTCCACCCATTTCATCAACCTTTCCCCGAAAGCCATCGACGGTGGCATCAATGATGCCTTGGAGCGTATAGGAGAGTTTGTAGCAGCAGATCGCGGCTACGTGTTTCTTCTTCACGACGAGGGTACCAAGGGGAGTAATACTCATGAGTGGTGTGCAGAGGGCGTGCCCTCAACCATGAAGGGACTTCAAGAGCTCCCTGCGGAAATGTTCCCATGGTTCATGGGGTTTTTACACCGGGGAGAGGC
>JAKZYH010000068.1:0-12134 GCA_047514575.1 Acidobacteriota bacterium | reverse complement strand
TCCTTTTTATTCACCTGAAATGCCTCCTTTCGGCTTGTTCTGAAGTTTCTTTGACAACCCCAGAATACCCGTCAGGTCTGGCATTTCAGGTGTTTAGACGCGGCTTACGCCACTTTCATCTACTTCTTTTGGGACTAGTGGCGGCAAACGGCTTTTTGTTCGTTCTATTTGAAGATACCATCGAGGTTTACTCTGCGGCGCAGTCTCTTTTCTTTGCCCTGGTCGCCGATGGCGCTGATCCAGCTACGGGATCTCAAACCACGCTGTTCACCCTGGTCAACACCTCCGATGAAACCGCGATGGGGAAGCTCTTCTTTATAGGCCGGGATGGGAGCCCTCTCGAACTTCCCATAGAAGACTTCGCCGGAGACACATCGGAAATCTCCTTCTCCATCCCTGCACGGGCTTCTATCAAGGTCCAGACGCTGGGTGGACCGGTGATACAAACCGGGTGGGCAAGGGCCGAGTCCGATCAGCCTATCCGGGGGAGTGCCATCTTTCAGTTCTCGCAGGGGGGTGACATTCTCTTCGAGGCAGGCATCGGGGACTCGGTTCCGACCGCTGAGGCCAATACCTTCGCTGCCCGGATCGGAGGTCCCCCCGGATTCAACACCGGTGTCGCGATTGCGGCACCTCTTGATGAAACAGCCAGGGTCGGCGTGCGGCTTTTGAACCAGGCCGGGACAGAGGTCTCAGACAAGGACATTTTCCTGGCTGCGGGCGCACAGATTGCCCAGTTCCTTCAGGAGCTGTTCCCCGTTGAAGTGGGGGACGACTTCCAGGGAACCGTGGTGATCAGTTCCGACATTCCTGTCGTGGTTACCGCGCTGCGGACGCAGTCAGGCCTGCAGATGTCCAGCATACCGGTAGGTCAGGCCAACTGATAGGAAGTCTTTAGTAGAGCCGGGCTTCGATGCAAGTTCAAGGCTGCTAACGCAGCCGACTCGGAGCCCGGCTCTAAAACCTCTCGAGTTCCGTCGAAGGCTTCTGTATTTCTACCCCAAAGGGGTACCTTAGTACACTTAGTCCTTGCCCTGGTACCACTCTTTGTTGATCTCGATGTAGTTCTCCCACTGTTCCGGCACTTCGTCTTCTGGGAAAATCGCTTCCACAGGGCACTCTGGGACACAGGCTCCACAGTCGATACATTCCACGGGATCGATGTACAACTGGGTTTCCGGGTCGAAGTCTTCTTCATCGGTCCGCGGATGAATGCAGTCGACCGGACAGGCGTCCACACATGCCGAATCTTTTGTCCCAATGCAAGGTTCACAAATTATAAAAGTCATTCTCGACCCTCCGCTCTTCTGTGCCCCCCTAATGTAGTCTAAAAATCCTGTCGGTCAACCCCAAAAAACCGGGGCTCGGTTCCCCCGTTGCTAGGCTGCTCCAAGCCTCCGTTGCATTCGCAGCATCGAAAACTACAGGAGGACTCCATCCACCCTCCAGAGAGCCCACCCCGCGGTTGAATTCTCGACTCTGCATCTCATACACTAGGCCAGTGAATCGTACCGAGCGGCTCCTTGATCTTATCGCCTACCTTCTCAATGCCAAAGAGCCGGTTTCCTGGCACGAGATCAAGAACCACTTCCCAGAGGACTACGCGCGGGGAGTGGAGGAATCAAACCAGAGAAAGTTTGAGAGGGACAAGGCTGAGCTGATCTCCCTCGGAATTCCAATTGACTACCAGAGCGGCTCCGAAAACACCAAGGAAGGCTACCTGATTCGCGAGGAAAAGCTCTTCCTTCCCGAAATAGAGTTCACGGCTGAGGAGTCCTCCTTACTGATGCTTTCTGCGGGAGCCGTTCTAGAGAACACCAACTTCCCCTACCGGGATCAGTTGGAGTCGGCTCTCCACAAGATCACAAGCATCAACAGTCATGTCAATTCTCCCTCGCCGGCGATGACCATCACCTATCCAACCCAGGCAAAGTCCTCGGGGCGATCCAGGATGGTACACCAGATCCAGGACGCCATGGACCGTCGCAAGCAGATCGAGATTCAGTATCACGCCTTCTCCACCGGCAGAATCACACGGCGCAAACTGGATCCCTACGGACTGATCTTCAGGAGAGGGAATTGGACACTGGTGGGTTGGGACCATCTGAGACGAGGGCTTCGCTGCTTCGTCTTGACTCGAATCAGCAAGCTCAGCCTGAACCCCAAAAAGCCCGGCAGCCCAGACTACGAAATTCCCGACGACTTCACCCTGAAACCCTATCAGAATCAGCAACCTTGGGAACTCGAGGTCCATGAGCCCGTGAGTGTCGCCATCGAGGTTTCGGATCACCGGCTCCCGGAACTTCGCCCGCAGTTGATGAGGGCGAAGCAGACGGGGGAGCGGACCTTCGAGGTGAATGTCACAAACCGATCTGGCTTCGTATCTTGGATTCTGTCCCAGAAGACGGATAGTCGGGTCCTAGCCCCCCCTGAGATGATTAGTGAGGTCCAACGTGCGATGAAAAGCCTGCTATGAAAATCGCCGACAGGATCAATCGAATTCTCCTTATTCTGAGTTATGTATCCCAGAACCCAGGAATCCTCGTCGAGGAGCTGGCGGAGCGGGTCGGAATGCGACCCAAACAGCTGCTGAAAGAACTGGAGTTCATGCTCCTGATCGGCAAGCCTCCGTTCCGACCCGATGACTACGTGGACATCTATGTCGAGAATCAAAGGGTCTATGTCGAATACGACCAGATGCTGAATCGGCCACTTCGGTTCACGCGGCCGGAAGCGATGTCACTGCTGGTATCACTGCAGTTGCTCGATCCGGAAGTGGATCCGGACAGCGTGGAATCCCTCAAAAATAAGATTAAGGACGTCATCTCGAAATCGGTCGATCCCAAGGCTCGGGTGGAGGACCGGATCCTACTGGAGCATCCCTCGCGCCCGATCTCTGACCATTTTTCTCGACTACGTCGAGCAGTCGAGGACCACGAGAAGGTGAGAATCGATTACTACTCCCTGACCCGCGACAAGACCTCCGAGCGCGTCGTTCATCCCTACCTGCTGATGAAGTATTTAGGCTACTGGTATCTGACCGCCTTCTGTGAACTGCGACAGGACCTTCGAACCTTCAAGTTCGAACGCGTCCTATCGGTCGACTCTTTGAACGAGTCCTTTCCCACGCTTCAAGACCTCGACGTGGACAAGTACAAGAAAAACTTTCTCAGTTCATTGGGAAGCCGGAAAATCCAGGTCTTCTTCGATGGAACGGTGGCCCCTTGGATTGAGGAACAATGGGGCTCCTCGGCCTGCGAACCACAGGATGGAGGATTGGTACTCACCTTTGTCAGCGAAACCCTGGAATTCCCTTCTCGGCTAGTCCTGGGCTTTGCTCCTCACGCGCGCCCGGTCAACCCACCTGAGTTCATTGAAAAGGTCCGCAGCGACACGAGGAAGATCGCCCAGCTCTACGAAAGCAGTCTCCCGGCCCAGGGAGTCGGTGAGCCGTGAGTCGTGAGCAGTGTGATCCTTGAAGATTGGGATGGGATGGAAAACATCGCTTCCCTTGCTGCTTTTCGCAGCCTGTGCACCTTCGTCAGATCAGTCACCAAGAGACGAAGAACATGACGGTCAACTTCGCCACTCTGTCCAAGAGTACGAAGTCCATTCTGGGACTCGGGATCATGGTTCATTCGGAACAAGATGACCTCCAGACCCAGCCCGATGGGGGCGCCGGGGTGCCCTTGGCATGTGGCACTATCGAATTGGCACGTCCCCTGTGGTCTCCGAGTGAGGGCTCAGGTACTTACTAGATGGACGGCATCTCCTCAATGAACCTTTTGACATGCATTCTCCATCTAGGATGCTAGAATAAGAAAAGCCATGCGGAAGATCCTGGTGCTTATTGCGCTCTGCTCCTTTCTGGTTGGCATGGGTCGAGGTGAGCAGTACCGAGGGTCGAGGTCCAGCCGTGGACACTTCTTCCTGCCACCACGTAATCTGTTCCACGTCCGGCCTGACCTCTATGTGTCCAGGCTGCACTACAATCGAAGCTACGTCTATCACCCACCCAGTTACTATGCTAGTTACGGCCCAACTGCGGACGATCGGCTCTTTCCGGGCCTTCAACCTCGAGGCACCTACCAGATCATTATCAACAGCCCCCGCGACAATGGCCTGATTAGAGCCAATACTTCAGATCTGATTTTTCGGGTGGTGCCAGTGAGGGCTCGGGTATATGTGGATGGCCGCGTGATCGGCAGCGCTCAGGCTTTCTCCACCAAGCGGAACAGCTACTCCGTCATCGAGGGAGAACACGACCTGAGGGTCGAATACCCTGGCTACCGCGCGTTTAGCGCGAGGATGGAAGTCGTTCCCGATCGGACACTTCACCTGGACATCGAACTCGAGCGTCTTCCCGCAGACTAAAAGCCTCAATCGGCGGTTGTGAACGCCGTTGCAAGCTTGCGTTTTCCCCACTCTATTGAAATCTTCCCAGACTTCTCTCCGGTGCTCTCCAGGGAAATCGTGAGTTTCTCGACACTCTGGCTTAATTCGCTCGTCTGCAGAGGGGCCACGACTACGTCCTGTTTTGGATCTCGATTGCTGCCCCTGACTTCCGGCTCAGAGTTCACGATCAGACGCCAGCTGTCCGCCCCAGTGCACTCAGCGAGCAAGGAATAGACACCTTTGTCTACCTTGTTGCCTGCAAGCATGAGCGCCACGTGGGCAGTCAAGGTGGTTGACCGGTTCATACCCAACCGCCACACCATGCCCTCCTTGGCCCTGCCAAGCATGTCGCGCCCACCCAACTCCGGACGACCATACTCAATAGCGGCCAATCCATCAACTGCCGAGCTCCCCCGGTCGGCCGAATAAGCAACTGCAGAGAAATGAGTACAGAGTATAAACAGGACAGTCAGTCTTCTCGTCATGATTAGTCTCCTCGAAAAAACCTTCCCAGCGCAGCCGGAACTTCGCGTCAAGAGATTCCAGTGGAACCTCACACTGAGCGGGTCCGGATTGGCTGGGGGACAGGGAGTCGAACCCCGATCATGTGGTCCAGAGCCACGCGTGTTGCCATTACACCATCCCCCACCACACCAGCTCGTAACAGCATCTATTATCCCGGATTTCTCACCATGGGTCTAGCAGCCGGACATCAGGGCGACAAGTGGCTCAACCCCGGTTTCTCAGGCCTATTCTACAAGGAGAATCCGGGAAGGGTGAGGGGCTTGGTCGACCCAAAGCTCACAACCGGGTCGAGGACTCAAGCAGCTGCAGACGCACTTCGGCTTGCTCCAGAAGCAGCATCGTTTCGTCGAAATCCGTATCCGGATCGTCAGCCGCGAGAACTCGCTGCGCCTCCCCCTTATCCCGGCGAGCTTGATCGGCATCAACCTGGTCGGCGCTCTCTGCCGCCTCTGCCAGGATAGTCACCTTGTCAGCGAGGACCTCGGCGAATCCCGACCGGCAGAAGAGCTCGGTAACATCCGAGTTCACCCGATAGGAGAGGATACCCACCCGGAGTTCCGAAAGCAGCGGAGCATGCTGCGGCAGGATCCCGAGATAGCCTCCGGCACCGGGAAGAGTCACCTCATCCACCTCACCACTGAAGACCAGCCCGTCCGGAACGACGATTTCCAACTTGATCATTTCAGCCCCTACAGACGGATTCTATCGAGACTATGCAACCTCTTCCTCGATCTGCTTCGCCTTCTCAAGCACCTCGTCGATGCCTCCCACCATATAGAAAGCCTGTTCCGGGAGCTCATCGTACTCTCCGTCGCAGATCGCCTTAAACCCGCTAATCGTCTCCTGCACCGAAACGTATACTCCGGGAATACCGGTAAACTGCTCTGCCACATAGAACGGCTGGGAGAGAAACCTCTGGATCTTTCTGGCTCTCGAAACGGCGAGCTTATCGTCTTCGGAGAGCTCATCAATACCCAGAATCGCGATGATATCCTGAAGCTCCTTGTAACGCTGTAGAACTCCCTGGACGGCACGCGCGACGCCATAGTGCTCGTCTCCGATAATCCGAGGATCCAGGATCCGGCTGGTCGAGGCGAGGGGATCGACAGCCGGATAGATTCCTTGCTCGAAGATGGCACGATCCAGATTGGTGGTGGCATCCAGGTGGGCGAAGGTCGTTGCGGGTGCCGGATCGGTATAGTCGTCGGCGGGCACATAGATCGCCTGGATCGAAGTAATCGATCCCTTCTTGGTGCTGGTGATCCGCTCCTGCAACTCTCCCATCTCGGAGGCCAGATTGGGCTGGTATCCAACTGCCGATGGCATGCGTCCCAGGAGTGCCGAAACCTCGGAGCCTGCCTGGGTAAAGCGGAAGATGTTGTCGATAAACAGCAACACATCCTGCCCCTCTTCGTCCCGGAAGTACTCAGCCACCGTGAGCCCCGTCAAGCCCACGCGCAGCCGCGCACCTGGGGGCTCGGTCATCTGGCCGTAGATCAGAGCCGCCTTGTCAATGACGCCGGACTCCTTCATCTCCAGCCAGAGGTCGTTCCCCTCGCGAGTGCGTTCACCTACTCCTGCAAACACCGAAAAGCCCCCATGGTGGGTTGCGATTCGGTTAATCAACTCCATGATGATGACCGTCTTTCCGACCCCGGCACCTCCGAAGAGGCCGATCTTGCCCCCTTTAGAATAGGGCTCGATCAGATCAATCACCTTGATTCCCGTCTCGAGCATCTCGGTCTCTGTGCTCTGGTCTTCCAGACTGGGAGCCGGCCGATGAATGGGATACCGCTTCTCGGTCTTAACCGGACCAAGCCGATCGACCTCCTCTCCCAGCACATTCAGGACTCTTCCCAGCGTCTCCTGTCCCACCGGGACCGAGATCGGACCGCCGGTGTCGACCGCCTTCATTCCTCGAACAACTCCATCCGTCGGCTGCATCGAAACACACTTGACCACTCCCTCACCCAGATGCTGGGCAACCTCCGCAGTCAAGTTGATGGGAACCGAGGAATCGAAGCCTTCCGAGTTCACGGTTACGGCGTTATAGATTTCCGGGACGTGCCCTGATTCGAACTGGACATCGAGCACGGGACCAATGATCTGCAGCACCTTACCTTCGGCTTGAGGCATCGCTGTCACACTCCCTTTTTCTTCAATGGGTCTCGGCTTGGACGCGGACCCTATCCTTGCAGGGCATCCGCCCCGCTCACGATTTCAATAATCTCGGTGGTGATAGAAGCCTGCCGAATCCGGTTCATGGTCAAGGTCAGGCTTTCAATCATCTCGCTCGCATTTCTGGTCGCAGAGTCCATTGCCGTCATTCGGGCTCCGTGCTCGGCGGCCTCTGACTCCAGCATGGCCCGAAAGACTTGGGTCTCCACATGACGTGGCAGCAGCGTGTCGAACATTGCCTGCGGAGGCTGCTCATAGATGTAGTCGGCGGTGGCCGCATCCCCTGCGGCAGCCTCCAGACGACGAATCGGAAGCAGGGGCTCGATTACCACGCGCTGCTGGACGACAGACTTGAACTCGTTGTAGACCAGGTAGACTGCGTCCAACTCACTGCTCGAGTAGTAGTCAATGGTATTGCGGGCTATCTCCTGAGCGTATCGAAACTCGACCCTGCTCATGATGTTCAAATATTGGTGCCGGATCGGCCAGGGCCGGGACTTGAACCAGTCGATCGCCTTCCCTCCGACCAGGGTGAGGCTCAGGGCTCGGTTGGTCGCATCGTTTTCGATGTGCTCCATGGCTCCCCTGATAATATGGTGATTGAAGGAGCCACACAGCCCCCGGTCCGAGGTGATAACCAACAACATCACACGTTCCGCGCTCCGTTGAGCCAGTAGCAGGTGCTGAGACGGATCCACGCGCGTCGCCAGAGAATTGAGAACAGCCAGCATTCTATTGGCATAGGGACGGGACGCGAGGATCCGATCCTGTGCCCGGCGCAGCTTGGAAGCCGCAACCAGCTTCATGGCCCGGGTGATCTGTTGGATGTTCTTTACCGACCGAACGCGCCGGCGCAAATGGAGAAGATTGCCTGGCATGCTACGTGCTTATGCGGCCTTTTCTGCTTCGAAGCGCTCCTTGAACTCGGTGATGGCGTCCGTCGCTTTCTGCTTGAGCTCATCATCCAGTGACTTCTTCTCAAGGATGTCTGCAAACAGGGACGGGTGGCTGGCCTCTACGAAATCATTCAATCCGATCTCGAATGCACGCATCTCCGGAAGTTCGAGATCATCCAGATGACCCTCGGTGCCGGCGAAGATCAGGAGAATCTGTCTTTCCACGGGCACCGGCTGAAACTGGGGCTGCTTCAGAATCTCGGTCAGGCGTGCTCCTCGGGCCAACTGGCGCTGGGAGGCAACGTCGAGGTCGGAACCAAACTGGGCAAAAGCGGCTAGCTCACGGTACTGAGCCAAATCCAGACGGAGCGTACCTGCCACCTGCTTCATCGCCTTCCTCTGAGCCGCACCCCCGACTCGACTTACCGAAACACCTACACTGATCGCTGGGCGGATTCCGGAGTGAAAGAGATCGCTCTCCAGATAGATCTGTCCGTCGGTAATCGAAATGACGTTGGTGGGGATATAGGCCGAGACATCACCCGCTTGAGTCTCGATGATGGGGAGTGCCGTAAGGCTTCCCCCGCCCAGGTCGTCGCTGAGCTTGGCCGCCCGCTCCAGGAGTCGACTATGGAGGTAGAAAACGTCACCAGGGTAAGCCTCGCGGCCCGGCGGCCGCCTCATTAGTAGGGAGATCTCCCGATAGGACGCCGCGTGCTTGGACAGATCATCAAAGATAATTAGTGCGTGCTTGCCTTTATCACGAAAGTACTCTCCAATGGCAGAGCCAGCGTAGGGGGCTAGATACTGCATGGTCGCAGGGTCGGAAGCCGATGCCGCCACCACGATGCACTGGTCCATCACGCCTTGATCTTCAAGGGTCTTGACCACCTGAGCGATGGTGGAACGCTTCTGCCCAATCGCCACGTAGATCGATACGACTCCGGATTCCCGCTGGTTGATGATGGTGTCGAGAGCGACAGCAGTCTTGCCCATCTGGCGATCACCGATAATCAACTCCCTCTGACCACGGCCGATCGGAATCATGGAATCGATAGCCTTCAAACCCGTTTGCAGCGGCTCACTGACTGGCTGACGCTCGATCACGCCAGGCGCTATCCTCTCGATAGGACCGAAGTCCTTGGTGCTAATGGGACCCTTTCCGTCCACTGGTCGTCCCAGGGAATCCACGACACGACCGAGCATCGCCTCGCCGGCCGGGACCTGCATGATTTGACCGGTTCGCTTGACGACGTCTCCCTCTTTTACGTGGTGGAACTCTCCGAAAAGAACGGTTCCAACATTGTCTTCCTCAAGATTGAATGCCAGTCCGTACACCTCGTGTGGGAACTCGATCAGCTCCAGGGCCATCGCCTTCTCGAGCCCATGCACGCGGGCGATACCATCACCGCACGAGATGACGGTTCCCACTTCGCTCACCACGACACCAGTATCGTAGTCCTTTATCTGTTCCTTGATGATCTGACTGATCTCTTCCGCTCTAATGGCCATTCTCTTGGTATCCCCTCTAGCGCCACCTTAGGGCTCGACCCGTCGCGCTCGCCACGAATCCGTCATAATCTGTGTTACAGCGTACTAGGAGCCCACCAGACGTCGGTGGATGTCATCCAATTGAGTCCGGACCGAAGCATCGAAGACTTTCGATCCAACTTCGATTCTCAACCCCCCAATCAGGGACTCATCCTCATGGTATTGCAGCTTCACCTGCTTTCCGGTCATCGAGGAAACCTCCCCCTCGAGACGCTGCCGGACGATGTCGTCCAGTCTCCGTGAGGTAAATACATCAGCTCTCAAAACACCGTGACTCCCGTCCAGGGCTTCCTGATAGGCCTCGAGGCATTCGTCAAACTGCGGCAGTCGAGCATTCTGGAGGAGAACCAGAATGAAGTTGGTCACGATCGGAGTTAGAGACAGCTTGCTCCCCAACTGGATCAGGATCTCTCGCTTGGCCGCAATCGGAATCGCGGGATTCGCAAGCGTCTCTCTGAGTTCGGAGGAAGCCTCGATCAACTCTCCAAAGGAGCCAAGGTCTTCCAGAACCTGATCCTCATGCTTCTCGAGGACCGCAACTTCCAATAGAGCCTGGGCATATTTGCGAGCCGCAGCCGATGTCATTCCACTATCCCTGAATCCTGCTTTGAGCTTGATCCATCGAGCCCCTTCCGTCCATTTTCCCTCACCCTGGAAACGGTACTTTCTAGCATGTTTTTCCGACCCAGGTCAAGCCGAAGAGGCCGACGAAACTCGCCTTATCCGGCGGGATTGTTTCGGCTCCTTTTTCAGGTACCAGGTCGACTCGATTCCGAGGATCGATATACCGCTCCGGCACACCACATAGGTACTGTTACAAGCGGCCCTTGCACCTGGTATGATTCCCCTTTGACAGCAGTGGGGCCAAAGGGTCGACGAAAGGAGTTATTCCGATGGGAAGATTGAAAAAGTTGTTCAAGAGTAAGTCGGCAGCACCGCCCACTGAAAGCTTTGATCCCAAACCTGAAGAGACTGATGAGCTTCCCTTTATCCCTTACCGTGTCCTCTACAGCGACCTTCCCTTCTACGAGGATGTCGCTTGTGAGAACGAGGTGAGGGACGCGCGCATTGTGATTCTTGAGGCACTCGACCCCGAAGATGAGCAAATGGAGATGGACGTGCTCCCAACGCGGAAGAACTACCACCCGGGGCAGTTGGTCACCCTCGACCTCAACAACAAGCGTCTCTGGGAAGAGAACTGGTTTCGCAACCCCGAGACCCAGCAGATCGAGAAGGCGTGGACTCTGCACGTAGAGTTCATCGGCCAGATCATCAACCAAGAAACTCTGGAAAACAATAAAGAGAGACTCGAGGAACTCAGCCAGAAGTTTGCCCAGACCAAGGCAGCAAAAGCCAAGGCCACAGACCAGCAGCAGAGGGTGAACTAGTCGACTGTAACACTTGAATCGCTAGTGGATATTCTCCGACACCAGCGACGTCCTGACAAGACTGGTGAGGGAGCGCTGCGAAGACGTACTCAGCTCGACTCGTCAGGAGCGACTGGGACCAGCAACCTCTCGAGAGTCTCGCGTGTCGATGGGTCTTCTTCCCGATCCAGTCGCCTTCGAATACTCTCGAGCGCCTCCGAGCTCGCGATTTGTGCCAGCGCCCAGGCGGCGTGACGTCGAACCATCGCCTCCTCCGAATCGAGAAGATTTCGGAGTTCCGGAACCAGGTTTGGGTCCCCGCTGTTTCCCATCGCGACGGCGACGTTGCGCATCAACCCTCGCCACTTGGCCCGCTTGATGGGGCTGTTCCTAAATCTCTCAGGAAACTGCTCTGGCTTGATCCGGGCAAGCCGCTTCAATTCTGGCTGTCGATTCAACTCTCGCGGTCTGAATTCCGCGACCGAGGAATCGGGTGCAAACCGGTTCCAGGGACAAACGTCCTGGCAGATATCGCATCCGAAAACCAGGTTACCCATCGGCTCCCGGAACTCCGTCGGGATATCCTCGCGTAGTTCGATAGTGAGATAGGAGATACAGCGCCGGGAGTCCAGCACATAGGGGTCCACGATGGCGTCGGTGGGACAGGCATCGATGCAGCGGGTGCAGGAACCACAGAAATCGAAACTGGGTTGGTCGTACTCCAACTCCACGTCCAGCAGGATCTCACCCAGGAAGAACCAGGAGCCACGATCCCGGTCCAGCAGATTGGTGTGTTTGCCGAGCCAACCGAGACCTGCCTGAGCGGCCCAGTATTTGTCCATGACCGGCCCCGTGTCCACGTAGAGCTTGGCCTGGACCTGGGGCAAAAGAGAGCGGATACCGGACAACAGTTGTCTCAGTTTCTCCTGGATGAGGTCGTGGTATTCCTCTCCGGAAGCGTAGCGAGATATGACGCCCAGGCTGGGATGGTCATAGGGAAGATCGTAGGCATGATAGTAATCCAGCAAGACGCAAAGAACCGATCGAACTCCCGGCAGCACCTTACCCGGATCCAGGCGCTTTTCGGCTTGACGGCTCATGTAGTCCATCTTGCCGTGGTAACCACTCTTCAGCCAGGTCCGGAACCGATCCTCGGGAATCACCGTTGCCGGAGCAACACCTACCGCGTTGAATCCCAGTTCACTCGCCTTTGCCTTGATCT
>JAKZYH010000067.1:0-5575 GCA_047514575.1 Acidobacteriota bacterium | reverse complement strand
CCAAAGAATCAAAATGAGCCAGGATAGATCCAGCCAGGATTCCTTTCTGTTGGATTGGTGAATGAGGCCTTTGAACATGAGTCGAACCTACCCTGTCGACTCGTCGGCGTCTAGTCCGTCGTCTTCATTCTGGAGCACCCGGTCTTCCCCAGGTCGATGATTAGCGTTTTGTACCTCCTCGGGGCCAGGTGTTCCCACTCGAGGTCACCCGGGAGCTTCTCGAGCAGGAGCACCGCCAGGGATTGGAATCGGGACGCATGGTCCCCTCCTGCCATCTGGGACAGCCTCCAACCAGATACAGTCCCCGAAATGTGGCCAACGTGGCCACGAGCGGGACTAGCACCCCCCATCTCCGTCGTGGATAATTGCAGGCGTTGTTGTACTGGACGTCCGCTTATAGGTGTTTCCTGTCCCTCGATGGCGATCAAATCTGACGGCAGCTTCCGCCTAAAAGCGGTCATTCAAGTTTCCCGCGGAAACGGCGAGCGAACGGCCGCAAACGGCCCAAGAGCGTTCATTCCGCGCAGACCAAGCGGTCATGCGACCACGAAAAGCTTGTGGCTGAAAAAAATGGGTCGCCTTTTCGAGAAACAAGAACAAGGACGGCAGTTTCAAGCACACGACCAGCTTCGCAGCGAACGGGATTCCGAGTGTCAGCGGAAAAGGCAGATTGAATTCCGCCCATCCTCCGATTTCTTATATCCGCTGTCCTCTGAGATTGCCCTTCCAAAGTCAAAGATCTAGTATTGCCACATAGGCTCCCCAGCAGTCTGGAGGCTCGTTGATAGGCCAAACCATCTCCCACTACAAGATCACGTCGAAGCTGGGTGAAGGCGGGATGGGTGAGGTGTATCGAGTGGAGGACACCACTCTGAAGCGCGAAGTCGCCATCAAGGTCCTGCCGGAGCAGTTCACCCAGGATGCCGAGAGGCGGGCCAGGTTCCAGCGGGAGGCTCAGGTCCCGGCCTCGCTGAATCATCCGAACATTGCCGCCATACACAGTTTTGAGCACTCGGATGGAGTTCATTTTCTTGCGATGGAGTTGGTGGAGGGTGAAACCCTAGCTCAGCGTGTCGCCAAGGGACCCTTGCCTGTGGAGGAGGCCCTGGAAGTCTCCCTCCAGATTGCCAAGGGTCTGGAAGCTGCCCATCCCGAGGCTGATATGAGGAATGTCGAGTAATTCGGGGATTTTGGGGCCATGTCAACGCCGCTTACCCAAGTGATGCGCCCAACGAGAGCGTCGCTTCTGTGCGCTCTCTTTGTCTCAGCCTCTTTCTTGGCAACCGTCTTCTCACAGAATGTTTCTCTGACTATTTCAATTGCGGGCCCAGATGAAGGTCGTGTCTCTGTTACTCCTCTTGGAGAAATCTGCGATTCTCTCAGTCCAGGCGTATGCTCCTACTCGGTGCTTTCCGGCTCGTCTTTGAGCTTACTTTCGAACGCCCCAAGTATACCGGGCGTTTTCTCCAACGGAACGGGTTCAGCGGCGGGGTGCGCTGCAAGTACTTGTAGCTTCACGATCACCCAGGACAGTTCCGTTGTGGTTACCTTTGATGCCAGTCTTGGACCATTCCCCACTCTCAGTACCGAGTTAGTGTTCGACGACCAGGGGATCTCCGGCCAAGTGGGAATCGACAATGATTCCTGCCAGGGGCCCCAGCAATCTCCGTGCATGACGAGCTACGCGGCCGGGTCCTTAGTGACCCTTGAGGCCGAGGTGGGAAACAACAGCAAGTTCGATGGTTTTTCAGGCGACTGTGTCAGTCTTTCGGCCACCTGCCAGTTCACAATTGTCGAGGACAGCCTGGTCACCGCAACCTTCAGCTCCAGTAACGGGCAGAGCTTCAGCCTGACAGCGGGCAAACTCGGAGAAGGAGACGGAACGATCACATCCGATCCACCCGGGATCAACTGCGGCTCGGACTGCTCGCAGAGCTACCCCAGCGGAACCCAGGTGACGCTTACAGCCACACCGACAACGGACTCCACCTTTGAGGGTTGGAGCGGCGCCTGCCAAGGTATGGGGTCCTGTGTGATCACAATGAACGCCGAGAAAGCCGTGACGGCTACTTTCGAGCAGTCCTCTCAAGGCTTTGTCACTTTCACGCTTACCAAGAGCGGGACGGGCAGTGGAAGGGTCAGCAGCGATCCACCCGGAATTGACTGTGGGAGCGATTGTTCCGAGAGTTATCCGAGTGGCACAGAGGTGAACTTTACCGTTACACCCGATGCGGGTTCGTTCTTCGAAGGCTGGGGAGGAGGCGAGGACTGTGCAGCCTTCATGGTCCTGGATTTTGACACGAATTGTACGGTCATCTTCACTCAGGGTACTTCGCCAACTAACTTCACTTTGACGGTTGAAAAGGCGGGCACAGGAAGCGGCGCCGTCGCCTCTTCACCGATGGGAATCGACTGCGGCTCGGACTGCTCGGAGAGCTACCCCCGCGGAATCCAGCTCACGCTCACAGCCACACCGGCAACGGACTCCACCTTCGAGGGCTGGAGCGGCGCCTGCCAAGGAACGGGGCCGTGTGTGGTGACGATGGAGGCGGACAAAGCCGTCACGGCCACCTTCAGCCAAACTGCCCAGACCACCTTCACTTTGACGGTCGCCAGAGTGGGAAGCGGGAGTGGAACGGTTACATCCTCCCCTGCCGGCATCGACTGTGGAGAGGACTGCTCCCAGGCGTTTCCTCGAGATACCGAGGTTTCATTGTCACCATCTCCCGGGCCCGGATCCCTGTTTTCTGGCTGGGGTGGCGACGACGACTGCCTCGATGGCATCGTCACGTTGACTGCAGAGAGCGTGTGTGTCGGGCAGTTCGATTCTCTTGCCGATGTCACTGCCTATCTGCCTCAGGTAGCGAACGGGCAGTTTTCTGGAGGCAGCATCAGGACAACGTTCATATTGTTTAATACAAATGCGTTTCAAGTCGAGGTGACACTCCGGTTGACAGACGACGACGGGGGCCCGTTCGAGACCACAATTGCCGAATTGGGTACGGGTCACGAGTTCCAGCTGAAGCTCAACGGCGGCGAGACACGGATCTTCGACACGGACGGCAGAGGGTCGCTGGTAGCGGGAGCCGCGGTAGTCACTGCTGCAAACCCGATCGGCGTCTCGTCGATCTTTTCGATCTTCGATTTGGACGGCAAGTTCGTGACAGAGGCGGGTGTCGGGAGTTCGCCAGTCCTAACCGACTTCGTCTTTCCGGCCGATTCCACGGGTTTGTTCAACACCGGCATAGCTGTTTTCAACCCCGAAGCGGAAACCACATCCCTTACCTTTCGGCTCCTGGACACCTCGGGGCAACAACAGGCGGAGGCTGCTCGAGTACTTGAGACGAAAGGGCACCTGGCAGCATTTGTGGCCGGAGATCTCTTTGCGGGGCTGTCAGATTTTCTGGGCACAGTAGTCGTTTCGAGCTCTGCGCCCGTTGCAGCATTGACTTTGCGCCAGAATGCCTCGCCCCTATCCTTTACTACCTTGCCAGTGGTCTCTCGAGCAGCTACACGCCTTCGCTTCGAGCTGCCTCAAGTAGCCAATGGGGAGTTTACCGGTGGGAGTATTCGAACCTCTTTCATTGTTTTCAACATCTCGGCGGCGACGGCAAGCGCTAATCTGTCACTATCTAAGGATGACGGCTCACCCTTCTCTGTGACGATACCAGGCATGGGCACCAATAGCGCTTTCAACCTCCGGCTGGAGCCAGGTGCCTCGGCATTCTTTCAGACAGAAGGATCCGGAGAACTGGCTGCCGGGGCAGCTGTTATCGAATCGGATCAGCCGCTGGGTGTGGCAGCGATATTCACCATTGTGGGACAGCAAGGGCAGTTCTTAACGGAGGCAGGAGTTGGTGCGTCTGTCGCCCTGCAAGAATTCGTGATGCCGGTCGACAGCACCGGGCAGTTCGACACTGGCGTCGCGCTCTTTAATGGCAGAACAGTGCCGGTCGCCCTCAAGTTTCGACTGCTGAACTCCAAGGGCGACGAGGACGATTCGGTTTCGCTGAGGTTAGAGGAAAATAGTCATATGGCTCAATTCGTCTCGGATCTGTTTCCGAAGGCCAGCAACTTCCGAGGCTCGCTCTCAGTTTCGGCATCAAATCCAGTTGCCGCGTTGACTCTGCGACAAAACGCCCAGCCTCTCTCTTTCACTACCCTTCCGGTTGCTGACGGTGTTGGGTCCCCTGTGGTCACGGGCACCTGGAAAGGGAGCTACAATCTGACGGTCAATCTGGAGCGTCTCTGCTTCAATCTTAAGAGCGTTACACACAGCGGAGAGTTGACTATCACGATTTCTCAAGCCGAAGGCGTGTTGACGGGAACGGCTGAGCTGACGGGAGTGAGAGAAATCGTGCCGAGCGCTTCCTCCAACTGTGTGGTTGCTGACCCTATGACCGTCTCGGGCGACTTCGCCGGCACACTCTCGGGGAAATCGATCTCCGGAGAGATCAGCTTCGGCAACGCTGGGACAGGCCAATTGAAGCTGGCGGACACTGCGGCCGTCGGAGGTGTGGAAACAATTGTCGTCACGGGACGGCTGTCCGATGCCAACAACTCTCTCATCGGCAAATTGGAACATGTCAAGGGCCGGGAAGAACTTTCAGGAGCCTTTTTTCTGGAAAAGCTCAAGGAGGGTCTCTGCGATACTTCGGATGAGTGTGACGGAATCCTGAGGGAGGCCTTGGACATCTGCGGCAAATTCAAGGAATGGGTAGTCGACTTTTCGGGCGAGACCAATGGATATTCGTTCACCTCGTTCTTGTGTACTGATGGCCGTGTCAACGAGAGCTGTGATGGGATTCTCCGTCCTATAAAGGTCGATTGCCCCCCTGAATCTTCTTTTAAAGATTGCACAGCGCCTTGTGGCGGGGGACCGGTTCTCAGTTCGTCCTTGGCACTGGATCGGCAGTGTCAGGGGGGTTCTGAAGAGGCTCAGAAAATATGCAACGTAATATGCACGGCCTGCGTACCGGTGACCCTTACGGTGAAAAAGATCGGAAGCGGAAGCGGTACGGTGACACCGGACCCTGCGGGAGAGAGTTGCGGCGAAGGCTGTACCAAGTATGACGGCGGGACCGCGGTAATTCTGGAGGCTCTACCCGCTGATGATTCGATCTTCAAAGGTTGGGACGGAGACTGCATGGGAATAGCACCCTGCAATCTTAAAATGACCGAGAACAAGACGGTCACGGCAACCTTCGACAAGAAGGATCAAACTCCGCCACCTCCTTTTACATTGACGGTCTCGCCGGCAGGCGAGGGGGAGGGAACGGTGACTTCCGAGGCTCCGAACCAGGGGATTAACTGCAGACCGGACTGCTCGAAAAGCTATCCCAGCGGAACGATTGTGACGCTAACAGCCAAGGCCAAAGAGGGGTCTACCTTCGAGAGCTGGAGTGGCGGCTGCAGTGGGACCGGAAGCTGCACTCTGACCATGGACAAGGATCAGTCCGTTACCGCCAGCTTCAAGAAGAGCCCTCCCCCTCCGACCTTCTTTAGACTCACGGTGATGAAGGAGGGCACCGGAAGCGGCACGGTGACTTCCGAGCCTCCGAACCAGGGGATTAAC
>JAKZYH010000066.1:0-11936 GCA_047514575.1 Acidobacteriota bacterium | reverse complement strand
CCCTAAAAAGGGCTCGACAGTCTCGAATCCTCGCCGTCCCGAAAAACAGTCTGTCCCTTTTTGAGGCGTGAGGGGAGGAGGAAGCACGAGAAGGGGACAGGCTGTTTCGTCAGGCGGACAGTATTGTTTCCTCATTCTCCGCTCTAGATGAGTTCGTTGATCGGGACTCCCGCCTCATCATCAAACCCATTCGCGATGTAGACAGGTCTTCCAACAGGAGTCATGTAGGTCTTGCTCCAGTCAATTCCCATCGCTTTGTACACGGTTGCGTAGAGGTCACCAATCGATACCGGCCGCTCGGCTACGTAGCCCCCGGTCTCGTCGCTTGCGCCCACGATCCGACCTCCCTGGATGCCGCCTCCTCCTACCGCTAGAGACCAGCAGTGGGGCCAATGATCACGCCCATTCTTGGGGTTGATGTTCGGCGTTCTCCCGAACTCTCCAGTCACTATGACGACCGTTGAATCCAGCAGGCCCCTTTCGTCCAGATCCTCCAGTAACGCAGACAGAGTCTGGTCCAGAACCGGGGCGAGGGTCTCACGCAAGTTCTCATCATTGTTGCTATGAGTATCCCATTGACCGTGTTTGTAGCCCGCCGCGGTGACGAATCGACAACCAGCCTCGACCAGCCGTCGCGCCATGAGGACACTTTGTCCGACCCGATGGCGGCCGTATCGATCCTTCGTCTGATTTGACTCCTGGGAAAGATCGAAAGCGTTTCTAACATGGTCGGACAAAAGCATCCGCAGAACCTGTCCCTGGAAGTCGTCCATCGCTGCAAACTCACTCAGCTGTTCCTGCTGACGAAACTGCCGGTCCACAATCTCCAAAAGGGCTCTGCGGTCCTCGAGGGCGTCACGCGAAATCGATTTTGGGAAACTTAGCTCTGGGACAGAAAAATCGGGTTTGCTGGGATCCGGCAAAATCATGGCATCGTAGCCCCCACCGATGAACGAGGCCTTGTAGGCTTTTTCGTAGCTGAAGAAGTCGAATTCGGTGGGCGTTGGAACCACAACGTAAGGTGGGAGATCGCGACGGGGACCTAACTCCTTGGACACGATCGATCCAAAACTGGGAAACTTGGTCACCGGATTGGGGCGATGCCCAGTCAAGGTTTCGATCGTTCCCTGTGGATGGTTGGTCTCCTTGGTCTTCATAGACCGTATGATGGAAAGCTTGTCCAGGTGGCCGGCCACCTGGGGCAGCAGCTCCGAGATCTGGATGCCAGGCACCTTTGTGGAAATTGGTTTAAACCCGGTATTTCCCTTTGGATCCCAGCTGTCCACCTGACTGATCCCTCCCTCCAACCAGAGAAGAATACAAGCCTGGGCTCGGCCTCCATTCCCGGCGACGCCCGGTGCAGCCAAGGCGGGAATGCTGGACAACCTGAGGTAGTCGCTGAGCCCAATCCCTAGAAAGCCCAGAGATCCGACTCTCAAGAAGTCACGCCTGCTGGAGGCGATCCCTCGACAATGGTAGTCGCGAGACTGTTTCATTGGCTCTGCTCCTGGATCGGACTGCGTCTGGTCAGCCCACCATAGTAGTTGAGGCCCCAGCATCAGTGATTATAGGCAAACTCCCGCGAGCTGATCAGTGCCCACAGCAAACCCTCGAGAGTCTCTTTTCGTCGTGCCCGGCGCTCCTTGAGGAAGCCCAGCAGCTGGGTCTTCTCCCGGATGGTGGGAAATCGCGTAAGGGACGCCAGGTAGAATTCCTCGATAATCTCTGCATCCGAAGCTTCTTCTCCGAGCAGTCGGTCCAGGCGCCCACCCGGCTTGGAGATCTTGCTGGTATAGGCCGGTCCAGCCCAGATGTGTAGAGCCTGGCGAAGATTGGGATCTGGATTTCCCGAGGCCGGTGTCTTCCGCATCGACTGACCATAGACCTCCATGAACGTCGACGGGCACAGATCGGGGATCATCTGCATCGCTCTAGTCCCAGGAGGGGCCTTCCCTCCACCCACGATGTCGTGGAGGTTGAACTCCTCCTCAACCGCAGTTGCCCGAGAGACTGCATCCAACAACACTGCAGCTTCCAATGGTCGGGTCCGGGCCCGGGAGTAGTTCAACTTATCTCCCCTATCGGAGGGGGGCGGCTCGGCCGAGAGTTGATAGGTCCGCGACTGCACGATCGTCCTCATCAGGCTCTGCAGATCGTATCCTCGATCCCGAAACTCCTTGGCCAGCTCTGCCAGCAGCTTGGGATGTGTAGGAGGGTTCGTTGTCCGAAAGTCGTCTACTGGGTCAACTATCCCCCGTCCGAAAAAATACCCCCAGATCCGGTTCACGGCGGCCTCTGAGAAATAGGGATGAGAAGTCATCCACTGGGCAAGTTGCAGTCGAGGATCCAGCCACTGTTCCTGCGGCAGTCTGGATCCGTCAAGAAAAGTGGGCAGCATCGGCTGATTGGTGCGAGGGTGGATCACCGTCCGATCCTCCCTTCGATCCACGTGAGCACCGCCCAGAGTGTCCAGAACGATGTGGCCCTCGACCAGCTCGCTCAGGCCGCCATAGAAAGCTGTCAGACCCCAGAATTGTTCCTGGGTCCAGTTTTCATAAGGGTGATCGTGACACTGGGCACAGTCGAGTCTCCTGCCCAGAAACACCCTAACGTGCTCAGCCATCATTTTCGCTGGAACAATCGGCGAGCCTGCCAGGAAAAAGTTCTTCGTTGGAGCACCGTAGCCCTGAGCTGCAACGCGCTCGACCGCCATCTGATCGTAAGGCTTGTTAGCAATGACGCTGGCAGTGACCCAGTCCTCGTAGGCTTTCGTCTTACTGGCTTTGCCGCCGGAGGTGAGAGTCACGCGCATCAGGTCGCTGAAACGAAAGCTCCAGTAGTCTACGTATTCAGGCGAGCCGAGAAGCCTCTCTATCAGTCTGTCCCTTTTACTCGGGTCATCGCTGGAGAGAAACTCACGCACCCGTTGGGGCGGTGGAAGCGTTCCCGTAAGGTCCAGGCAAACTCGCCGCAGAAACTCGCCATCACTTGCGAGTCCCGCAGGAATGAGGTTGAGCCGACGGAGTTTGTCGAAGACGAGACGATCGATGAAGTTGCGCCGCGGAATCTCTGGATAGTCCTTCACGGGTTGGTCGATCACAGCGAAGGCGGTGTTAGCTGTGTGCCCGACCGTTCGAACCCAAACCGTCGCTTCACCCTTGGCGACGGCCCGAACCAGACCAGTCTCGCTCACCTTGACGACATCCGGATTACTCGACACGAATAGGACCTGGCCAGAAATATCTTCCCGATCCCCATTTTTCAGGTGTGCTACCACGAGGAGCTGCTGGCTGCCCTTTCCGTCGAGGACGCTCTGTTTGGGAAAGACGCTCACTTCCCGAATCGAAACCTCCTCACCAGCACCCCTTTCACCCAAAGGAGCCCCGATCCGAATCCAGTTCAGAAGAGTGAGGTAATCTGGAGATCCCAAGGAGAAGCGCTCCCCTCCCCCGTGCGGAATACTCATAGTAGGCTTCAACAGCAGCAGACTCCTAGCTGGATCTCCCAGGTCAATCCGGGGGATCTCTTTCCTCTTCGACTCCGCCGCCAAAACCTGGTAGGTCCCTCCTCTAACGAGCCATCGATGATCTTCTCTCGGATTCGCCGCATTCTTGGATAGCTTGAAACCGCCACGACCAGTAACGCTGCCGTGGCAGTCGCTGCCGTTGCATCCCCGCCTGGTTAGGATAGCTCCGATATCACGGGAGAAATTGAAGGGACGCTCTGGTCCTAGCTCGGGGACGCGCACTCTCGCCACGGCCTGCTGGTTTCCGAGTCTGGCCCTCAAGACCACGGTGCCCGCTTGTAAGCCCGAGAACCGCCCTGAATCATCAATCTCTCCCTTTGTGGAGTCTGAAACCAAGAACACACACTCAGCCGTCACGTCACGCTCCAGACCATCGGGGTACTCTCCTAACACCAGGAAACGGTGCGATGCGGCTCTTGACGGCAGCGTAACGCTCGAGGGAATCAGACGAAGCGACAGAGGTCGTATTCTGGGGCCATCCCCACCTGCAGACTGGCTCCAGAGTGGAGCCAGGATCAGAGTCAGCAATAAGAGGATGATGCGCCAATCAGCCATCGGCTACTTTTCGGAACCCGTCCCCTCGACGACCATGAGTGGGATCTGCTGAACCAACAGATTAGCGCCGGGACTTCCCTCCACGATCGGTCGGAAGTGGACTCGAAGATTCGTCGGGAAACGAGTGAGAGGAGTATCCGCTTCAGCCAACAAGATGATTGCCGATTCCTGCATCGCGGGTTCCACCATTTCGGGTGTCACTGCCACATCCAGTGGCTCCTGGGAGTCGTCGAGCTCGACTGCCGGAAAAGCCTCGACTCCGGGTGGAAGGCCCGTGATGGTAAAGGAAACGTCCCCCTTGAACCCCTCCTCATGAGATGCAGACATCGTCAACTTCCTGGCCTCTCCTGGAATCAAGTTGATTCGATCTGACTCGTCCAGCACAACTTCCCCCACATGCGCGATCTGGGGACGTATCAGCACCTTATACTCATAGTCGCGGCCGCCGTATCGCGACGTGATGTCGCGAACTTGCAGGACATATTCGCCACCAGCCTGGAAGGTATAGATTACTTTGGGTTCGACTCTCGTGAAGTAGACATGACGCTTGGCCATATTATTGTAAAGGGAGATGCGTCTGTGGACATTTGAAAAGAGTTCTCGGTCTACAGCGTCGACGATCCCAAGCCGCGGATTGAAATGAGGAGGTCTGGCAACAGGTGTCTCCACCTCGAATGCCAATTTTTGGCCGGCCTCTACCCGGAACGTGAAGTTGTCTATGTCGGCGGGCCACCCGACGCGACCCTCGACAATGGAAGGAACCGAAATCTGCAACGCCTCCTGGACAGAGTCGTTGGGCTCGCTTTCTGGAATAGATCGAGGAATCACTGCAAGCGACGCCCTCGGCACTCCCTCAGTATCACCTTCCGACTCAGCAAGGCTGGTTGGCGATAAGGAAGCTGCGGCTTCCACTGTTCGGGAGCGAAGGGTCGCGATCCAGTCGCTCTCTAGTGCTCGAGTGAAGGTTCGCTCCCGCCAGGTAGCCGCTTTCCCTTCTGGATCCGGTTTCGATACCGAGGGCTCTTGACCGACCGAAATGTCAAGCTGGTAGGAGGCATCTGGCGAGCCTCTTCCAAACAGGGATGAAACCCCCAGCGCGTAGCGGCCTCCTCGAGGCACCGTAAAGGTCATCCGAGGCTCGATGGGAGCGATATCGGTCGAGAGCTGTTCATCGAAAAGCAGCCGGGTTGGTCGGTCTGGGTCAAACCAGCTTCCAGTTGGTCGAAACAGAATCAACCGCGGTTCGAAGCCCCCTGCATGGACCATTTCAAAC
Source organism: Acidobacteriota bacterium (assembly GCA_047514575.1). Taxonomy (GTDB): domain Bacteria; phylum Acidobacteriota; class UBA6911; order RPQK01; family JAJDTT01; genus CAUZIZ01. The sequence goes on along the minus strand of JAKZYH010000066.1, from coordinate 6,582 downwards.
ACGATCTTTTGACCTGCTGCCGCCTCCAGAGAATAGTAGTCGACCTCGCCAGGAGCACTGATCCTCCCGTAAACCGTCGTCGGGAGGGGAATCGGCTGGGCCTCTTGCGCCGTTCGATGAGACGCTGCTGTCTCGCCTAGCACAGGCGCCTCGACCACCCGGAAATGCACCCCATTAGACAAGCCCTGGGGAGACAGGAGACGAATGGGATGAGTCCCCTTGGGTGCTGAACGGTCGACTTCAATCCGGAGAGCAATCCGGTAGACCGGCAGTTTCTCTTCGGTCTTCTCGCCCCCGGAATCGGCCTCTTCCTTTGGGTGCCGAGATATCTCGGACTCGACCATTTCCACCCTTTTGATGTGACCCCGCAAGCCCTTTGACCGAAGCCAGACGCCGTAGGTTCCAGCGAGCCGATGTCCACGGATCTCAGCCTCGACTACGGTGCCTCTTTGCGCGGCGAGAGGGTACAGAGAGGTTAGTTCTGGATCGGATGTCCGAGCTTCCTCAACAGCAAACAGAGAATCCGTCAGGCCGAGAATTGCCCAGATGAGGAAGGAAGGGACTACGATCGTCCCAATCGCGGATGTAGAAGGTCTGGTTCTCATGACGTAGCTCTATTACGACGATTGATTCTTCTCGCCAGAATAGACGCCCCGGCGTCTTAAAGGCAAGTAAGGGGCCGCCCTGTCGCCCAGTCCGCCGGTTGAAACACCTGCCGAGTGTCGTAGGCCCAATCCTGCCTTTCGGCTCAGCCCAGGTCTTCGTCGTGCTCCCAGTGAGTGATCAAGATGCCGTCGTTGTTATAGCAGAAGGGCAGCCAAATCGTGCCGGAGTCTGATCACCAACGGGACACGGATCGCCGACGATAATCTTGGCGTCGCCGCCCTCCCCTAGAATTAATTCGAGTGGCAACCATCTTCACCCGCCGTGTAAACGATTTTCTGGGATAGGTCAGTTGTGCCACCCCACAGCACACGGAACACCAAATCAATATCGACATGATAGATCGGCGCGTACTCGATGCTCCTAAAAGAGCTATGGCTTTTCTTGGTCTCGCGAGAGAGTTCTATAGTTCTATCCTATTGACATTGGATAGGGAACAAGGTCGATCTGCGACGGTCAGAGGTTGCGGCACTTTTCGGCGAGAAGATGGATGAGGGAGCTCCACTTGGTGGCGATAGCCCAACAAAAGCGCTGTCACTTCTTGCAAAAGGTAGCCCGAGAGAAACGTCACTGTTCTCCGCGCCGGCGAGGAACAACCTGTCGTCTCCTCGTTCCTTGCTCCGCGTCACTACTCCACGGGTCAGTACCGGGCAGGAAAGAAGCAGTCTGTCCCTTTCTCGCCTGCCTTTCTGTTGGGCGAGCGCTCAGTTCTTTTTCAGGCGATGGATCTTTGATTCCCCTCCCGATAGGTGGTTGCCTCATCTGGCACGGTGTGGCCTACCACGGAAGTTCCCTGAATCGTTCGGGAACGCGCCGGCGAGCAGCTCAATATCACTACAGGGGTGCGAATGCCGACGAGATAGCCGTTGAAGAATGGCTCGCCGTCTATCGGGGCTAAGGCCTGGGATCGAATGCTGAAACCGACCTTCATACAGATGCGGTCTGCCTCAGCGGCGGGAATGATGTCCTTCAGGATGCACCAACCAAAGCGGCGAACCTCCTGAACCGCAGCGTCGATAGTGGACCTGAGACGACTAGCGCAATCTCGAGATGAGAGGATGTCGTTCACGGTGATCGCCTGACTGTTCCCGCCTCGGTCACGAACGACTCCAATTGCTCATAGGGCTGCGCTCCTACCAAGCCACGATCACCCATGACGAAGGTTGGAACTCCGGTGATTTCCAGCTCGCGCGAGCGACGCCAATCCTCATCAACCGCTTCTTGGAAGGACCGCCGCTCCAGCATATCCCGGGCTTCGTCTGGGGAAAGGCCGATACCCTCAGTCAGGGCAATCAGATTTCCTATGCTGGCCAGGTTCAGATTGTCCACGAAGTAAGCCCGAAAAAGCACTGCGTGGATCTGCTCTCCTCCGGGTTGTGTTTCTGCCCACTTTCCCAGTTCCTGGGCCAGTCGACTGTTATAAGTCATGGTTCGATTCCCAAAAGGAAGCCCCTCCTCGGCCATCAAGCGAGACATCCTAGCCTGGGCGGCGGCGAGATCGATACTGCGACCTGAGAACAGTTCGTCCAGGGTGAGCCCATCCCGAGGTGTCCCCGGATGCAGCGGGAAGTGTTTTATGGCGATCTCGATTGCGAAGGCAGCCCTCAGTTTCTCCACACGCACGGTGCAGAGGTAGCACCAGGGTCAAACGTAGTCGGAAAAGACCTCCAGGACGGATTGCTTTTCGATTGGCATCGTTGGTGTTCTCAAGTTCCTATCAAATCTCAGTCAAACCGTATCGGGCATCGATTGTACAGGAAGTCTAGACTTGAGTGAGGCAAGAGGAATCGATCGCCAAAGCGAGCGCGATTGGTGGCGACGTCCACGCTTGTGTCAAAATATGCCGTGTGCGAAACCAACACCCCCGTATCTCGTCCCCGAGTTGGAGATGCTTCTCAAGCTCTGGTCAGCGCCGAGAAAACCCTCGAAGGGACTTCTCTTGACCAAATACTACGAAGATTTCGAGATTGACGGTACCAATGAGTCGGCCGGAAGGACCATCACCGAGGCTGATATCGTGTACTTTGCCGGAGTCTCGGGCGATCACCACCCGCTCCACACCGACGAAGAGTTCGCCAGCCGAGGCCACTTTGGACGGCGAATTGCCCATGGAGCCCTGGTTTTCTCGATTGCTACTGGCCTCTTCGTACAAATGGGGGGACCAAACAGGGCGTTGCTCGCCTACTACGGAATCGACAGGCTGCGGTTCACGCGTCCTGTCTACATCGGAGATACTGTACGAGTCCGAGTGCGTGTTCTGGAAAAGACGGCGAAGGATCGGGAAAGAGGCGTTGTTTGTTTTGAGAAGACCGTCCTCAACCAACACGATGAGACCGTGATTGCATACACAGACAAGATGTTGTTCAAGAGGAGCCTATGATTCCAAGGCTCCAGGTAAGAGCAGAATAGGCAAGAATAGGACAGAATCATGGTGTCCAAACCTGAAGAAGCGCGTCTGCTGCTGGAAGAGGGTAACCGTTGTCACCAGGACGGCGACATCGATGCTGCGATCGAAAAATACAAGAAATCGATCGAGCTACACCCCACGGCTGACGCCCACACCTTCCTAGGTTGGATGTACAGTTTCCAGGGGCGTTTAGAAGAGTCGATAGAGCAGTGTCACGTTGCTATCGAGCTGGATCCCGAGTTTGGTAACCCCTACAACGACATTGGAGTCTATCTGATGCAGCTAGACCGGCTGGAGGAAGCCGAGCCCTGGTTTCGTCGAGCCATGCGGGCCCAGCGTTATGAACCCCGGCAATTCCCTCATCTCAACATGGGGAGGATCCATCTAGCTCGTAAGGAATATGGAAAAGCGCTCGAAGAGTTCCGCCGAGCCCTTCACCATGCGCCTGAGGACGCGGTAGCTGTGGCAGCCTTTCGGGATCTGGTCAGCAAGCTCAACTAGCCCGCCCGAATCTTGGGCTCGACTAGGCGACCGTAGTCGTGGTGGATGAGCGAACCACTCGAGCTCGAGTCCACCCCAGTGCTTAAAGACCCCAACCCCTAATAGCCATCACGCTGAAGCATCCAGCATCTAGAGAAAGGGACAGACTGGTTCTTGCAGAAAAACAAAGACCAGCGTAGATCGGAGAGACCGAAGTCCACCGCTGTAGGTTTTTCATGCTGATATTGCCGTCAGCGGTCGCCCTGCTATGATTGATCAATGAGTACCCGGCCTGAGGCCGTCCAAGCTCATGGAGGGATTCACCAGTAGCACTGGTGTTGGAATTGTTCGTCGAGGACTAATCCTTGAGACTTTTCAATCGATCGAAGACGTTTGGAGCGATCATCGCTCTGCTTTTCTTGAGTTGCGGGATGAATCCCCTTAGGGATCGCGCGGCACCCTACGGCTTGACCGAGCGGGTCCCTTGGACGACGTCGCGGCTCGCTGGATCCCCTGATCCGTCACTACCTTATGAGCTTCGGCGTGTATTTCCCCAGTTCACCTTCGAAAATCCTATATTTATCGCCCAGGATCCGCTCTCGGATCGACTCCTGGTTGCCGAGTATGGGGGCAGAATCTACAGCTTCTTTGATAGCGATCCTGCCGGGAAGAAGGACCTCTTTCTGGACATGAAACGGAGGGTCTCAGCCTTTTCGTTCCATCCTCAATACCGGGACAATAGACAGGTTTTCGTCTTCAGCCCCACAGACCCCGAGCTCGAAGAAAAAGAGAATAACGAGGATGAGAAACGTAAGAAGATCGAGCAGCTAAGCCGGGTCTCACGATTTGAACGCGAGCCAGGAAGCGACCCCCCGAGACTGCAGCCCGAGTCTGAGACAATCATCATCGAATGGCCAGCGGGTGGCCACAATGGCGGCGAAGCAGTGATGGGCCCGGACGGCTATCTCTATGTGGCCACCGGCGACGGCACTGGCGGCTCCGACAGAGAAGACACCGGACAGGACCTGGACGATCTACACGCGGTCATGATGCGGCTCGATGTAGATAATCCTGACCCAGGCCTGGCTTATTCAATACCTGAAGACAACCCGTTTGTTGGCGTTTCGGGTGCTCGACAGGAGATCTGGGCGTACGGATTTCGCAACCCATGGCGGTTCAGCTTCGACCCCGTAACCGGCCAGCCCTGGGTAGGAGATGTGGGGCAGGATTTGTGGGAGCTGATCGAGCTGGTCAGCCGCGGTAGCAATCATGGCTGGAGCGTCATGGAGGGTTCCCATCCCTTCCATCCCAACACGCAGCGAGGACCCACGCCGATTGTCCCGCCCATAGTGGAGCATCACCACAGGGAATGCCGCTCGATTACCGGCGGATACGTATACCAGGGCGACAAGTTTCCTGAGCTCCAAGGTGCTTATCTCTATGGGGACTACGAGTACGGCAAGATGTGGGGGCTGCGCTATGACCACGATAAAGAGAAGGTCATCTGGCACCAGGAACTCGCAGATGCGTCAGTGAAGATCGTAAGTTTCGGGCTGGGACGCGAGGGATCGTTCTATGCAGTCGATTACGACAGTGGCGAGATCTACGAACTAGCGCGCCGACCACCAGGGGAGAAACAGCCATTCCCAACTCGGCTGAGCCAGACCGGGCTGTTCGCTTCAGTGAAGGATCACAAGCTTGCCCCGGGTGTGATCTCCTACTCGGTCAACGTCCCGTTCTGGTCTGACGGAGCCGGCAAAGAGAGGTTTCTCGCGATGCCGGGGGAGACACGAATAGGGTTCAGCGAAGACGCCGGCTGGGAGTTCGACGACGGCTCCGTGACGGTGAAATCGTTTACCTTGGGCACTCCAGAAGGCAACGCTGATTCGCAGACATACATTGAGACCAGGATTGTCGTCAAGCAGGACGATCGATGGGTCGGTTACACCTATGCCTGGAACGACGAGCAGACGGACGCTGAGCTGGTCGAAGCCGAGGGCAGAGACCGTACCTACGCCGTCCAAGACCTCGCGGCCGCTGGCGGCGAGCGGAATCAGGTCTGGCACTATCCCAGCCGGGAGGAGTGCATGTTCTGCCACTCGCGTGCGGCGGGCTTTGTCCTCGGCCTAAACACTCCTCAGATGAACCGCGACCACGACTACGGGGGCGACGTGGACAACCAACTGCGGACCCTGAATCATATAGGAATCTTCCGAGAACCGCTGGAGAAAGGTCCAGCTGAGTACGCCGCCTTGCCCGATCCATTTGGAGAAGAGACCGATCTCGAGACTCGCTCCAAGGCCTACCTAGAGGTGAACTGCGCGATGTGTCACGCCGCGAGCGGTGGGGGAAACTCCCGGATCGAGCTGCGCTTCAAGACTCCCCTGGACGAAGCTCGTCTGATCAACGAGCGGCCTATCCATGACACCATGGGGCTGGTTGATCCTCGTCTGGTTGTACCGGGAGATCCGGATCGGTCTCTTCTGTACAGACGGCTCACGGTGCGAGGTTTGAACCAGATGCCCCCAATGAGCACGAACCGGGTTGATGCACGTGGAGCTGAACTGTTGTCGGAGTGGATCAGCCAGCTGGAAACAAAATCGGACTTCGCGTTTGGCCAAACGCACTGATTGAAGCGAGCCGATCAACGCCTGGCCGTCCCTGTCAGCTTTCGAGATCTCTCAGACGAGTTCTCTCCGTAGATCGAGAAAGGGACAGATCGAGAAAGGAAGGGAGAAAGGGACAGATCGAGAAAGGGACAGACTGTTTTTCGACCCATCTTGTCCGCTCCTCCTCAAGAACCTTTCTCCTGGGATCCGAAGAACAGCCTGTCCCTTTCTCGGAGAGGCACAGACCAGGCCCTCTACGGGTCTTCGCAATTTCCCAAATTGTGGGGTATCCGGTTCACTCAGGTTGCCATTTCTGTGGCCTTCTGCGTACCAGGAAAGCACGGGTACGGGAGGCGATCTGGTGGAAGCGGAGGATTATCCGGCAAATTTGATTGAGTTTGGGCGGCGTCTTCAGACTGATGA
>JAKZYH010000065.1:0-5614 GCA_047514575.1 Acidobacteriota bacterium | reverse complement strand
GAAATAACAGATGCACTTTGCTGGGGTCCCCAGAGACGCTGGCTAGGCGGGAGCGACGCGCATACCCGCTGCGGTATGTAAGGAGCGAGTAACAACGCCAGCGTCTCTGCGGACCCCAGTAAAGTGTATCTGTTGTTTCCTGACAGACCCTAAGGTAGCGACAAGATCCGAGGAAGATCCGCTAGCGTGGCTGCTGAGACCTCACCTGGAGGATTCTGTCCTCCTCCTGGCACCAGGCCGTCAGCCAGCCTCCGTACACACATGCCGAATCCAATCCCATGCTGCGAGTGCCGCGGTAGTATCCTCGGGCCGCCCAATGGCCATGAACCACCATCGTCTCTCCCTGGTAGAAAGAATCCCAGGGAAGACAGGGGGGCGGGCAAGCTTCTGGAACGCCCTTGTGAGAACACATGCTACCGTCCTTCCTGCAGCAGCGAACCGAGGTCGCGAAGGAGACGTCCGCACTCTGCAGCCAGGCGTCGGTGTGGGGAGACTCGTTGATGGTACTCGCGATGGCGGGGAGGCCCCAGGAGGGACTCAGTCCAGCATGGACAATCCAGCAGTCCGGACCCTCTCCGCCTGAGGGCAAATAGACCAGAATCCGCAGGTTTCTCAGCCCTTGCAACAGCTCTGCGGCATCGCCGGCAGCAAACAAACGATCGAGCGATTCTAGCCTCTTTGGTCGGGTACCTGAAAAGGAGAGGAGAGCACTGACTTCGTGGTTGCCGAGAATCCCTAGGCCCCCAATGTTGTGCCACAAACGCAGGACAGCCAGCGAATCAGGTCCACGATTGATCAGGTCACCCAGACACCAGAGCTCGTCTCGCGCAGGATCAAAGTCGGCCTCCCCGAGTAGTTCCTCAAACTCGCCGAAGCAACCCTGAATATCACCAACGATCCAGCGCACACAGCCTCCTGTTCAGCAAGCGCCGTGCGCGGCCGCGTTTCGGTCGAACATCTATAGATATTTTTCCTCAGCGACGTGAAGACGTTCCGACGAATTCGTTCAAGTTCCAGGTCAAGCGATAATGTCTTCGACCACGCGGCCGTGAACGTCGGTCAGTCGAAAATCCCGTCCGCTGTATCGGTAGGTGAGCCGGGTGTGATCCAGGCCTAGTAGATGAAGCATGGTCGCCTGTAGATCGTGGACGTGGACTGGATCCTCCTCCGCCTTGAAGCCGAACTCATCCGTGTTTCCGTAGGTCGTTCCGCCCCGCACACCACCGCCAGCCAGCAGCACCGAGAAGCCGTGGTTGTTATGGTCCCGCCCGTTCTGAACGGCCACCAGTCCCCCGACCTCGACCGTTGGAGTTCTTCCAAACTCGCCTCCGATCACAACCAGGGTCTCGTCTAGAAGTCCCGTCGACCGCAGATCGTGAATCAGAGCGGCCATTGGCTTATCCGATCGTGCCGTCAGCGTGCGCATTCGAAGGATGTCGTCGTGGGTGTCCCAGGGCTGGCTGCTGCCGTAGTAGACCTGCACGATGCGGACTCCGCGCTCGATCAGGCGCCGTGCGATCAGGCAACCACGCGCGAAGTCCCCTTCCCCGTACAACGAGCGGGTGGCTTCGCTCTCCTGTCTGACGTCAAAGGCGTCCATGGCCTCGGACTGCATCCGGTAGGCGACTTCCATAGAGTGGATGGTCGCCTCGAATTCAGGCGCGGACCCGTGACGCTCGATGTGAAGCTGGTTGAGCTGACCGAGTAGATCCAGCTGCCTTCGCTGCTGAGAGGACCCGGTGGTGTTGCGCAGATTAGGGACCAGCTTCTCAGGATCTGAATCGCTGTTCCTGATGTAGGTCCCCTGAAAGGCTCCGGGAAGGAAGGCGGAAGACCACAACTGAGGTCCCACCACGGGTAAGCCCGGACAGAGGACCACATAGCCGGGCAGGTTCTGGTTTTCGGTACCCAATCCATAGGTCAGCCAGGAGCCCAACGAGGGATGCCCGGGAATCCGTTGACCACAGTTGAACATGAACAGGGAGGGCTCGTGAAAAGGCATGTCGGTGTACATGGACTTGATCACGCAAATATCGTCGATGCAGCCTCCCAGATGCGTAAAGATCTCGCTGACTGGGATCCCACTCTCCCCTCGCCTCTTGAACTCGAAGGGCGAGCGCATCAAATGCCCGGTTCTACGCTCGGTTTCCAGATTGCCGGCAGGATAGGGCTGACCGTCATACTTCTCCAGCATCGGCTTGTAGTCAAAGGAATCGACATGAGAGGGTCCGCCGTTCAGGAACAGAAAGATCACCTGCTTGGCCTTGCCTGGAAAGTGCGCCGGTCTGGGAGCCAGCACGGACAAGGGACTCTGGGGCTGGGCGAGTAGGCTGGAGGCGGCTACCATACCGAATCCAGTGCCCACGCTTCGGAGCAGCTGACGCCGATCTATCAAGGCTCCAGGAGGTGGTTTCACGACTTTAGTACCCTGTCAACTTAGAAATTGTAGGTTCTGGACGGCCCTGGCGGCCGATCTCTGTGTTGCGCGTCCTCGACATAGCCCTGCTATCCCTGTGGCCGTGCGCCTTGACCTCGACCACCCGGCTCCTCCATAACCCACAATCTCTAAATTGACAGGGTACTAGTTTATATACCGGAACTCATTCGAGCTGAGAAGAGTCTGGGCATAGCGTGGCCAGGCATCGGACTCATGTTTCACGAAACTCAATCCGATCTGCATTTCCTTCGGAGTCGGCGGTCGTCCAAAGAGGAGACTATAGGCCAGGGAAATCCTGGCCTGGCTTTTTCCACCTGCTTCCTCATCGAGGCGCTGAGCCAGTGCCCTTGCCATACGCGCCACCAGCTCACTGTTCAGGAAGAAGAGTCCTTGTAGGGGGGTATTGGTCAAGATCCTCTTGGGACTGCTGCTGTTGGGATTGGGGAAATCAAACAGGGCAAGCATCGTATCCAGGTGCCTGCGGCTGATAAAGCCGTAGACGGTGCGCCGCAGGTTTGACTCTTCGTCCAGTTTCGAGGGGGCTTCCCCGACCTCGAGATCGAGTTTTCCAGCGACCTGCAGAATGGAGTCTCGCAACGTCTCGGCGTCCAGACGCCGAGGACGATATCGCCACAACAACCGACTCTCCGGGTCGACCCTGTAGTTGTCCTCCGAGAATCGGGTGCTCAGAGCATAGGTGGCGGAAAGCATGATTTCGCGGTGCATTGCCTTGACCGACCAGCCACTCTCGACAAATCGGAGGGCGAGGTAATCCAGCAGCTGGGGGTGACTGGGACGATCGCCCATCTGGCCCAAATTGCTGGGCGTCCGAACAATCCCCTGCCCAAAATGATGCAGCCAGATCCGGTTCACCATGACCCGGGCAGTCAGGGGATTGTCGGGGTGGGCAATCGCTTCGGCCAGCTCCAGCCGGCCGCTACCCCGAGTAAAGGGTCGAGGTTCAGACTGGCTCAATATCGAGAGAAACCGTCGAGGAACCTCCTCGCCCAGATTGTTCGGGTTGCCACGGATGCGAACTCGCTCGTTTGCCGCTTTCTCCTTGTCCGAGATCACGTGGAAAAAGGGATACTTTTCGGGCATCGCCGCTTCCAGCCTCTCGACTCTGCGGGAAAGCGTGTCCAGGTGGGTCTTCCAAACACCGTCGAGGAAGCGATCGATCTTCTCGTCGAGGTAATAGAGGATCCCGCTCTCGAACTCGAGGGGAGCCGTGAACTCCTTTTCTGAGGCTAGGTCGCGCCACAGAAAATACTTGTCCCTTTCCAGAGAAAGCAACTCGGTCTTGCCGATCTCCACCCGGGTCTTTCCGTGCGTCCGCCGCTCGTTTTCCTCGTCGACTCTTCGCTTCTCACGGATCGCAGAAATCACGAGGGTCTCGACCGACTGGGCTATCTCCTCAATCTCACGCGCGCCAGCACCCGAGCCCAGCGCCTGATCCCAGGGATCCAGGAAGGGATGGTCCCGCGGAGACTTCGAGAGATACTGCACCCATCGGCTCAGAGTCTCGTTGTCCAGCTTCTGCTCCTGGGCGACGCTGTCGAGATCCTCCCTCTTCTTGGAGCGCAGAGTTCTCCAGGATGCCTGGATATAGCGAGAGGTCTGGTGGGCGAGCGCGTCGATCAACTGATCACGCTGGTTCGCTCGAAACTCATCGAGCGCGTCCTTTTCAGCCTTGTGTCTCTCCTCCTGCTTCCGATACTGCTTGACTACCCCCTCAGCAGAAATTGGATACTCGTCAATCTTGGAACTGTTGAAAACCCCCAGAAGAGCGTAGTAGTCCTCGGTTGGGATCGGGTCGAACTTGTGATCGTGACACTGGGCACAGCCCGCAGTAAGTCCCAGAAATGTCTTCGTGGTCGTATCCACCCGATCATCCTGAAACTGCGGACTGATGGCGTAGAATCCAAGGCCTCCGACATAGCTCTCGTTCCGGTCCTGCAAGAGGTCTCCCGCAAGCTGTGCTTTGACGAACCGGTCGTAGGGAAGGTCTTGGTTGAAGGCGTCGATGACCCAGTTCCGGTAGCGAAATGCGTTCAAGTACGGTTCATCTTCTGTGGAGTTCAACTTGTCGTCGGAATAGCGAGCCAGGTCCAACCAGAATCGGCCCCAACGCTCCCCATATCGGGGCGAGGAAAGGAGACGATCCACGACCCGCTGGAAGGCCTCGGGAGAGTTGTCCTGGAGAAAAACTCTGACCTCGTCGGGAGTCGGCGGCAAGCCGATCAGATCGAAGTAGGCCCGGCGCAGCAGCGTCCGTCGGTCCGCCGGCTCTACCGGGTCGAGGCCTTTGCTCTCTAGTCGAGAGAGTACGAAGTGGTCGAGGGGGGATCGAACCCAACCTTGCTTCTGCACCGCTGGAATCTCAACCTGACGAGGGGGTTGAAAAGACCAGAAGCTACGCTGCTCTGGCCGAATCACGTACTGACCCTCTTTTCTTGCGGCCGAAGCAGACGGACTATCGTCTGGCCAGACGGCACCTGCTCTTATCCAGGCCACGAGGTTCTCGATCTGGTCGTCCGCGAGTTTACGCTCCGGCGGCATCTTCAGGCGAGCGTGGGTGTGCCGTACCGCCTGGATCAGGAGACTCTGCTCAGGATGCCCGGGCACGATGGCCCGCCCGGAGTCTCCTCCTTTCAGGAGCGCCTCCCGGGACTTCATCACCAGCCCTCCCATCGCGCTGGCGGTGTGACAAGCAAAGCATTGCTCTGCAAGCAGAGGCCGGATCCTCATCTCGAAAAACTCAGCCGGATCGCCAGTCTGAGCGAGCGCCGAAGTGCACATGACCCAGAAGAGGAACATCTGAGTTATGGCCGGCGAGCATAAAGCTGAATATCGGCTCACTCACTTTCTCCGTTCCCTGAAAATCCGAGCGAAGCGAGCCCGGCGATGATTCGCAGTATAGCTAGCAGATCCGAACCCCGTCAACGCTCTAGCATTTCGCGATTGAGGAGCGGCCGAAGATGGTGTAAAGATGAGGTGCCAAAATGACAAGTTATTTCTGCGCGAGCCCTGAATTCTGATCGCATGAAAAAAGGATGGTCTCTTGCAGAGTCCCTCCAGGCTCTGCGCGAACACACCGGTATCGTGATTCCCACCTATGTACCTCCGAGCGTAGACGCGTCCCTCAGCCGCCAACTTCTGGAAGACACCGTCCAGGCC
>JAKZYH010000064.1:0-2779 GCA_047514575.1 Acidobacteriota bacterium | reverse complement strand
GCGTCGGGGAAACGCAGCCTCCTGCTCTGGACTGAGCGATTCTCTCAGGCTCCGGGTCCCGTTTCGGGCCCGTTCTCCAGATGCCAGAACAGCGCCTTTATCCCCAGCCAGGGGCAATTCCCCGGTTGGTTTCCCTGGGTGCAGGGACTCTGGGGATCCTCGTAATATCGCTTCAGCGACTCCTCCTCCCAATGCGCGTAGACCGTCAGGAAGTGGTTGGGAGAGAGCTCGATCATGGGGGCGGTGAAGGAGATGGTGGGAGGAGGTCTGAGCAGCACGAACGGCGTTGCCTGATCCAGCAGCAGTGTCCCGGTGGCGCTTCCGTCCACCCAGCTGCGGCCGCCATCCAGGCTGATGCGGACGACCCGGCGCCCGTCCTTCCGCCCCACACCCGAGGCCACCACGACGGTGTTGTCCTGGGTCCAGAGGATCGTCGCCCGGTGGCTGTAGGAACCCAGATAGCTGCCGGGAAGCTCCCGGAAGAAGCGGCCGCCGTCGGTGGACTCCAGCAGCAGGGCGCCCTTCCAGGGCCAAGCGGTCCCGGGCGGTACCCCAGCTGCCTTCTCCTGCTCCGCCGGGTCCTCGCCCCTTAAGGGGGGACGCTGCTTGCGCGTCACCGCCAGGATGCGGTCGGAGTCGTCGGGATCCACCGCATATCCGGTCTCGGCAACATGCTGGTGCACCTCGCTGGGATCACCCCAGGTCTTGCCCCCATCCCGGGAGCGGATGAGCGTCTCGTGGAAGCCGGGCCGCGACTGGTCTTCCTGCTGGTAGTCCCCATGATCCTCATAACGAAGGCCGACGCCCAGCACCAGGGTGCCGTCGGGCCGCTGAAAGAAGGTATTGTAGTCGTTGTAGCAGAAGGCATAAGGACGCTCGGGAGCACCGGGAGCCAGATTGGCATAGTCGATCGAGGTGGTGTTCCAGGTGAGAGCCGCGTCCTCGGAAGTCGACACAAACAGGTCCTTACCGCCGCGGGATTGGTGCATCAACCAGAGCCGTCCGTCGAGGCTCAGGCCCAGACCGTGCAGAACCTGTTTTTCGGGAGCTTGAGGAAGATCTACTGACAGTCCCGACCAGGTCTCACCGCCGTCGTTGCTGGTGAGAAAACCCTGGGTCTGGGTCCTCAAGAAGATAGTTCCGTCGCGATGGCGCACCATACCCAGCATCTCGTGCGTCAGGCCAGTGTCCGGACTCGGCTCGACCACAATGACCTCCCTGTCGATCTTGATGGTCACCCGCTCCGGATCGAGTGTCGGCCCCACAGCCGGCGGGGCACAGGCAGAAAAGCAGACAAGGATTGGCAGAGTTCCGTTGATCAGATTGACTCGCATGGCGTCCTCCTCCCGGTTGAGTATCTGGTTGCGCCAGCATATCATCCTCAGGTAACGCTATCCCGGATGCTGGGGGAATCCCGAATCAGGGCAACTGTTTGCGCTATTTCCGGAGTGTCTCTGGCATTTTCTCAACGATGTCAGATCGTGCTGCTGGCCGGTCGCTCCTCAACATCCGGCAATATTCTGCAGACAATCCTGGTCACTCACGGCTCTGTGGATCTCGCCTGGGACGGATCGGACGATCACAAAGTCAAGCCACGGTGTAGTAGAGGAACTCTGCAGCTTCCCCCCTCCCGAGTTTCTTTCGCAGACTCAGGTGGTCGGTCGGTTCTCCATCAATCAGCTCGCCGACGTGCAGAAAAAACCCCACCATGTCGTCCCACGGATTGGCCTCATCGATATCGATGTCGGCGAAATAGGGTCCGGCACTGGCCCTGGGCACGGCGACCACACACTGCATACTTGAACGTCCGGACTGACGAAAGCTCTTGAGCTCGTAATCGGCCGGGTCGATCCCAGCACTGCGCTTGGCCCACTTGAGCAATCTTCGATGCGTTCCAGAAGCTCTGTCGGAGTCGAAGTCGGTTCTCTCGAGCTTATTGAGAAGCTCGGGTTTGACGCCCGCGTAAAGGCGGTCGATGTCCACAAACGAGACGTAGTCGATCTGACGAATCAAGGGATTCGTCGGCTTGGGGTTGGCTCTGAGCTTGGCCAGGAGATTCAAAGCGCATGCACGCCGGGCTGGGCGTCTCGATTCATCGGAGAGCCAGTCACCCAGACTCGCGCCATCGACCTTGGACTTTTGGTTCTGGATGACCTTGAGGATGGCGCGATCGAAATCAGCCACCTGCTTGGTCAATTTGATCGATCTACTATCCGCTGGCAGAATCACGCGAACCGTCGTTTCCTCGTTTCCTGAGATTCTGAAGTTGACAGTCTCGCTCGCAGGGTAACCCCTAAGATGAACACGTACGGAATAGCTTCCAATCGGGAGTGACTTGTCGGCCACGCCGCGGAAGCCTATCTGGCCGGACCGAAAGAATCGATTGAGTTTGAACGTGTTCGGTGGCCAACCATTGCGGCTTCTCAGGTTCTTCAAACGAATCCTGGTCCTCTCGTTCGCTGCCTGGAATTCGATCGCCAGGGGACGGGGCCAGGAGTCGAACTCCTGGTTGACGATGACGCCGCGGATGCCTTCTTGACTGGCTGGAGTCAACGATAGGGGTCTTCCCTCTTCCTGAAGTTGGAGCAGAAAAGCTTCATTCATGTCACCTCTCCTATTAACTTACGCCCTCTTAGGGCCTGCGCAAAAATAACTTGGCATTTTGGCATCTCATCTTCACACTATCTTCGGCCGCTCCTCAATCGCGAAATCCTCAACGTAGACCTGGCTACGCCTGCGGTTTCGCTCAATCGGTCGCGACCAAATCTAGCGCAAATCT
>JAKZYH010000063.1:0-3539 GCA_047514575.1 Acidobacteriota bacterium | reverse complement strand
CACATACTCGAAACCTGAAAGCAGGTGATCTCGCAGGTCGTCCGGCTCTGCTCCCACGATCTGCTCCTCGCCGGCCAGGCGGCGGTTGGCCTCCTTGATGATCTCGTCGAAGTCGATCTGATTGTCACCAGCCGCTTTGATCCGCTCGGCGATGGAACGCTCTGTCACTCGCAGCGCCAAGGAGTGATATGTATGGACTGCCACCTGTCTTGCCAGATCGCCCACCAATGCCCGGAGTCGCACCCGCAGTTCGTGCATGGCCGAACGGTTGAAGCAAATCACCAGCAGACGTTCGGGGCGGATCCGTTCCACCATCAGCAGAAAAGCGGCGCGATGCACAACCACACGAGTCTTTCCCGAACCGGGACCGGCCAGCACCAGAACGTTGCGGTCCTTTGGCGACTTGACGATTCGTTCCTGCGCTTGGTTTCCCAGGCTCTCGACAATCTCGGCGTATTTCTCCTTGGAGGTAGGACGCTTCAGCGACTTGAATTCCCCAGGGAAGTAGCGCCGGTTGAAATCCCGCCCGGACATCCTGAAGTAGTTGTCCACATAGCCGCGAGCCCAACCCTCCAGACGCTCTTGCGACTCCTCGGCATAGCGTCCGATGGCGTGAATCTGAATCATCTTCTGCTCGTAGTGCTCTCGAAGAGGGTGATAGTCCTTCTCCGAGTAACGCCTTCCCTTCGCCTCCTCATGCATGCGAATGGTCATTGCCTGCCGAAAGATGGACAGTCCTTTCTCCAGCCTGATAACGTGGCTCTCATCGAGGAATAAGAGGGTCTTTTCGATAGCGCTGAACTCGTCGCCAATTTGTTGTGCGAGCCCGAGGCGCGCCTCGACAGCCCGGTGCATATCCTCCAGCGAAAACCGCACTAGCCTCTCGCCGGCCAGATTCTGCTGATCTGCCTTGGTGACCAGTACGTCTAACACGACCCGGCCCACTTCGTTTCGCAGTTTCAACTGCTCCGCCAGATCATCCCATGAGACATTCAGGCGCATCCCGAGCCGACGCCGTCCCAGGCTCCGCGGGGTGACAGGGGCCTGCCGACCGACCACTCTTCTTGCCCACCCTTTCAGCAAAGTGAGGACGCTGTCATTGACGATTTTGAGCTCTCGGGCTCGTAGTTGTTCCTGCAGTTGGGGGATGGAGAATTCCATCTCATCCCCTGGGCCAGCCTTCGGCCATTGATCCCAAAGCAAATCCAGTAACGTCTCCTGCGCTGCGGCGATCTGTTCCAACCGGTCTATTGACCTACCGACCGTCTTATGGCGAACCCACGCCGAGAAGTAGATACCACTCTCCAACACTCCGGCACGAGTCATCTCGTGCAAGGTGCGAAAGATCTCCTGGGTGAAGGCGCGGCTCGCCCTCACCGGGTCGTCCGAGTGCCGACGCTCAAGGGACGCGAACCGTGTTTTGAAAGATGGAAAGCAGGCGATTTCATCAACTTCGATCCTCTCCCTCAAATCGGCAAGATGAAGGCGACGAAGTACCTCTATCCACTGCCTTCGTCTGAAGGGGGACAAATTGAGCGTCTTGACCTTTTGGAGGGACTTTTCCAAGTCAGGTACTGCCGGTACCCCCTGAAAGAGGCGGGTGCGGTTCTCGTCGCGCAGCACGAAGCAGGCCCGCTCCAGCCACGAGATGGCGGTTTTCACCCGAGTACCGGCATACCGATCCTCCTCGTCAAAGGAGAGGTCGGTGTCCGGTGTGCGGAGCAATTCGCCTGGAGATACCACGATCTCCTCCACGTCGCGGCGGCGTGCTCGGCGGATTGCCCTGAGGATCTGTGCGATGTCCCGTTTGCTTACCTGGCCCTTGGAGACCAGATCGAACTGCTTCTCCAGATTGCCTTTGGAAAACAACAGCACGCAGTCCGCTGGTTTGCAGTCTCGTCCAGCCCGGCCCGCCTCTTGAAGATAATTCTCGATGGACCCCGGCACGTCGGCATGTATGACCAGGCGCACATCCCTTTTGTCGATTCCCATTCCAAAGGCGTTGGTGGCGACGATGATCGGCAGTTTCTCAGCCATAAAGGCATCCTGGACTCGTTTTTTCTCGGGTGGGTCGAGCCCGCCGTGGAAGCGTTCTGCGTTCCATTCTTGCAAGCGCAGCATCTCCGCCAAGCGCTCTGTTCGATAACGGCTTCGGGCGTAGATAATCGCCGAGCCGACTGCCGGCCCTTCCGGATCTTCGGCGATTGTTTCTCTCAGCAGTTGGTCTATGCGTCGCACTTTTTGGGCGTTGGGGATCTCCTCGACCGAGAAGTGAAGATTCTCCCGATCGATCCGATCGGTAGCGAACTCCTTTAGATCCTTCCCCAGGACATTTCTGAAGTGGGAACGTATTTCCTCCCCTACGTCCAGCTTGGCAGTGGCCGTGAAGCATGCGACAGGGGCGACATCAATACCTTCACTGTTCGAGAATTCCTTGATGAATCGAGCCGCATACAGGTAGTCGGGACGGAAGTCGTGACCCCACTTGGAGATGCAGTGAGCTTCGTCGAACACCCACGCGGCGATCTCCCGCTGTCTGATCGCGGATTCAAAGGACGGGCTGCGCAGTTGCTCGGGAGAGACGTACAAGAGTGCATATTTGCCCAACTGGATCCCTTCCAGTACGTTTCGGCGTTCGATCATGGTCTGCAGACCATTCAATGTGGCGGCCAGAGTGGGAGTCTCGGTCCGTTTATTGAGATTCTCAACCTGATCCTTCATCAAGGCCTGCAAAGGCGAAATGACCACGGTGAGCGCCCCTGTTTGTTCGTTGTGGACGACGGCTGGCAATTGAAAACCCAGCGACTTGCCGCCGCTGGTGGGCAGAATGGCCAAGATCGACTCCCCAGCGATCCTCTCGACAACGATCCGCTCCTGCAGGCTCTTGCCGTCACTGGTCTTCGGGTCGAGCCGAAAATCGGGAAACCCGAAATACCTCTGCAGCTTGCCCCGCGGATCGTGGTGTTCAGAGCAGTAGGGGCATTCGGCGCCGCTGCATGGAGCGCCGCGCACTTTCTTCAGGAACACAGCCGCCTCTGGAAACCTCCTATGGACCCAACGAGGCAGAACTGATTCAGTCCCCGCCACCGTCAGCCAAGCCAGAGCGTAGGCGACCGCCGGTCGGGTTTTGGGAGAGGTGAGCAGGGATGAAAGATGGCGCCGAACAGCGTGCGGGCATGCCCGGGCGGTGCGGTCCGCTTCGAGTCGGTCCTGTTCCAGGGCGAAGTAGACAAAACCGTTGCATACCCGCTCGTCCGCCAACAACTGTCCGCCCAGTTGTTCGAGCAGAAGGCCGGTTCCGTTCTTGACAGCTGAGGTTCCCTCCGGGCCTTCGGAGTCGACAAAACAGCTCCGGTAGACCGACAGGAGTCGGCGCCTCTCCTCTTCCCTCATTTGAAGGATCATCCAACAATCCTCAAGGAGCTTGAGAGCTAGCCGACAGTCAGCGACCGGATCATTCGGCTCGGCGCCGATCAGCTTGTAATCCTTGACCAGGCTGTGATAAGGGTTCTGGGGCTTCGCCAACGGTGCCAGACAGA
>JAKZYH010000062.1:0-4786 GCA_047514575.1 Acidobacteriota bacterium | reverse complement strand
CTGATCTTGACCGCGGCTGGCATCGGGCTGCTTTCGCTCGACGGAAGCCCGGAGACCGATCGATTTCCGCCGAGTGCCTCGGCCTTCCAGGACGAACTCTCGGCACTTGAGCTGCAGCTCGAGTCTCTTAAACCCCAAGGCCCCTATATCCTGATCGACACCGCCGAAAACCGACTCTACCTCAAGCACGGGGAGAGGATATTGTTGGACGCCGTGTGCTCAACCGGCAGTGGTCGACGCCTACACAGCGCCGGAAGAAGCTGGAGCTTCGACACACCGAAGGGACACTTTCGGATCCTTTCCAAAGAGGACAATCCGGTTTGGATAAAGCCCGATTGGGCCTTTCTAGAAGAGGGAAAACCCGTCCCATCTCGAGAAGAGGATCGGGTGGAGAAGGGCGTCCTCGGTAAACACGCCCTGGGCTTCGGTGACGGTTATTTCATCCACGGCACCCTCTACACGCGGCTACTGGGCCAGAATGTGACTCATGGGTGTATCCGCCTGGGGAGTGAGGACCTGGAGTACCTGAACCAGACCATTCCACTCAACGCCGAAGTCTATATTTACTAGGTGAAATGGCGAGATGCTACAACATCCGATGGTCTCTACTGTTTTGGGGCTTGTTGGCACTGGCACCATACGGATTGGGATCGGAGCGCCAAGAATCAGCCCAACTACTTCGTCATCGCCTCGAGCTGGCTGCGGGATCCCTGCCGTACATCCTCGTCACCCCAAAGTCTGCTGCAATCTACGTCAAGGGGATTCCGGTCAAGCGTCTACCCATTCGTGAGGCCACCGGACTGGGCCACGGGAAGTCCAGGGCCTCGCGGGTGGAAACGGTGGTACCCGTGACGCAAGTCCGAAAGATCGTCTTGAGACCAGACGAGCCAGGTTTCGACTCCACCCGGTTTTCTCCTCATGAGGCGGTGAGCGTAGATGATATGCCAGAGGCATTTCTGGTAGAACTCAAAGATGGGTCGTTCTTCTACGTCAGATCTGGCGCCTGGCACGGGACAACCTACTGGCTTCGGGAAAAAGTCCTACAGTTGCGGCTGACCTGGTCCTACCTGGGTGCGATCCTCAAGGGTAACTTGAGCGCCTCTCTCATCCAGTTGGAAATGGAAGACTCTTGGGCTCGCCGCCTTTTCTGGACGCTCCAGAAGGAGAGCGGCGTGATCTACTAGATGATCGATTCCTCGTCGTCCTCCGCCTCCGTCCGGACCGTCGCTCCCGATACGATGCTCGGAGACGCCTCCAGGGGCTCCTCGGGCGGTGTTGGCCTCCAGAAAAAACCATCCTTCGACAGCCGCGCGCTCCCGAGCAGAATACAACCGAAAGCGTAGGCCCAGAGCAGCAGGGTCACGGAGACGAAGAAGGGGCCGTAGATTTTCTGCAGGGACCAGGAAGGAGCCAGTGCCCTGAAGATCAGATTCCCTGCGGTCCAGAACAGAGCAGAAAAAATGACTTCCGACATCATGCCTCGACTCACCTCGCTTCGATTCGGAAGATACCGATACACCATGAAAAACAACAGGAGGGTGAGGAACAACGAAATACCCAGGTAGCAGACCGTCTCGATTCCACCCGCGAGCCCCTCCTCAAGCCCCAATACTTCCCTTGTCAGCATTCGAGCCATTCTCAGGATTCCTACGCAGATCAGTGCGACCACTCCGAATAGGACGACCATGAAGGATCCCAGAAACTGGCTGACCGAGAAACGACGAGGCTGACTCACCCGGTAGGCAGAATCCAGGCCGGCCTCCAGGCTGAAAAAGAAGGCGGACACACCCCAGACCAGGAGCACGAAGGAGAAAGCGTGGATACTTCGAATCGGCTGGGTATAGACCTTTAGATTACGAATGATGAAATCCTGCGAAACCGGGAAGAAGTAGTAGAGGGAATCGAAGATGATCTCTTCGAGTTCGTTCCAGTGGAGATGATGAATCAAGGTCAGCAGCAGCGCGATGAAGGGAAAGACCGAAAGAAGAAAGCTGAAAGAGATCGAAGACACCAGGACCACGCCGTCGCGTCCACAAAGATAGAGGACTGTGCGGAAAAACACTGAGATTCTCGAGACCAATCTCTCACGGGAGTCAGCTAGCAGGGGTGGATAGTTGGATGGCCCGCTCGCAGGGTGTACAGGAGGTGCCGGTGAATCGCTGGTCGACATTCCTTCACAAGCAAGGGAGGACGAAGGCCACGATCGAAACAGTCACAGGTTGCAGGTTACAGCCTGCAGGTTGCAAGTTCTACTGGTTTGTTTTTCCGGGGTGCGGACTTGCGGCGGGTAGGGCTAAGAGATCAGAGGAAGGAAGTAAACGGGGTGACTCGCCTTCAGTTTTGGGGGAAGGCAACCGGCCAGACCAACTCAACCTGACCTGACCGGCGCCTCATCGCTTGAGACACTGCCCGAGCGACTTAGCCTTCCTCCTTCCTCACTCCCTTCCTCATCCCTCTAAACTGAGGGCAGGCTTAGCATTTTTTAAGCCCCACCAACTCATGCTAGTCATTTCGGCAAGCCCCTCCGCGGAGTTTGTGAGACTCGTCACATGTCCTATCGTTCGCCAAGAATGAGCGACTACGGAGGTTTGGTCGGAATTCTTCGTGACTATTGAGTCAAGTCTGGAGCGTAAGACACAGAATCCCTACCCACACCCTGCGCAGATTCCTCGAGAAACGCCGAAATTCAAGGCCGGATAGCAACTACAACGGTTGACGGGCATCCAAACTTTGGGATCTCATATGGGCCGGAAGTCTCGAAACGGCATGAGTGCTTTTCAGAACTGTCCCGTTGAGTGTGCGGGCCCTACACGAGGATGCCGAGGCTGCGATGCTGAAAGGGAAACCGATGAAACGCCTGATTTTTCTGCTTGGCCTGACTCTGCTTCCGACTGGACTGGGAATCGGCCCCTTCTCCAAATTCACAATCGGAAAGATCTCCTTGTGGCCCGACGCTCTTGCCGCCCAGAACCCGGGGAGCGACGAGGGAGGCATGGCAATTGGGGTCATTGCCGAGTTGGCCGATCCCAATGAATCCGTGCATCGGAATGCCGCAAAGGTGGTGGTTGGCAATTGGCAGACGGGGTATACCCCGATGATCCTGGAGATGATCTCTCTGTTGCCTCCCAATGATCAGAGAGCCCAGAACATGTGGAAGATGCTCAAGCAGGCAACCAAGCAGAAGTTGCCCAACGACACCCACACCTGGTTCAAGTGGCTGTGGAAGCAGGACGTCAAGACCCATCCTGACTATCCCGTGTTCAAGGCGACGCTCTTCTCCTCCATCGACAAGCGCTTCAATTGGTTCTTCTACAAGGGGATGAAGCTTTCGATTCGACTTGATGAGATCCTCTGGGGGGGCGTTAAGCTCGATGGCATTCCGCCGTTGGAACATCCTAAAATGATCTCGGCCGACGAAGCCAGTTATCTGGGAAAAAACGACATTGTGTTTGGGGTCTACATCAACGGTGAGCCCCGTGCCTACCCCAAAAGAATCCTGGCCTGGCACGAACTGTTCAACGATACTGTGGGGAAAGTCAACGTGACCTGCGCCTACTGTACCCTCTGCGGGTCGGCTGTTCTCTACGACCAAAAGGTAGGAGACAAGACCTTCGAGTTCGGCACCAGCGGCTTTTTATATCGTTCCAACAAGCTGATGTACGACCGCAAGACCAATTCTCTCTGGTCCGCCCTGGAAGGGGTCCCCGTCTCCGGAACTCTGGTGGGCTCGGGACTACGTTTGGAAAGGCTCCCGATCGTCACCACCAAATGGAAGGACTGGAAGGACCGGCATCCTACGACCAAGGTGCTTTCGCTAGACACTGGTCATCAGCGGGACTACGGAGAGGGGGTAGCGTACAGAGACTATTTCTCTCACGATAAACTGATGTTTCCGGTCCCGTTCGAGAGCCCTGATCTCCGAAACAAGCAGGAAGTGGTAGCCCTGATCCTGGACGGCGAAGCGGTGGCATTCCATCCCAAGTTTCTGAAAAAGAACAACCTGCACCTGGAGAAGGTCGGCAACGGGTCCGTCGTCATCTTGACGGACAAATCCGGCTCCAGCCGCGTCTACGACGCAACCGGCATCACCTTTTCCAAATGGGACCGCAAGTCGAAGGTCAAGGACAGACAAGGCGAAACCTGGGAGATGACGGAAGAGGCTCTCATCGGATCTTCCGACAAGAGAAAGCGACGCATCGCCTCAAACCGCGCATTCTGGTTTGGCTGGCACGCGCAGTTCCCCGAGTCACGGTTGGTGAAGTAGAGAATCCCAAGATACAGGTAAAAAAATCCCAAGATACAAGATACAAACAAGCTCCAAATTCCAAGCACCAAAGTGCGAACTGGCCTGAGGCATTTCAGGAAACCTGGCTTCAACGAGTCGTGCCCTAGCTCCCCGCGATCCGAGACCTGTTTGGAGTTTAGTGCTTGGTACTTGTGATTTGTTTGTATCTTGTATCTTGTATCTTGGAATTTGAAATCCTCGGGCGCAGCACCGACGAAGCGGTCAGCAAGTAGAGGCCAATCGAGCACCAGAAGACAGCAGAAAAGCCCATCTGTATCGCGATCAAGACCGCTACAACCGTACCTAGAACCGAACCCACTCCATTCAAGGCCCAGGCCCAGGGGACTTCATCTCGTCTGATACTCTTGATGCCCAGAGGCAGCAACCGTCCCAGTACGGTTCGAGCTACCATCAAAAGGTGTGTAAATAGCAGAGGCGGTGAGTATCCTTCCGGGTTGACCTAAACCCAGGGCCGGAAGGCCCATAAAGGAAGGAGTACAC
>JAKZYH010000061.1:0-3819 GCA_047514575.1 Acidobacteriota bacterium | reverse complement strand
ATCGGGACTGCTTCGTGCCCGGGAGCCCATGATGGTAGCGAAACCGGCTGACGCGGGTGGCGGTAAAGGGCAGCCCCTTGGACGTCCGCAGCCGCTTCGTGCTCAGGATCCAAGCAATCTGCTCGTCGGAGAATTCCTGCGTCGTCGAGCTGGAAAGTTGGATTTCGGGAAATGTACTCCTGGGCAAAGACACAAGGATGTACGTGCCCACCACAGTCCTGGTGACGAACCTGGCTGTGCATTTCAAGTGGGGCCTCGATTCCTCCATCGCCTGGGTCGCCGCCCTGGATAGCGGATTCTCAGAATGCGCGAGCTAGCACCAAATGGGTTTCAGCCAGGCTCCGGGTCCACGAGGGCTAAAGCCGCCGCTCGAGAAGGACCGTAAACGGCCCTCAAGGGAGGTAGGAGAAGCTGCTGCCCCCGGCGTAAACACCGGGTCTAATACGCTTCGCGCCAGGCCGCTGAAGCGGCCTCCTAGAAAGGGCCACAATGCCGCCGACCGTTTCGAGTCCGATCGGTGGAAATCAAAATTTCAGATATTTTTGGCTAGGTCTATCTTCGGAGCGTACAAGCCAGACGAGGAAGATATACCAGGCTCAATGGAACCATCACATCGAGATCCACAAAAGCAACCAGCCACAGACATGCCGACTAAAGTGGGCTCATTTTCAAGTTGGTAAGCCACCCCGAATACAAAGAACTCAAGGATAATAGCTGCTGCTTGACTCTCTATTAGGTGAGTAAACACCAATAACTGGAATCCTACGGGGAGCTAAGTACACTGGAACGTAAATACGGCAACGTATGTGGCGCGCGCGACGGGTCGAGTCCGCGAAGCGTCTCGACGCGAAACGACGACACCCATGCTCTCAGGCTCTTCAGGCCACAAGCGACTTCATCGTGGTCCGCAAAAATTCGATTCGGCGTGATTCTATCTGGAACCCCGGGGGACCCGCAGGGATCAAGAAGCGAATGCCGCACTGCCTAGATCCTCGGAGCGCTGTCAAGTCGATTTTGGCCAGACGATCACGAGCCGGAATACAACCCAGCTCCAGTCGGCAAAAAGCTCTGTCGCGATGACCTTCGATATGTGCAGTAGCTCCCGCTTCACAGGCGTCCGGGTCGGACCACGGGCGGTCTCCCCGTGGAGGGAAGTCCCAGGCTGCGTGGTAGACTGACTCGCCCGATCGGGGCACATCCAATGTGGTTTCAGCGAAATCCTCGTGATCGAAGACTCTGGGTCAGTGTAGGGCTGGCACTGCTGGGACTCCTGGCCTGCCTTTCCCACCGGCTCCCCGCCCAGATGGGTACGGGAACCCTCTTGGGCACGATTCGTGACGATCTGGGCCAGCCTGTTCCTGGCGTGGAAGTCACGATCCACCGGGTCGAAACCAATGAAGCCTTCCTGCTGTTGACGAATGCAAAAGGAGACTATCGGCGAGGCGGCCTGGCCCCGGGCAGCTACGAGATCCGGGCATCGTTGCCGGGATACCGCACCCAGCTGCGTACCCACGTTCGACTGATGGTGGGCCAGATTCGCCAGGAGGACTTTCGCCTCTCCCGAGGAGATGCCGGGGTCAGCCAGACGACCAGGAGCCGGTCCATCCTCTCGGGAGCCAGCCGAGAGGACCGGGGTCAGCTCATCGATCAGGAAAAACTGGAGAGCCTCCCGGTCAACACCCGAGACCTGGGCCAACTGGCCGGTCTGGCGGTGGGGGCGGCGCCCAGCAGCGAGAGCCGAAGCCGCACCGTCAGGGTGCTGGGTATGAGGAGACGGGACAATCTGACCTACATCGACGGCACGCTCTTCACCCACGGGGATGGCGGCGCCTCCTTCCAGGCCAGCCCGGATGCTATCAGGGAGTTCGATGTCAAGACGGGCCACTACTCTCCCGAGTACGGTATCCGACCAGGTGGGCAGATCGTCGCCGTGACCAAGAGCGGAAGCAACGATCTTCATGGCAATCTCTTCTGGTTCCACCGCAACGACAACCTGGATGCCCGAAATTTCTTCGAGCAGGAGAAGGCCGAATTCAAACGCAACCAACTGGGAGCGACTCTGGGAGGCCCTCTGCTGATTCCGGGTCTGTTGGGCGGCCGAGATAAGGCCTGGTTCTTCTTCTCCTACCAGCTGCGATCCGTTCGGGAGACCAAGCCCCTGACAGCAGTCGTCCCCACCCCGGAGGAGAAGCGGGGACGGTTCTCCGAGGCGATCCTGGATCCGCTGACTGGAAAGCCTTTCCCTGGCCACCAGATCCCCCCAGGCCGCGTGGATCCGGTGGCCTCGAGGCTGCTCCGCTACTGGCCCGAACCCAACACTTCAGGTGCCCTGAACTTCACGAGTCCCGATTCCAGAAGTCCTGTGGACAATCCCCAGGTTATCGCCCGCGTTGACCTGAAGACCTCGGACGTGAGTCGTTGGGCCGGCCGCTTCGTCTGGGACTCCAACCACTGGACTTCGCTGCGACCCTTCAGCGCCTTCTCTGCGCGCCACCCCCTGAGCACCTGGGGGCAGGTTCTGTCCTATGACAGGAGCCTGGGGGCCAAGGCCCAGAACGTAGCCAGCTTCCACTGGTTCCGCAGACCCTACGAAACCGCCCGGCCTCCGACTCGTGGAGTGGAGGAGCTCGGCATCCAGGAGCTGCTGGAGAGCGAGGTGGATCGGACCGGAATCCCAGTGGTGGAGGTCCAGGGCTACACCGGGATCGGGGATTACCCCTACCTGGGCCCGTCGTCCTTGGGCAACTGGCAGGTCAAGAACGATCTGTCCCTGCTGCAAGGGGATCATGCGCTGAAGATCGGTCTCCACTACCGCAGGCACTACAACCACTATGTGACCGAGCGGCGTAGCCGATTCACGTTCTTCGATCGCTACTCGGGCAACGGATTCGCCGATTTTCTCCTGGGTTATCTGGTCCAGAGCCACCTTGGGGGAGAGGACTCCCGGGGCAGATTTCATCAGGACAGCTACTACGTGTACTTCCAGGACACCTGGAAGATCAGTCCAAGCCTGACGCTGAACCTGGGGCTTCGCTACGAGCTGCGGCTCCCCTGGAAGGACAAGCGGGGATTCATGTCCAACCTGGACCCGGCCACGGGGCAGATCTTTCCTCCCCTGCAGGATCTGGATTTGGCACCCGGTGAAACAGGCCGTTTCCTCCCCGACCATCCCCTGGTGCGCTGGAACAAGTTGGAAGGGTTCCTGCCGCGCCTCGGCCTTTCCCTCCGACTGGCCGACAAGACGGTGGTGCGGGCGGGATATGGCATCCACTCCAACGAGCCGGACCTCAACAACGTGCTGCGATTGAGCCATAATCCCCGTCCCGGAGCGGAGCGACCCACCTTCAACAGTGCCCTCGCTACACCGTCCCTCTACCTGTCTACGCCCTTTCCGGAGGATGGACTGGGTGAGGCCGTTCCCGACCATTTCGGAATGGAGACCCCCCTGCCGCTGTCCAGAACCCACTCCTGGGGCCTTAGCCTGCAGCACGAACTCAGCAGCCGGTGGCTCCTGGACGGGGGCTATCACGGTTCCCGCTCCACCCACCGAATCGAGACGGTCTCCCTCAACGACGCCGTTCCAGGGTCCGGGGACCGTCAACTTCGACGACCTCTGCCCCATCTTCAGGCTATCTACTTCCCCCTGGCGGACGCGGATTCGTGGTACCACGGCATGCATCTTCAGCTGGAAAAGGCCGCCGGGCCCGAGGGCTTCTCCCTGCTGGCCTCCTTCAGCTGGTCCCGACTCATCCAGACCGGAGGCGGGACGACGGGCTTCCGGAATCTCCGGACATTCCGATCTAGCAACCTGCCTCTGGA
>JAKZYH010000060.1:0-12466 GCA_047514575.1 Acidobacteriota bacterium | reverse complement strand
CCCCAGAATTGGATGCTCGGGCGACCACGCTGGTGGATGCTGTAATCTCGTGGAACGGTCTCAAACTTGAGGGTCTCGGCCCTCAGGCGTTCGAGCTGCTGGCTGTCCAACAGGTCGGGCAGGACAATATAGCCCTCAACTTCCAAATGCCGGATGCGCTGGCCTTGAGTCAGCTTGGACCAATCGGTGTCTACAACCCTGTCTTTTCGAGTTTCCATAGCCATTCCTCGGTTCCATGATGCGGGGCCATTCAGCGATCACCCTAACGTTGGTGTTGAAGATGCTAGCGAGTTGGCGTACCAGGGTCAAACATACGGCGGAAGCCTATCAATAGCATTAACGGCGAGAGGCCCCTCAAGGCTCAGATGAGTCCGGTTGACTAGTTGTCACGGCGAGTCCTACGGAATACTGCGCCCCCACTAAACTAGCGGCTAGATATCCTCCGTACCTCCTAGTTTCAGACTGCGGCGCAGGCGTGGGAAGTTGTACTTCAGTCCTGGAAACCGCTGAAAACCCTCTTCCCGAAGCTGGGTCGGAAAGAGCTGGCAGACCCGATCGTAGAGTTCCTGGGAGAGGTCGGTGCGAAACGCTTCTGTGCTCGACTTCAGCTGAGACAGGGAACGGACGCCTACGATGGGTGCGGTAACCGCAACCGATTTCCTGACCCAGGCGATGGCCAGCTGAGCGGGAAGGAGGCCCGCGTCTCGGGCCAGATGTGAAAACTTTTCCAACTCATCCCCGTAACTCACCAACCAGGTCAGGAGACGGGTGTCCGAAGCCGCCCGGGATCCCTTTGGCAAGGGTTCGCCGCCAGCAGCATACTTGCCGGCCAGAAGCCCACCCAACAGTGGCCGATAGGCCGTGATGGCCACCTTCTCGGCCAGGGCCTGGGGCAGATTCTCCAACTCGATTCCCCGTTCCACCGGATTGTAGGCCAACTGGTTGCAGATCAAGGGAGCCCAGCCGTTGTCCCGGGCGATGGAGTTGGAGTGGGCGAGCAGCCAGGCCGGGTAGTTGCAGCAACCCACGTATCGGCTCTTGCCCTGGACCACGACCTGGTTGAGGGCTTCCATGACCTCGGCGGGCCTCATCCCTCCAGAGGCCAGTGGATCAGATAGAGATCGACGTGATCCGTCCGGAGCCGGGAAAGGCTTTCATCGATGCTCTCGCGAATACTTGTCCCATCAATCCCCTCGTGAACCTTGGTCACCAGGAAAAGCCCGTCCCTGCGTCCCCGGATGGAGACGGCCAGCACCTCCTCGCTTTTCCCGTCTCCGTACATGGCAGCCGTGTCGATAAAGTTGACGCCCTGATCCAGGGCTGCCGCCACAATGCGTTGCGCTTCGCCCGGCTCGCAGCGGGTCCCAAAATTCTCAGAACCGATACACATCTCCGAGACCGTCTCTCCGGTATCCGCAAACTCAACTTGTCTCATGGCGTCAGCGTATCGCGGCTGCGGAGAAGGAGAAAACCCTGTCGGCCACGGAGTCTCTTTTCGAAATCGAAATGAAATTGTTCCCCAGCCCCCGACGCGGCTCAGCCAATCGCAGCAAAGCAGAGTCCGGCCAAGCCTCCGCCGATGACCGGCCCGAAGACGGGGATCCAGGCGTAGCTCCAATCGCTGTCTCTTTTGTCGGGGATGGGGAGCAGGAAGTGAATGATTCTGGGGCCAAGGTCACGCGCAGGGTTGATGCCGTACCCGGTGGTGCCACCCAGCGAAAGGCCGATCGCGAATACCAACAGCCCCACAGGAAGTGCGTCCAACGCACCTAACCCCCCTTCAGGAGACGTGATATGCAATACCGCATAGACCAGCACGAAGGTACCGATAATTTCGGAAATCAGATTTGACACATAGTTACGGATCTCAGGACCGGTGCAGAACACAGCCAACTTCGCGTTTCCATCTTCCGTCAATTTGAAATGGTCTCGGTACACCAGCCAGACCAGGCCTGCTCCCACTGCGCCGCCGGCAAACTGAGACGCGAGGTAGCCGGGGATCTTGCTGAGTCCAAATTCTCCAGCACATGCCAAGCCCAACGTCACGGCTGGGTTGATGTGAGCACCGCTAATGTCGGCAACGCAAAAAACCGCCACGAACACGGCCATCCCCCAACCAAACGTGATCACAATCCAACCGCCCTTTTCACCCTTCGTATCCTTCAACACCACGTTGGCGACAACGCCATCGCCCAGCAACACAAGCAACATTGTTCCGATAAATTCCGCGAGGTAGGGCGACATCTTGAAAGATCCTCTAGATCAGAAATTCAATTGATCGGCTGGTTTTTTCTCCCGAATGGATACCAGACCCAAGCGTCGAGACGATTAAATCAGGATTCTACCCACCCCTTGGAACGTTCCAGCGCTCTTTGCCAACCGTGCTTGAGGGTCTCCGCCCTTTCGGCAGGCATAGTCGGAGTGAATTCCCTGTCAACCTGCCACTGATCCGCAATCTCGTCGCGGCTTTTCCAATATCCGACCGCTAGCCCGGCGAGGTAGGCCGCGCCCAGTGCGGTCGTCTCCAGCACCCGCGGCCGCACCACGGGAACATCCAGCAGATCTGCTTGAAACTGCATCAACAGATCATTGGCAGAGGCGCCGCCGTCGACGCGCAACTCGGTCAGCTGGATGTCTGCATCGGATTGCATCGCGTCGAGCACATCGGAAACCTGATAGGCGATCCCTTCGAGCGCTGCACGAGCGAGGTGAGCTTTGGAGGTTCCCCGGGTGAGTCCCAGAACCAGGCCTCGCGCGTACGGATCCCAATGCGGAGCTCCTAGACCTGTGAATGCCGGGACGAGATAAACGCCTCCATTATCCGGCACACTCGCGGCCAACGCTTCGATTTCCGAAGAAGACTCAAACAACTCTAGTCCGTCCCGCAGCCACTGCACCACTGAACCTGCCACGAAGATACTTCCTTCCAAGGCGTACTCCGTACGATCGCCAATCTTCCACGCAACCGTGGTCAGAAGGTTGTTCCTTGATTCGACAGCTTCAGTGCCCGTGTTCATGAGCATGAAACAGCCGGTGCCGTATGTGTTCTTCACCATGCCCTGCCGGGTACACATTTGACCGAACAAGGCGGCGTGTTGATCCCCGGCGATACCAGCAATCGGCACGCCTGCCGGCGCGAGACCATCGGAAGTGTGAGCATAGACTTCGCTGGAAGTGCAGACTCTTGGAAGCATATTGCGGGGAACATCCAACAGTCCAAGCAGTTCGTCGTCCCACTCGCCGGTATGAATGTTGAAGAGCAGGGTTCGCGAGGCATTCGAAACATCGGTGACGTGAACGCTTCCGGCTGTCAGGTTCCAGACAAGCCAGCTATCGATGGTACCGAATGCCAACTCTCCGGCCTGGGCACGTTCACGAGCCCCCTCTATGCGATCGAGAATCCACTGGACTTTCGTCCCTGAAAAGTAGGCGTCTAGCAGGAGCCCAGTCTTGTTGCGAAAAGTCCCCGCATGTCCCGCGGATCTGAGTTCATCGCAGCTCGGAGCGGTCCGTCGATCCTGCCAGACGATGGCATTACAAATGGGTTGGCCCGTATTGCGGTCCCAAACGACCGTTGTCTCACGCTGATTCGTGATGCCAATCGCGGCGATATCGTCGCTGGTGAGCCGCATTTGATGGATGAGGTCGGCCATCACCTGGAGTTGTGTTT
The DNA here is from genome assembly GCA_047514575.1 of Acidobacteriota bacterium. Taxonomy (GTDB): domain Bacteria; phylum Acidobacteriota; class UBA6911; order RPQK01; family JAJDTT01; genus CAUZIZ01. The sequence continues at coordinate 8,796 of JAKZYH010000060.1, read as the reverse complement.
GCCAGATTTCCCGGGCGTCGTGCTCGACCCAGCCGGGCTGAGGAAAGAACTGTTTGAATTCTTGCTGAGCGACCCCTTGGACGCCGCCTCGCTTATCAAACGCAATGGCGCGAGAACTGGTTGTCCCTTGATCTAACGCGACTATATATGACACGGCGACCCCTCGCTCATCCAGATTGATGAATTAGGTCTGATATTGAGTTCGCGCCCCTTCTAGGGATCGAGCGTATGCAGGGTCAGTCCTGCCAGATCCCTTTCCCGATCGGGTAGGAACCAGCTTACCAGTCAAGCGGTGACGAAGCAGCTCAGGATGGCGATTTCCCCCTACAGGAATGTCCGGGACTTCAGCGGCTCGGCCAGCGTCTGTGACCGGCAGGTGAGATTGTCCCAGTGCAAGCGCCGGTACCGAAGTCCCGACCACAGGATGCGGCAGGCCCGGCCAGCCTCTCCCAACCCAAGCCTAGAGTTCTACCCAGCTTTGACTCTTGGGGCCGTGGCCTCTGTGATTCCAGGTGCCGACACTCCGAAGCAGGTGGGAATCGGACTAAGAAAGTTTGTCTGAAGCTTTTCGTTACGTTTGAGTCAAATTTGGAGCGGAAGACACAAGCACTCCTGTCCCACTCTACGCCGAAGGCGTTACTGCGCGTAGCCCAGGGTTGCAATGCGAAGCGAGCTACCCTGGGTTCAAGTCGTCTGTCTCCTCTACGCTGAAGGCGTTGTTGCGATTCGTTTCCGGTCGGCAATAACCCCTTTGGGGTAGCGTGTTTGTTTTGAACGACCCAAACCCAGGGTAGCTCGCTTCGCATTGCAACCCTGGGCTACGCGCAATTACTTCGGCGTAAGCAGTTCCCGTTCAACAGTTGTCTCCCCGACTGATCGCGCCTAGCTGAAGACGAGACTCTGGGTCGATCACGGCTCTCTTCCGGAAGGCTCAATCGAAGACTCTCGATCACGACACATTGCTTGTAGGTCTGAGGCGATGCCTCACTAGGCGGAGGTTTTTCGGAATTCAAGATAGGTGCAACGGGATGAACCGCCTGAGATAATGGAGTCGGAACCCGACTGAGCCCGCTTGGCCAGTACAGGGACGGAGGTCTCAGACATGAAACTAGCGCTGATTCAGATGGAAAGTACCATTGGTGGACTCGAGGAGAACATCAACCGAGCGTCACGCTTCATTGATGAAGGAGCCGGCGAGGGAGCTGAGCTTCTCGTCCTGCCGGAATTCTGGAGTACAGGATACTTTCCTCTAGCGGTGGACTATAGCTTCTATGATCTGGCCGACAGCGAGGACGGGAGGGCGACGGCTGCCGTCAAGAAGAAGGCTCGGCAGCACGGCGTCCACATCGCCTCCACCATCTATGAGCGGCAAGCCGCCGGCCTTTTCTACAACACCTCCATGATGGTGAATCCCGAGGGCGAGGTCATCAGCAAATACAGGAAGGTTCACGTTCCGGCGCGGAGAGGTCTGGAGAAGCTGTTCTATCGGGGGGGCTCAAAGTTTCCGGTGGCTCGAGTCGGGGAGTGGCAGGTTGGCACCATGCTCTGCTACGACACCCTATTCCCCGAGCCTGCCCGCTGCCTCACTTTGAATGGGGCGGAATTGATTCTGGCCCCCTTTGGCGCCTCCACCACGGAGGGAGGAATCTGGGAGCACATGATCATCACTCGGGCCTTCGAAAACGGTGCCTACTTGGCTGCCTGTAACGCCGTCGGGGACTTGCGACTGCCCGATGGGGACGGCTTTACCCTGGGCGGCAAGAGCATCATCGTCGACCCAGAAGGCAGCATCGTGGCCGAGGCCGAAGCCGCCGGGGAGACGATCGTCTATGGTGATTTGAATCCGGACCGGGTCAGCGAGGTGCGCAACCGCTATTTCATGTTGCGAGATCGCCGACCCGACGCCTATGATGTAATCACCACGGCCACGGAGGATATCCCTCAATAGAGACAGGTCCTGCATGAGTTCCAGAATGGTTTCTAGAGCTGGAGGCAACACGGCAGCGAAGCTTGAGACCGCGACTATTCTGACTGTGCTGGTCTTAACGCTGACTGGCCTGCCAGCTCAGACACTCCCTTCCCCGAAGGAGGCAGCGGCATTCGAGCATGCCGTCCTCCCCATTCTTGAAAAGCATTGCCTCCAGTGCCACAGCGGCTCGGCCCCGCAGGCCGGGCTGGATGTGCGCTCGCGCACCAGCTTGATCAAGGGAGGTTCCCAAGGGACGGCCATCGTCCCTGGATCGGCTCGCGATAGTCTTCTCTACCGACGGGTTCTCGATGGTGAGATGCCTATGGGTAATGAGAGATTGAGCCAGGTGGAGTTGGAAACGATCCGGCGTTGGATCGATGAGGGAGCGTTGGCTTCGAACCCGGAGCCGGCGCTGCCCGTCTCATCCATTGACGATCCAGGGGATCGTGAGCATTGGGCATTCCAGCCACCCAAGCGACCCTCTCCGCCTGAAGTACGGCAGCGTCAACGAGTCCGTAATTCGATCGATGCTTTCGTTTTGGCGGAGCTTGAGAAGCAAGGGCTCAGCTTCTCTCCCGAGGCCGATCCCATTGCCCTGGTGAGGCGTGTTCACTTCGACCTGATTGGGCTTCCGCCATCTCCGCAACAGGTCGATGACTTCTTGCTGGATCCGTCGACCCGTGGCTAATCAGAAAATGATCGACGGGCTGTTGAACAGCCCTCACTATGGCGAGCGCTGGGGACGCCACTGGCTCGACATCGCAGGGTATGCGGACTCCGAGGGAGGGGAGGCGGCCGACGTCGTGCGCGACTTTGCCTGGCGCTATCGGGATTACGTGATCCGGGCCTTCAACTCCGACAAACCCTATGACCTGTTCCTACGGGAACAGCTCGCCGGGGACGAGCTTTCAGAGTTTCGACAACACGATGGGTTGCCGCCCGATGTGGTCGAACCCCTGGTGGCGACAGGTTTCCTGCGGATGGCTGCGGACGGCACCTCGCCTGGGCATCCCGGGAACCTGAACAACCATTATTTGTGGAGAATGCTGTTCGATACCCAGCAGATCGTCGGCTCGGCCTTGATGGGTGTGACGCTACACTGCGCCCGCTGTCACGATCACAAGTACGAGCCAATCAGCCAGAAGGAATACTATGGCCTTCAGGCCATCTTCTCAGGCGCCATCCGTCCCCTGGGTCCGGTCCTGACCTCGAAGAAGCGCCGGATCTTTGAGGCGACTCGAGCCGAGCAAGAGTCTGCCAGCCAGGTAAATAAGCCCCTCGAGGAGGTCGTCAAGGCCCTCAAATCGTTGCAGCGGGCCCGTCGGACACAGTATCAGGCCAAGCATCCGAAGCGGGAAGCCGCGGAGGAACCTGAGCTGCGTGAGATGTTTCCAGGCTACGCCAGCATCGCGGAACGACTGGAAAGGGAGATCAAAGAGGAGGAGGCGAAGCGCATCCATCTCACGGCCATCCGCGCACTCTACGATATGGACGCAGATCCACCGCGGACTCGGGTGTTGAGGCGGGGTGACTATGAAAGCCCGGAGGCGGTAGAGGCCTCACCGGGAATCCCACGGGTGTTGGACGACGAGGAACGCCCTTTCCAGGTCCCGGTTCCTGAGCCCGATGCGAAAACCAGCGGGCGACGACGGTCGTTCGCCCAATGGTTGACCCGATCGAGCCACCCGATCACGGCGCGGCTCATGGTGAATCGGATCTGGGCTCACCACTTCGGGAAAGGCATTGTTTCCAGTACCGACAACTTCGGAAGATCCGGAGCACTGCCCAGCCATCCAGCCCTGCTGGACTGGCTGGCGACGGAGTTCGTCCGAGCGGGCTGGAGCGTCAAGTCCATCCATCGCCTGATCATGGCCTCGACCGTCTATCGACAACGCTCACAGGCCCATGCCGAGGGACTTGCCATCGACCCGGACAACAAACTCCTGTGGAGGATGAATCTACGTCGATTGGAAGCGGAGATCGTTCGGGATTCTATGCTGGCAGTCAGCGGGACCCTGGATCCGAAGATGTACGGTCAACCCGTGAAGACTGAGACCAAAGCAACGGGTGAAATCGTTCCGGAAGGGGATGACATCGGTGGGAGGCGTTCCATCTACCAGATTGTTCGGCGCTCGGCTCCGCAGAGTCTCCTCGAGGTCTTCGATGCTCCGATCATCGAGGTGAACTGCCCAGAGCGCAGCACCTCAACCACGGCTTCCCAGGCTTTGGCACTGATGAACAGCGAGTTCGTGGGCTCCCAGGCAGAGCTGTTCGCTCGCCGCGTTCTCAAGGAGGATCCACCCTTCAGCCCGGTGGACGCTGAAACTGTCGAACACGCCTTCCGTTTGGCTCTATCCCGAGAACCCACCTCCGGCGAGCGCCAGATGCTGCTGGCCTTTCTTGAACAACAGGTGGAACAACATGCGGAGCTATCCGGCGAAGCCAAGGTCCTGCGGATCTACTCTAATCTGTGCCAGTCACTCCTGAACACCAACGAGTTCGTCTACGTCGACTGAGGGAAGGTAGATCCAACTATGGATACCGGCCATGTGAGTTACCTGCCAATGAGGCAAATGTTGACGCGGCGGGCCTGGTTCGATCGAATTCGGGATGGATTGGGCGGTATCGCTCTGGGCTCACTTTTGGGTGAGACCCTTGGCGCAGAGTCTGCAAAGCACTTCGACGTTCTCGTCAAGAGAACGCACTTTACGCCGAAAGCCAAGCGGGTGATCCTGCTGTTTCAGAACGGTGGCCCCAGCCAGATGGATCTCTTCGATCCCAAGGCTGAGCTCATCAAACGTCATGGCGAGACTCCCGGCGAAGGCTACGTGAATACGGTCGACGTGAAGAAGACGGGCTCCTGGTTGGGGAGCCCCTTCCAGTTTGCCAAATACGGTCAGTCCGGAACAGTCCTGAGCGAACTGCTACCGGGTCTGGCTCAGCACGTCGACGAGATCGCCGTAATCCGTTCCATGGTGACCGTGCATTCCAACCATGAACAGGCTCTCCGGAATATCAACACCGGCCTCATCAATGCCGGACGTCCGGCTCTGGGCTCCTGGATTACCTATGGACTGGGAAGCGAGAGTCAGAATCTGCCCGCCTACGTCGCGATTCTGAATCCCAATGGGCTCCCTATCGACGGGGTCAAGAACTTTTCCAGTGGCTGGCTCCCGCCAGTGTATCAGGGCATGGCGATGCGGGCAGAGGGCGCACCCGTGCTCAACCTGGCCACTCGGGGTTCCGTACGCGACAGCGCCCATCGGCTGGAGCTGCTGCAACAGCTCAACAAGGAACACCTGAGCACTCGACCCAATGAACTGGAGCTAGAGGCGCGAATCTCCAGCTTCGAACTTGCCGCGCGAATGCAGGTGGCTGCATCTGATGCCCTGGACTTGTCCAAAGAGTCAAGAACGATGCACGAGTTGTACGGTACCGAAGGCGAGCACACCCGCATCTATGGCCGCCAGTGTCTGCTCGCTCGCCGCCTGGTCGAGCGAGGCGTCCGCTTTGTCCAAGTGCTGCACAAGAGCCAACCCTGGGATACCCATAAGGAGAACGAGAAGGGACAGCGCAAGATCTCTCGCCAGACGGATCGCCCGGTGCACGCCTTGCTGACGGACCTCCGCCAGCGCGGTCTGCTCGATGAGACCCTGGTGATCTGGGCGGGCGAGTTTGGTCGAACCCCCATGGCCGAAGGTGAGGATGGCCGGGACCATCACAAACATGCGTTCAGTTTGTGGATGGCCGGCGGGGGAATACGGGGCGGAGTCACCCATGGCACCACCGATGACTTCGGCTACCATGTCGTGGAGAACCCCGTCAGCACTTCCGATTACCACGCCACCATTCTGCATCTTCTCGGACTCGACCATAAGCGTCTTACCTACCGTCATGGAAATCGCGATGAAAGCTTGACGGACGTGCATCCGACTAAGGTGGTCAAGGAAATCCTGGCGTGACAGGGTCGGTCCCAACGGGGAGGATCAATGATGCCGAAAAATGTGAAGCTAGGAATCGCCGCCGAGTTTTTTGATGTGCAGGGCAACCTTGGATTTCCGGCTCCTGGGATCGAACTGCTCTCGAAGTATCCACAGATAGAGCACTGCGCGCTTGAGAACGACCCCGAAATAACCGCCGAACAACGGGGCGACTGCGACCTGGTGATCACCGGCGGGACCAAGTGGAACGAAGCCGCCGTCGCCGCCGGGAGTGACCGGTTGATTGCTTTGCTGATGACGGGCGTGGGGTACGACCACATCGACGTGAAGGCCCTGACCTCAGCCAACGTCATGCTCTGCTTTGCCCCTGAAGCAGTGCGACGACCCATGGCAGCCACCATCTTCACCTTCGTGCTGGCCCTGTCCACCCGCCTGCTCGAAAAGGACAAACTCACCCGCGAAGGGCGCTGGCTGGAGCACAATAACTACATTGGAGAGGGACTGGAGGGGAAGACCTTCGGATCGATAGGTGTCGGCAATATTGGCCGCGAGTTCTTCAAACTCGTAGCCCCCTTCGGGATGAATCATCTAGCCTGTGATCCCTACGTGACCCAGGAGGCCGTCGACGAACTGGGCGTCGAGCTCGTGGATCTGGATACGCTGCTGGCGGAATCCGACTACGTCAACATCAGCGTGCCGCTCAGTGATGCAACCTACCATCTGGTCGGTGAGCCGGAGTTCAAGAAGATGAAACCCACCACCTACTTTATCAACACCGCGCGCGGCGGCCTCGTCGACGAGCCGGCTCTGATTCGTGCCTTGGAGGAAAAATGGATCAGGGGAGCGGGGCTGGACGTCTTTGAACAGGAACCGGTGGACCCGGACAACCCCTTGCTGAAGATGGACAACGTCGTGGTCGCGCCCCATAGTCTCTGCTTCACGGAGGAGTATCTCAGGCTCGCCTGGTCAGGCAGGCTACAGCATGCGGATCAAATCTCGCGCGGCGAAATTCCGGCCGAGGTTGTGAACAAGGATGTGCTGGAAAAGGCAGATTTCAAAAAGAAGTTCGCAAAATACGCGAGTCCTTGACTCCAGACCGCTTTAGCGGTCTGAGGCCGCTTCAGCGGCCTGGCGCGAAGCGTAATAGACCCGGCCTTGAGGCCGGGGTAGAGCGGCGAACGGTGGCGGGGCCCGCTTCAGCGGGCTTCTCGAGCGAAGGCTTCAGCCAGGTTCCGGGTCGACGATGGCTAAAGCCGCCATTCGAGAAGGACCGTGAACGGCCCTCGGAAGGGGTACCAAACCGACCCCCCGGCGTAAACACCGGGTCTAGTACGCTTCGCGCCACGCCGCTGAAGCGGCCTCCTGGAAGGACCACATTGCAACGATCGTTAGCGTCCAATCGCTGAGAAATCCGTCTAGTTGCCCTGGCCAGTCTGAAATAGCTTGAGGTCGCCGCCTTCCTTCAGATAATAGAGACTGTCTCCGCTGAGGTCTTGGAAATGAGTGACCCATTGAGGGCTCCTCAATCACTCTCCTGCGAGGTGGGGCTCGAGTAGTCGAGTCCAGCTCTTGTCGATCTGCTGCCACTCGCCCGGGCAGCGCTTGGCTCGAGCCTCGGGGAGGTGCCCCTGCTTAACGAGGTTCTGGAACCGTCTGGGATCCTGTCCGTAAACCCAACAGACGAGGTTGAAGAACCGCTGTTGGTTCAGCGAGTGCTCATCCCAGAAAGGAGGCTGCGCGCCTGACTTCTTCGCCTCCTCCGACCAGGCGAGGAACGCGAGCGCGGCGTCGAGAGTCGGGACTTCACCGTCCTCGGATTCGTAAGCCAGAAGGTAGGTCGAAAGCTGGTCCACGGCATCTTCCTCCCTGCCGGTCGTCGGCAGGTCGAGGACGTGGATCAGAGCGTGGCCGAGCTCGTGGTAGAAGAAGAAGGCCGTAGCGTTCTTCGCCGCCTCGTTCGCGTCCTCCTCCGGCCAGCCCAACTCCAGTCCACCCTCGTAGAACTCGCCGATCAGCTCGTAGCAGATAATGATCGCCTGGTCCTTCGGGGAGTAGAACGCGTTCGAGGTCTTGCACTCCGCAACGGTAATCGTCACGTCCACCGGGAGGATCAGGGTGCCGTTCAGATACTCCGCCAGCGACTCGAGGACCCTCCCAGCCTTCAGCTCTTGCTGCCACTCCCGGAACACCGGATTGGACACCTCCGAGTAGACTGGCACGAACTTTCCGGCCCAAACGCCGGAAGATAAGACCACACCCAGAGCGACCGCCATGCACCACACGTTTCTCGAAGACTTCATGGAACTTCTCCTCGGTTGCTGGACCGTGAAACGCCGCCAGCTCTCGTTTCGTCAGTCCTCGGTCTGTTTTACCCTGCCTCTTGGTTTCGCCTCTTGGGCTTGAGGTTGGGCGGGCTCCACTTGACCCCTGCGTGGTCCGCCAGCCATCCGAGCACGGTGTTCCACCAGAGGCGGGCGTTTTGAGGCTTCTGCACGAAATGGTTCTCGTCCGGGTAGAAGAGGAACTTCGACTCGACACCCTGACGCTGCAGGGCGGTGAACAACTGCATCCCCTGGGTATAGGGCACCCGGTAGTCGTGCTCACCGTGGATAACCAGGGTGGGGGTCTTGAAGCTCTTGGCGTGGCTGGCCGGGTTGTATTTTTGGTACAGGGCTGGTGCGTCCCAGGGTGTGCCCTTGAACTCCCACTCGGGGAACCACAGCTCTTCGGTTGAGCCGTACATGCTCACTAGTCCCAAAATAAGCGCAAGTTGGAAAATCGACCCTTTTCCCGGCTCCTGGCGGCCATTTTGGAGGTCTAAATTCTAGATGTTTCTGCCCAGGTCCATAGTACGAGCCGCATGTTCCACTCTCCGGCATGCCGATC
>JAKZYH010000059.1:0-3363 GCA_047514575.1 Acidobacteriota bacterium | reverse complement strand
CCACTCCCCTGGAGCCACTGTGCGTGACTAAACAGGTGAAAGGCTGGCCGCGTTCCAGAGGTAACCAGGAGACCTCTTGCTCGACGGTACCCACCATCAAGTCAGCAAAGTGATTTCCCCCTCCGCTAGAGCCGAGTTGCTGCTGCGCCTGGGCCCGGAGACTCCTCACCTCTTGAGGGAAATCAGACCACCTGGATTTCTCGACTACTGGATGGTGCCTGGTTTGCCCGTCTTCGAAGCCGGACCCAATGCCAAAGGCCGTGACCTGTCTCAGGCTGTCCGCCAAGCCCTCGCGCCTGGAGAGCAGCTCATCTGGAGTCAGGTCCAGGACGGTCACTGTCATCCTGCAAGCGATATCGAAACCGATAAAATGGGGAGAGACTGCGTTTTCCAGGGCGATGACGCCACCGACCGGAAGGGCATAGCCGAGATGGGCATCCGGTAGGACAGCTGACCGGACTGCGCAGGGAATCCTAGAAGCGGTGGAAATCTGGTCCACGACGTCCCCGCCAAAGTCCACCCCAATCACCCCGGTGTAGTCAATAGGGGTTGTGGTGCTCCTCATCTGAGCTGGTGTGTGCTGAAACCTCTCCTTTAGCTCCTGGATTAGTCTCTGCTCCAGCTCATCGGGCGCCTGAATGCTGGACAGTTTGGTGAAGTTCGCCGCAAACTTGGCAATCTCTCTGAATCTGGGGTGACCGCCATATCCTGCTTTTCTGATTATCCTGTTCGTGTCCATCTGCTCTATCCTCTCACTCTTGCCCCGCTTCTGTCCCAGGTGAAGCTTTGGTGAAGAAACTGTCAGACCTCCTGATCTACACTGACTCCAAAAGGAGAGTGTCATGAGATTGCTACTTTGTGTATCTGCCTTACTGCAGATTGGGATCTCAAGATAGTGGGGCGGTTGCCGCTACCCCCCGCATGCTTTCACTGAGCAAGGTGTGGCAATGCTTTCCAGCGTTCTGCACAACAAGAGAGCGGTTCAGGTCAGTATCCAGCATGGACACCTTTGTCCGGATCCGGCAGCTGCAGGGAACCCACAAGGACCCGGCCCACAAGCTGGTGGAATTGGAGGAAAGTACGACGCCAGGTTTCGCGTCGTCTTTGACACCATCCGCAAGCTGAGTGACGTGGATCCGTCAGCTTCATTCCATCGCTATCCAGGGAGTCGCGGTCTTAGAGGCTGAGAGCTTCGGCAACTGCATCGGGGTTCTCGGCAGCCACCTTCAGCAGTGCACGGGCGGGACCCTCAGGTGTACGCCGTCCCTGTTCCCAATTTCGCAGAGTGGCAACGCTCACACCGATCATTAGAGCAAACTCAGCTTGAGATTTTCCGAGCCGCTCGCGAATTGCCTTGATATCAGCCGGCTTGTAGTCGAACACGCGGCTCGCCTTCATCTCCTTACGCCGGATCTTACCAGCCTGACGAACGCTCGAGACGAGCTCGTCGAAATTGTCCTTCTTCATTTGAATTCCTCACGTACGATCCGGCTCAGGAGCCGTAGTTGGTTCTGGCCGAGATCGTCCTGGGCGTTCTTTCCGTAAGCGAAGAGCATGTAGAACGTTTCATCACCCTCATGCCAATAGTAGATGACACGAATGCCACCCCGCTTGCCAAAACCGCTCCTGCCCCATCGGACCTTGCGCAGACCTCCGCTACCACGGATCATCGCACCCTGCTCAGGGCGGAACATCAGAGCTTGCTGAAGCGCCCGATACTCCTCGTCCTTCAGTAGGCTCTTGACTTGCCGCGTGAAGATTGGTGTCTCCACGAAAAGCATAGCGTACTATACGCCATTGGCGTATGCAGATCAACAGGTGAAAACGAATCTGGATAACATCGGTTGGGGTGGAATTGGTCCCGTTGAGCCGATTGTTCTCCAGGGATGGGTGGCGGGGATTGTCTCGTCAATTACACAGGTTTCTTTCCATGACATGACTCCCTTTGTAACCCATGTACCTGGGAGAAACTTCTACCTATGTGCCCGGAACATAACGTTTATGCTCCTTTCCCGCAGGGTTCGGAAACGCTGACCTGAAACTCGGACGTGGCTTTGGCCTCCAGGCGGAAGTTGTCTGCCTTCGAGCCGTTGGCTCGACTCACGGCGGCCCAGAGGCCACCGCCACAACCGGAGAGAAGTTTCCGCCGAATGACTCAGCGCGGGCTGGTGGCCCCAGCTCGGCTGGAGGAAAAGGGGATTGGAAAAAAGGGACAGGCTGTTTTTCCGGCTCTTCCTGCTTTTACGGTTCGCTGCTAGGCGTGTTCTTGCTGGCGTTCCTGGTGAAAAGATCAACCGCCACAGGCTGGGGCTTGATTACAGGCATGTTGAGCGTCGTCTTGTTCAGCATTCTCAGGGAGGTTTCCTGGCTGTATTACAACGTGGTCGGAGCCTTGGTGGTCCTGGCGGTGGGATCGGTGTTGGGCTCTGGAAAAAAATCACGCGCGAGCCTGATCGCTTCCGGGGCTGACTGCCGTGGTGCTGTTGTCCGGCTCTCTCCTACCTTCGGCGGGGTCGGCGGCTGGAGCGACGTTGCCAGGTGGGATCGGCACCCACTGAAAATCGCCGCCTTTCCACGGCACACTGAGAAGTCCGAGCTAATGGGTTTGGAGAACACCACGGAACGGGATAGCATCGCCAGATTGCCATGACCCAGTCCGTAGTCGATGACGTCCTGATCGGTCCCGAGGTGAACCGGGCGCAATGGGCCTCATTTTCATCGCCTCCAACGGACTCCTGGCCGACCACTTCGGATTCGAGGCCAGCTTTACTTTTGCCCTGGTGGCCGCGATCGTGTCCCTTTTTCTCCTCTACCCTTTGCCAGCCCGGAGATCACAGGTCTCGCCCGAAAACGAGGGTGGTCCATGAGATGCAGGCAAGATTGTTGCTGGCGATGGCAATCGGAGTCGCCGGCATTCTTTCTGAGCCTCGAAGGGAACGTGCCTGCCGGACAGGGGTTTGCTGGTCCGATGTGGAGATAGATGAGGCCTCCGAGGCGGTCCGTCTCAGAGGAGCCATGGAGGCATCCTGGAGGGAGCTGAACCCATCATGAGAAGGCAGAGACTGTCCCGTCGAAGATGGATGCAACAGACGGCATCCATGGGTTTGCTGGGAGAGGTCGCGAGTTCGACTCTGGAGCTGAGTCTGGAGCTGGGGCACCGAGACTACTTCCAGCAGACGCTGTCATTCAGCTGGCCGAGGGGGTTCCAGGCAGAGACGGCCGAGGCCCGTGTGTCGATCGTTCAACCCTATGGTTTCCAGCAGCAGCTCGAGACCACGGCTCGGCGCTCTGGCCAGTGGGGGGAACTGGTCATTCTCTATCCGCTGGTGGATGAGGGCCGGTACGCTCCCCTATCCTCCAAAC
>JAKZYH010000058.1:0-3679 GCA_047514575.1 Acidobacteriota bacterium | reverse complement strand
CGCTGGCTCTGACTCAGGGAGAGGTCTGTGCCGAATCGCCGCCTTTTGGCGCGCCTGCCCCCGCTTGGTGGTCCTCGCTCTGGATCGAGCTTGATCGAACCGGTCTGTCAGCGGTCTCAGGTACAATAACTGTTTACGATTCAACAGGTTGCAGTCTGAAAACCCCGGTTTCCGGACGGGCACTAACTAACGAATCCCTAGCTCCTCTGCTTTTCGCGCGAATCCGCTCCAGCCGATTCTCGACTAGCTCTAGCTTGCTCGCGTCAGGAGTCGGCCGCGAGACGTGGGCGAACTCGTAGACGTCAAAGCCTGCGAATCTCTCGTCTTGGAAAATGTTGCCCAGATCGGAAGCATATTCCTCGATGCTGTTGGCGCGCTTAAGGTAGCGGTTGAGATAGACGGGAATTCCCAGTTCACTCGTAAGGCCCAACGCTTCTTCCACGACCGGATCCGACAGCGTGTTGCCTAGCAGCCCGCGATCAGCTTCGGGCGCTTCGAACCTCCTGGTCCCCTCCAGGCTGACGTAGTCGCGATTGATCGGGTTAAACGCTTGCCGACCAACCCCCATCCACGGGCAGCGCAGCCCCCGTGATCCAGGAGGCATCGTCGGAGGCTAGAAAGACGGCCGCCTGACCGATGTCTCGCGGCTTACCGAAGCGGGGCAGCGGTGTCCGCCGTCGGGATTCTTCAATCTGCTCTTTTGTCAGGTAGTCCTGTATGGGTGTCTCGACGTATCCCGGGCAAATGGCGTTGACGGTGATTCCATCAGGGGCCAGTTCGAGGGCAGTATCGCGGGTCAGGTTGACGACTGCGGCCTTGCTGGGTGCATACGCGGGGCCTGCACCCCCGCCAAAAGCATTCACCGAGGCGATATTCAGAATGCGACCCGCAGCAGATTTTCTCAGGAGAGGGATGGCCATCTTGGTGGTCAGGAACAAGGCCCTGAGGTTCACCGCCCTGACCCGATCCCAGTCCGGCACGGCCAGTGTTTCAGCGGTCCCAGGAATGTGCGTCCCGGCGTTGTTGACGAGGATGTCCACCCCCTCGAAGCGGGCGATGGTGCGATCGAAGAGGTCTCGAACCGAACTCTCCTGTGCAATATCCAGCTGGACAAAGAGACCTTCCCCCTGGTGTGTCGTGATCTCCTGCAGAGTCGTGGTGGTCGTGTCGGTTTCGTAGTACCGGCCTTGTTTGGGCTGTTCCTGAATATCGGCAACCACAACTTTTGCCCCCGCTCGGGCCAACTCGAGCGAAATTCCTCGTCCGATGCCAGCACTACCTCCGGTTACGATGGCCACTCGATTGGTCAAGCGCATGGGCCTAATAGGTTACAGGTCGTTCATCAGAGGTCGCAAGTCAATCAAAAGAGGTCGTGCGTCGGCACGTCGCACGTCTCTCAGCTCGGAGAATTCTTGCGATCCTGGCTCCTCTATGCCCTCTTGAAACTCGCTGAAGAGGGATGCTGACCGAAACCCACCTCCAGAAGGACACAACTTGAGACGTGCGACCTCTTTTGATTGACTTGCGACCTCTGATGATCGACCTGTACCCTGACGCTTTGTGAGAATCTACCTCGCAGTCGCGTCGGTTTCGTGTGCCTTGTTGATCACCGAAGTGACCCTGACTCGGATTTTTTCGGTGACCCTCATGTACCACTTCGCCTTCCTTGTACTTTCGATTGCGCTCTTTGGGCTAGGGTCGGGAGCGATTGTTCACTTTGTCACGGATTTTTTTCGAAGGCGTGCGGAGGCCTTTCTTGGTTGGATTGTGTTATTGGCTGCGGTCTCACTGCCACTCTGTCTGGACGTGGTGCTGAGGCTGCCGGTCTCTCCCTATCTCTGGACCTGGATCAACGTCGCCAGGCTGATAGGCACGGTTTGCGTTTGCATTGTCCCTTTCTTTTTTTGTGGGCTGTTTCTCTCGCTTTTCTACACCCACCGCCAGGAGCTGGTCTCCCGGCTCTACAGTTGGGACGTTCTGGGCGCAGCGCTGGGAGCGAGCTGCAGTCTCCTCCTGATTCAGTGGATCGATGCCATCAGGGTGATCTGGATCGCCGGGTGCTTGCTCTTGGCGGCGGCGCTTCTGATGGCACCGCGTCGGCGAAGTGCATCTCTCTTTGTATCGGTCGGCGGAATCCTGCTGGTTTTCGTCCTGGGATGGACCGGTGACTGGTTGCGCTTGCACTACGTGAAGGGGCAGAAGGAGCCAGTCCTCGAGTTCTCGAAGTGGAACGCCTTCTCTCGGGTTTCTGTCCTCGATGCGGGTGATCGCAAGATCGTGCAGATCGATGCCGACGCCAGCACCGAAATATTGAAAGGGGACCGGCATACTGCCGAGGCTGGAGAAAAGCTGCTCTCCGCCATCACCGGATTGGTCTATCGTCTACGGAGTAATGGAAGAGCGCTGATCATGGGTGCCGGTGGCGGCAGGGACATCCTGACGGCGCGCCTGGCAGGTCACTCTGCGGTGGGAGTCGAAATCAATCCAATCATCGTGAACGATCTGCTGCTGGACCGCTATCACGACTATTCCGGCAAACTGATAAGCCAGCCAGGAGTCGAGGTGTTCGTCGACGAGGCCCGAAGCTTCCTGGAACGGACCGATGGGCAGTTCGACGTGATTCAGGGAAATGCAGTGGACACCTGGGCTGCTACCTCGGGGGGATCTCCTACCCTTAGCGAGAGTTATCTCTATACGGTTGAGGCGTTCGAGCTTTACTTTCGTCGGCTTCGAGAGGACGGGATTCTGACCCTGGGGCGCTGGTCGTTCGATCCGCCGCAGCAGACGCTGCGGCTCGCTGCTCTGGCGATGGAGGCGATGAAGCGCCGAGGGATCCCTCACCCGCGGGATAAGATCTTCCTGATCAGTGACCCTTCCTTTACCCAGGGAGAAGGAACACCGGCCGTCATCTTTGTCAAGAAGTTGCCCTTCTCCCAGCAGGAACTCGCCCTGCTCCGGACCGCTGCTGCCGAAAACGGCTACCGTTCTCTCTACGATCCGGCCCGCCAGGAGACGACGCCCTTCTACCAGCTGATTCAAGCTGACGACAGCCAGAACTTCTTCGACGAGTATCCGCTGAACGTGCGGCCTCCGACGGACGACCAGCCCTTCTTCTTCTTCACTCTCAACTGGTCGGATCTATGGTCGGTATGGAAGACGCCGGAGGAAGTGAGAAAGAACAACGCTGGCCTGTTCATACTGCTGGTTACCTTTGTGGTGCTGTGCGTTCTCACTTCGGTTTGTTTTCTACTGCCCATGGTGGTGTCCCGACAGAAGCGCAGGGTCCGCCTGGGTGATGGTTTGTTCTTTCTCTCGATTGGCATTGCCTTCATGATGATGGAGACAGCGCTGATTCAGAGGAGTATCCAGTTCGTGGGTCATCCCAGCTACGCCTTTCCGACCGTGGTATGTGCTCTCTTGCTGGGCTGTGCGTGGGGAAGTTGGAGATCCAGCCGAGTCTCCAGGGACCGAATATCCAAGGTGCTGAGCCGGTCGGCACTGCTCGCCGCCGGCTGTGTTTTTGTCGGTGTCTGGGTGTTTCCGCTGTGGTTGGAGATTGGCTTTGGCTGGTCGCTGTGGGTCCGCTTCTTATGGCTGGCAATACCTGTTGTAGGACTGGGAACCGTAGAGCTCATGTCAAGAGGTGTGTAAATAGACTCAGGCGGCTTTCTCCTTCGAC
>JAKZYH010000057.1:0-10106 GCA_047514575.1 Acidobacteriota bacterium | reverse complement strand
CGACGCGTTTTAGCCGACTTATGCCCTTCGCCAAGCCTTATCTCGCCCAAAAGCGCCACTCGCTACGATTCGGACCCGGCTAACCTATTGTCAATAAAGGATAATGGTTCGCTCTAAAAGAGCCGCACCCAAATCGTTTCCCGTCTGTTATCCTTTTAACTGATTGATTACAATCATGTTGTCAAGATATTTAAATCGTTTAACCGGACAGTAGTGCTATTTGAGGTAAGATCAAAGCCGCGCACGGGGCCGAATGCCAGCGACATCAAAGCCAGCTCCGAGGAGTATGTGGGACTGAAGTTTTCACCGGAAGACTCCAAGGTGGCCGGTGGCGAGACTGACAACGCCCGGGTCACCTCGCAAGCGTTTCCCCTTCAGCCGCTTTGACCCGACCCGGGCTCGTTCCATGATAGATAAGCCCTCTAACGATGGCGTGCTCGTCGTTGACAAGGCCGTGGGGCCCACTTCACACCGGGTCGTTGCGACGGTTCGAAGAGAGCTCAAGTTGAAGGTGGGACACACCGGCACCCTGGACCCTCTGGCCAGCGGAGTCTTACCCCTGGTACTTGGCCGCGCCACCAGACTGGCCCGCTTCTTCCAGTCGCACGACAAGGAATATGTCGCCGAGATCCGGCTGGGGAGCACTACCGATACCTATGATCGAGAAGGCACGGTTCTTCGGGAGCGCCCGGTGCCACCTCTCACTCGCGAAGAAATCAGAGGATTTCTGGATCGATTCGAAGGCGCCTTGAAGCAGCTGCCTCCAATGTATTCGGCCATCAAGGTTGGGGGAAGAAAGCTTTACGAACTGGCCCGTAGGAACGAAGAACAAGAACGCCCCTTACGAACCGTCAGCATCTACCGAATCGATCTGCTGGACAACCAGGCGGATATCTGGAAGTTGCGGGTCCACTGCTCCACCGGTACCTACATACGCAGCCTGGCCTACGATCTGGGAGAGGCTGTCGGTTGTGGAGCCCATCTCGAAAACCTGAAGCGTACACGTTCCGGCATCTTTCACCTGGAGCGTTCCACCTCGATGGAGCGCCTGGCGCAGGATTGGCAACGGGCTTTCCATCCGATGGAGCAACTGTTTCCGGAGATGCCCCAGATCGAACTGGATTTGCACCGATCAAATCGGGTGCGCCACGGCGGGGAGATCCCGGCGGAGTCAGGGATCGCCGAGGGCTGGTGTCTCCTCCTGCATGAGGAGAAGCTCATTGCCGTGGGAAAGGTCCAGCACGACCGGGTCCATCCGGTCATCGTGCTGGAGGCGCTCTGATTCTCGACTCGTAACTTTGGATTCACTCGTTGCTGCCCCCAAACGCCTGAGCGTCCTGTCAGCGACGACAATCGTCGAATTGGTCGGGTGCACGACAAGAAAGTGACAATTGGATCTTGCAGCTAGGCCGCTTCAGCAGCCTCTTCGAGACGGGCTTTGGTCCCTGTCTAATAGCCATTTTGATCAGTCAGACGCAGAAGGCCGAACCCCAGACATCCTGCGGTTTACACCCATGGCATCACTTCATTTCGGCCACCGGATTGGTTCGGATTGGTCGGATTGGTCGAATTGCTCCTTTCCCTTGACAGAGGTCCGGCTTCGGGGTGAGAATTAGGAGTTCGTCTAACCGGCGAAGATTCCCTGACCAGTTTGGACGGGGCTTGAGAAAGGGGACTTTGTTAAGCTCCTGAGCTGGACCGGCCCATGCACAGAACGACTAGAATGTGCAGAAATGTTCGCAGTTTGTCTCAGGGGACCCTGATCCCGCTATTCGACAGGCTGGCGCTGATCTCCGTTTTCCCCCTGGCCATACGGAGGCGCTGCCCCTTCGTTCCGAGAATTGTCCTTGCCCTGATTCTGATTTCCGCCGCACCTGCCTACGCGGGTCTGCCGTCCAGCACGACCACAGTCGATTCCCAGATGACCTTATTCAGCGCCGCTGCACAGAATGTGACGCTAACTGCAACGGTCACTAGCGGAGGCTCGCCAGTAACCGTAGGTCAGGTGACGTTCCAGGTGAAGGACGGAGGCGTCAATGTCGGCGCGCCGGTAACGGACACCACGCTGACTGCAACCGGCGTGGCGGAGGTCAGCTACACGCTTCCGGCCGCCACGCCGGTTGGGGCCCACACCATCGAGGCGTCCTACGCTGATTTTACCGAGTCCTTCCTGAACAGCATGGGGACCAATACCCTGACCATCAGCGCACCAACCTCTACACCTACGCCGACAATCACGGCCACCTCCACTCCCACTCCCACTTCGACGGCGACTGCAACCAGTACCGCAACCTCGACCCCGACGAGCACACCGACGTCAACGGCCACCTCAACCGGTACAGCGACTCAGACAGCGACAGCGGTGAGCACCTCCACTCACACTCCCACGACGACGCCCACACCTGGATCTCCTGAAATTGGGGTCACACCAGCCGACGGCAATTTCGGGGCGGGGGGGACACCGAAGACTTCACCATCTCCAATGTCGGCGGTGGATCGTCGGAAGCTTCGTCTTCAGCCGAAGTCTTGGGCTTCCTGGTGGTTCTGCCGGGTGATCTGGTCATCGACTCACTCACCATCATTGGTCCAGATGCCGCAGATTTTTCAATCATCCAGGCGCCGCCGCTGCCTGCGGTCATTCCTCCAGGACAGAACATAGTGGTGGTGATCCAGTTCAACCCAGGCTCTCCTGGGCCAAAGACAGCCACACTGCGAATCGGAAACAACGTTCCCAACCAGAATCCGCGACTCGTTCCCCTAGTGGCGCCAGGAGCGGGGATCGGCGACCCCACCGCACAGATTCCAACCCTGTCGAATTGGGGGCTACTGCTGCTGGCCGCTCTTCTTGGCCTGCTCGGATTTCTGGCTCTGCGCTCGATCCGAGAGTGACCTCGTCCTCTCTCACTCCCCTTCGTTGCACGATTTCTAAGATAGGCGGTGGCGAAGAGCCAGGGTTGTTCGCCTGTGAGAGGGGAAGCGAGAGGAGACGAGGGTTCCGGTCAGGGAACGAAGAATCGATACCAAGACATTTTTGGAGCGACTGACGCCCTCGAAGAATTTCTCTGCGCTTTTGGTCTTTCGGATCTTGCATGTTGTGCCTTTAGATTTCTAATTCTTTGGTAGCAAGGAAGTCACCCAATGCCAATTGAGACCCTGGTCCAGCGTCTTGCGGAATCCCGGTATGTCCTGGTGTTTACCGGAGCTGGGATTTCAACCGGTTCCGGGATCCCCGATTTTCGGGGCCCCGAGGGTCTCTGGAAGCGGTGGCAGCCGGTGTACTACGACGAGTTCATGTCGTCCCATGCCGCTCGTACGAAGCACTGGGAGTTCAAATTGGAGGGCTGGCGGCAGTTCCGGGATGCCAAGCCAAATGTGGCCCATCAAGCCCTGGCGGAACTCGACCAGCGCGGGCAACTCCAATCCCTTGTCACCCAGAACATCGACGGCCTTCACCAGCTGGCCGGCCATCCACCGGGGCGGGTGATCGAGCTTCACGGAACCAATCGTCTTGTTGAGTGCCAGTCCTGTCGGCAGAACTCTGAGCCGGATCCCATCTTCGATGCCTTTGAGCGGTCTCACCAACCCCCGGTCTGCAGCTGTGGCGGCTATCTAAAACCCGCCACGGTCTCATTCGGACAGCCGATGCCGGAAGAGAAGATGCGACTGGCCCTGGAGTCGGCGGCCCAGGCTGATCTGGTCTGTGCCATCGGATCGACCCTGGAAGTCGAGCCGGCGGCTTCGGTGCCTCGGGTTGCCAAGTCTTCCGGAGCCTTCTACGTCATCATGAATCAGGGAGCAACCGCTCACGATAGTCTGGCGGACTTGAGAATTGAGGGGGATGTCACCGCTATCCTTCCCCAGGTCCTCTCATTTCGCGGTTCGGATCCACTGTAAGAGCGTCCGGTACTCTGGTGAGTCCCTGGTCCAGCGAATCCCCCCTCCGTGCTGATTTGCGCTTGAGGTATTGGTCCCCTCAGGTGGAGCCTCTTGCAGCGGCTTGGTCAGGAGCAGACTGTTTTCAGGCTTCTCCAGATCGATGACGCGAAGACAGGCCCGGTAATGTTCCATGGTCTGCTCGGCCTCGGAGTCCGTTTCGACCGGTTTGAGTCTGAGTATGGGATGCCCCTTGTGGCAGTCGGCACAGGCTTTCTCATCCTTTCCCTGGACCTCGAAGATCGGGGCAACCCTGTCTCTGAAGAACGCAACATCCGGCAGCTTCATTTCGGCTGAATCAAGGTCAGCATGGATGCGAGACATCGCTTCTGCTATGGCAGGGAGTTTCTGCATCCATTTCTCTCCTCGGACCAGCGATAGAGCGGTCTCTGCCAGGGTCGGATCGGGGTCTGCCAGGGCCTCGCTGACGAGGCTCACGAGGCGCAGGTCCTTGAGAAAACTGGTCTCTGCCAGGGCCAGTTCGAGAATAGATTGCCTCTTTCTGGCGTCTGGCCCGATGAACGAGAGATTGAATCGGCGTCGGATCATCGCGAACTGGGTCGCTTCTGGCACCCTCAGGCAGAGAGCGACTGCGGCTTGGAAAACTTCGGCCTTCTTGGAGGACAGAGATCGAAAGAGCTTGATCTGTAGGGGGCGCTCCTGGAGTAGCTCCGGGAACGAGGCCAGAGCCTCAAAGACCTCTCTACCCGCCTCAGGAGCCAGAAAAGCCGCTCTAACCCGTTCCGCACTCTGGCTGCCAGCTTCAGGGAATTCTCTGGAGGCAGCCAAGACCGCTCCGCAGAGCAGTAGAGCTAACAGTGCAAAAAGGCAGATCAGGCCTCTCATCTTCAGCCCTCACCTTCAGACCTTATCGGGCAGGAACCGGACTAGTGGAGTCCACTAGTGATCATCATAACGCAAGCAGGCCGCGTCAATCACCGTATGGTATATTCGGCTGTCTGCCCAGGCAGCCTGAAGCGCGAGCGAGGGGTTGGGCCGCAGCCTGATGCATCAACTATGGGCTACCGGATAATGAAGACGATTGGAACCCGAAGCACAATCAAATCATGAAGCTAGATGAACGGCGCCAGGAACTTCTGAAGAGGACATTCCTCGATTACCAGCAGACATCGGCCTTCCTTGAGCATCCGCTGGTGATCAATCGGGCCAAGGGCCTCTATTACTGGGATGTGGACGGGAAGGAGTACCTCGACGGCATTGGAGGGATCTTCGTTGCCTCTTTGGGGCACGGTCACCCCAGGGTATTGGAGGCGCTAAGGAAGCAGGTCGAGACCCTCAGTCTTGCTCCCCCAATGCACGGAATCTCTGATGTGACGCTCGATTTCGTGGAGCGCTTGGCCGAGATAACTCCAAAGGGGTTGAATTTCGTCAAGCCCTTCAGTGGCGGGTCTGAATCGGTTGAGTCGGCCATCAAGTTCACTCGGCAGTATTTCAAGCAGACAGGGCAGCCCGGCAAGTACAAGTTCATCAGCCGCTATTTCGGCTATCACGGTGCGACCTTCGGTGCCATGGGCGCCAGTGGGACTGGGCAACGGAAGACCCCGTTCGAGCCCCAGATGCCCGGTTTTCTGAAGGTGTTCCCACCCAACTACTACCGAGATCAGTTTTCTTCCTGGGAGGAGTGCAACCGATTCTGTGCCCGGATGTTCGAAGATGTCATCCTCCATGAAGATCCCGCCACGGTAGCCGGGATCATCGTCGAACCCATTGGTCTCACCGGTGGAGTCATTACCCCTACCCTGGAGTACTTCGAGATCCTGCGTGAGATCTGCGACCGCTACCAGGTAATGCTGATCTTCGATGAGATCATTACGGGTATGGGGCGGACCGGATCCATGTTCGCCGCCCAGACGTTCGGTGTGACTCCCGATATCATCTGCTGCGGCAAGGGAATTTCGAGCGGAGTAGTCCCACTGGGAGCGATGGTTGCGAGGGAGGACATGGGAGAGGCCTTCTTTGGGAAGGTGGAGGACGAGATCAACTTTGCTCACGGACACACCTTCGCCGGAAATCCCGTGGCCTGTGCCGTAGGGATTGCCGTGATTGATGAGATTGAGGGTCAGGGCTTGGATCAGAAGGCTGTGGAGTTGGGCAACTATCTGTCTCAGCGCCTAGCGGAACTCAAGGACCTGGGAGTGGTCCGTGAGGTGCGTGGCAAGGGACTGCTCAAGGGTGTGGAGTTGGTGCGAGACACCCAGACCATGGCTCCCTTTCCGGAGCTGGGCCAGACTCTGAAGCAGACGGCGCTCGAGAACGGCCTCGTGATTCGGATCGATCCCACCTGGTTTGCTGTGGCACCTGCCCTGGTTGCCGACAAGTCTGATATCGACGAGTTGTACCTGCGGATTCGGAAGAGCCTGGTGGACGCACTGGACCGGCTCGACTGAAAGAAACGCAGTCCTCGCCGCCTTCTTCGCTGTCCTGGAAACTCGGCCTGGCCGCCTCCTGTTGAGCCGAGTATTCTCCATCCTTAGACCCTGCTCCGGACACCCCCGAAGGTCAGTCAGATCTGATATCTTGTAAGTAGTGGACTCAATAGAAAGGAAGTGGCTTATGTCTCTTCGAACGGTCGTTTGCAGGGGCCTGCTGGTGGTTCCATTACTTGTAGGTTTCGCTCCCCTGGAGGCTCAGAAGAAGGAAAAACGGGATGTGCAGGGGTTGATCTACGACCTGAAGCATCCCGAGGTGAAGAGAAGGTCAGTGGCGGCGAACGCTCTCGGCGACCACCGCATCAGGCGGGCAGTTCCGGCTCTGATCGAGCTGACGAAGGATCCCGATGACACGGCTCGCTATGAGGCGACCCGGGCTTTGGTACGGATCAATGACACCAGGGCCCTGCCGGCCTTCGTGCGCCTGACCCATGATGGGAAGCGAGTGGTGCAGAAGAAGGCGATCGAGGGAATCATCACGATCTATGTCGTCGAGGAAGGCGGATTGGTTGCAGGGATCAAGAGCGTCGCTGAGTTCGTAAATCCGCTGAGTGACGACTACAACCCCTTGATGGTCGAGCCGTATGTCCCCGTGAGCCAGGAGGCTATCGATGCCCTTTCAGACCTTCTTACCTTTTCGGATAGGGGGACCCGTAAGGACGGTGCCGTTGCACTTGGGATTTTGAGGGCCCACTCCGCACTGCCCGCGATTCAGGAGACCCTGGAGACGGAAAGCAACGACGGTGTCAAGGTTGAGCTTGTCCGGGCGATCTACAAGATTGGAGATCCAGAGGCTGGGACCGCACTGATTCCTTTGATTCGCGACCCCGACAAGAAGGTGCACGATGAGGCCATCTTCGCTCTGGGACGACTGCGCGTAGCTGAAGCAGTGCCCCAGTTGAAGGAACTCCACAATGTCGGAGTCGAAGAAAGACGGAAGATTTTTGGGATCGTCCCCGTGAGTAGGAGCGACGATTTGCAGAAGAAGGTGCTGCAGGCCTTGGCCTATATCGGAGAGTCGAGCTGCCGTGACATCTTCCTGGGGGCGTTGGAGGACGAACGCGAGGAGTTTCGGCAATATGGCGCCGAGGGATTGGGACGAATGGCGGACTCCAGCGTGACAATGGACGTGGCAAAGAAGTACCTGCGAGAGGACTCCGGCAACGTCCGGCTTGCAATGGGTTTCGCCCTCTTTCGAATGGGTCGAGAGGAACATCTGGTGGAATTGGTAGATAAGGTGGGAGACGATCAGGCGTACTTCTATTTGCTCGAGCTAGAGCCCGCAGAGGTGGCCAAATTGTATCCCTACTTGGGTAGTGAGAAATCCTCTATCCAGACCCGCCTGCTAGATGTCATCGGAATGCGTGGTGACATGTCTGCCTTATCCATCGTTCAGCCCATGGTCGAGAGCAGGGATGCGGATGTTGTCTCCGCCGCCAATCTTGCTATTCGCAGGTTGCGAGGAAGGCATCAGGGCTAGGAGTCTGCGCGGTAGAAATGATCGTCGCGAGAAAGCGGGGAATCGAGACCAGATTTCCTCGATTCTGAGCCGCATAGTTGTTCTATTCGTCGAAGAATCGAGGAAATATGGGCCGATTCTACCGTTTTCGCAGTAGATCAGTTTCTACCGCGCAGGCTCCCAGGGCGAGTTTTCGATCCTGTAGCTCCCACACATACGGTGGCGTACCCCGAGCTTGAGCGAATCTGCAGGTCGCTGGCTACACAATACGAAGGTCTAGGGGAGCTGGCAGCACGCCGCCTTCGTCGCTGGATTGC
This sequence comes from Acidobacteriota bacterium, assembly GCA_047514575.1. Classification (GTDB taxonomy): domain Bacteria; phylum Acidobacteriota; class UBA6911; order RPQK01; family JAJDTT01; genus CAUZIZ01. Next base: position 1,947 of record JAKZYH010000057.1, on the reverse strand, counting down.
CGGCGATCTTCCCTACGCCCATCCCGAAATACTGGAAACCCACCTCCAGGAAGAGCACCTCGACTTGCTGATGGACGCCTTCTGGCAGGTGTTGCCTTTTGGTACGGGAGGTCGCCGGGGACGCGTCGGCTACGGTGCCAATCGGCTCAACCCTACTACGGTTGCCATGACCGTTCAGGGGCACTGCGAATACCTCCGGGAGGCCTTTCCCAACCGTCCCGAGCTGCTGGTGGTGGTGGCCAACGATGTGCGTGTCTTCAGCGATATCGCTGGCACCTATCGCTTCCTTGGCAGCGATCATCCGCTATTGGGTGCCTCCTCTAGATCCCTTGCAGTCCTGGCCTCTGAGATCTACGCCGCCAATGGCATCATCGCCTACATGGCAGAACCCGGAAACGACTCCGCGGTAATGACAACACCTGAGCTTTCCTTTCTAATTGGCCAGCTCGAGGCAGTCGGTGGGATCAATGTCTCTGCCTCTCACAACCCCCCTGACGACAATGGTGTCAAGGTATACGATCCCTATGGGAGCCAGCCCGTACCGCCTCAGGACCAGCACTTGATAGACGCCATGGAGGGCGCTGTAGCGGTTGCGTCCATGCCCTTCGAGGCGGCGTTTGATCAAGGGAAAATCCGCTCGGTGCCCGAGGAAATGCACGAACGATACATTGAAACCTACCTGGAAAAGTACGCCGATGTTCACACCCCCAGGCAGCATCCCGAGGTTCTGTATACGCCACTCTGCGGATCGGGTTTGACCACCATCGGCGAGGTGTTGGAACGCTTGGGGTTCTCTGTGATCACTCCCGCCGACCAGGGCCCTGACGGAAGTTTTTCGGTGATTCCGTTTAAAGCCCCCAATCCCGAAGTGCCACAGTCAAGCGAGCCCGCTGTGGAATTGGCTGCCGCCAAGGGTGCGGGGATCGTCCTGTCCAGCGACCCCGATGCCGACCGGATAGGTTTGGAAGTCAGGTTGGGTGACGGCTCCTGGTACCACTTTGATGGAAACCAGATCGCTGCTGTGCTCTGTTACTTTCTCATGCTCGACCGGGATGGGCCACAGCGGAAGGGACTGGTGATCGAGACCCTGGTTACCACCAAGATCCTGGGGAGGATCGCGCAACGTGCGGGGCAATCGTGGTGCGTTGATGATCTGCCGGTAGGTTTCAAGTACGTTGCCGACGTGTTGAAAAGCCTCGAGTCCAGCGGCCGCTACGGTGACGTCTCATGCTCAGCCGACCAATTGGTGCTGGCGGCGGAGGAGAGCCACGGCATCATGGTGGTGCCGACGATCAGGGAGAAGGACGCGACTCCAGCAGCGATGTATCTGGCTGCTCTCTACCAGCGCCTGCACGACGAGGGACGCACCCTCTTGGACTATTACATCCAGATCCTGGAGGAGGTGGGGGGATACGATAACGTCAATCGATCCATCATGATGGCCGGACCGGGGGGCGAGTCGAAGAAGAACCGGTTGATGGAGTCGCTACGGAGCTCCCCGCCCACAACCCTCGCCGGCAGCGAGGTGATCAAGGTGACTGACTACTGGGACGAGGAAGTCTTCGGTCCATTTTTGAGCGAAACCGACCGGCTGCCCAGGAATCTGGTCCAACTTTTTACCGAGTCCTCCATTGTCACGGTGCGTCCTTCCGGCACCGAACCCAAGCTGAAATTCTATTGCCAGTTGCTCCCGCAGCAAGACCGACCGCCAGCCTCGGGAGAGGAGTTGCTTCAGCAGCTGAGGAGCGAGACTCAAAGCCTGGCCCTACTGGTCTACCGCGAGCTGCTGGGACGCATCAACCTTGCTCTGGAGGAGCCGGGCCTGCTCTTGCCCGACATCATCGAACTCGATCAGAAACTGCATTTCGACCAGCAGACTGTTCCTCAGTTGCGCCGATCCTTGACTAGCGGCAAGTTCGCCGATCTCCAGACTCTGTTGTCCTGGCT
>JAKZYH010000056.1:0-3497 GCA_047514575.1 Acidobacteriota bacterium | reverse complement strand
GCCTGGAAGGTGCTCTTCTCTTCACCCTCCTGGAGCTGATCCTGGCGCTGCTGCTCTGGCTTCTGATAAGGCTCTTCCGACCTTTCAGGGATTCCCGGGGCAGAGGCACAGGACTTAGGCACTGAGGCCCGCTGTTCCGGCGGTTTGACCCTGCGCTGCCACTCTTCTAGAATTCGAGCCCACACAACTGTCCAGAATTTTGACAACCCGAAGGAGGTCTCGAAATGTCCAGTTCGATCAGGTTGCCGCTCATCATCGCGGTTATCGTAGTAGTGGTTCGTGTGGTGCTGGAGCAGGTTGGGGCGCCCTCGGGTCTCAATCAGGTCTTCGGATTGGCCTGGTTGTACCTGCTGATTCCGATCTATTTCGGCGTGAATCTAGCCGCTGCTGACCATCCCTACAAGTCTCTTCTCAAGACTCTTCTGTGCTTTGTTGCCTACACCCGCTTGATGGTGATGGTTACCTATATGGCGGCCTACCAGCTGCAGTGGACGGCTCCTCGTTTTAGTCTCGACAATGGAGGCGTTGTTGGTGAGGGTGTCACGGCACTACAGGGTCTGTTGCTGATTCCCGGCCGCAATCTCCTGATCTGGATCGTGTTGGGTACCCTGGTAGGGATGATCATCGGATCGGTGGTCGTGGCGATAAAGAGGCGAGGGGCAGCGGCGCCTGCATAGCCCTGGTCCTGCTTGAGCCCTCGGGAAGAAACTTCGGGTGCAAGCCTTAGTGGTGGTCTCCAGGCCGCCGTCCGTCGAGCCGGAGACTCGAAGAATGCAGAACACTTCGGCTTGGAGACCAAATCTACGTCCGGTTGAGTCTTGTCTCTACTGCTAAACCTCTAGACTGCTCACTGCTCACTTCTACTCCTACCGACTTCGTAAAGTCCCAATTGGCGGCTGTCGATAAGATACCTGAGTTGGAGACCGGTGCAGTGTCCCTGCCCTTCCCTGGCAGGATGACAGACGCGCCAGAGGTTCTCTTGACCGATGCCCCTTTTCACAGATCGTGTCCCAGTAAAAGCTAAAGTGCTTATCGCAGCCACGATTCTGCTCGGTTTCCCCGTCCAGGTCTACAGCTTCTACCTCTCCTTTGTCACTACGGATCTCACCTGGCTCCTGCTAGCCACGGCCGCCATTGCTGCCAGCTTTTTCCCAGTTCGTCTTCCCTACGCCAAGAACAAATCGGAAGCACTCACGATCACCGCCAGCGACACCTTCATCTTTGCCGCCGTTCTTCTCTTCTCTCCCGAGGTCGGAGTGACGATTTCGGTCATTGACGGCATTCTTGCCAGTTGCAGGAGCGGGAAGCTCTACCGGGCTGTTTTCAACTACAGTCAGCTTTCTCTCGTGACCTTCTTCGCCGGTCACCTCTTCTACAGGTTCCTTGATGCAGATCCTCCGTTGAGTGGGGCCGATGTCGGAGGTTTCATTTACTTCCTGATGATACTGGTGTTGTGGGGACTTCTGTACTTTCTCCTCAACTCTGGAGTTGTCGCCTTAGTGCTTTCCCTGACCACCAGGAATCCGTTTGCCGAGATCTGGAGACAGAACTGCCGTTGGGCCTGGGTGACAAACGTTGCAGGAGCGGTAACAGCAGGCATCATATTCGTCAACTTTCAGCGTACCCAGTTGATGGCGGTTGGAATCGCGATACCAGTGGTTCTGGTGATGTACTACGCCTATCAGATGAACCATGAACGGACTATGGTTCTGCAGAAGTCGAAGCTCTTTCTCCAATCCACACTCGATTCCCTCTCGTCATATATTGCGATTCTGGACGAGAGTGGCGCGATCATCGCCGTGAACCAGGGTTGGCTCCACTTTGTCGGGGAGCAGCACCTCTTCGGCTCCAGCTATCCGGTCGGAATCAACTACGTGGAGGCGTGTAAGGCCGCCCCGGTTGACTGGACCAGAGACGGTCCCGAATTGGCTGGAGTGATACATGAGGTTGTCAGCGGGCAGCGAGAGGTCTCCCGTCTCAAGTACGACTGCAGGGGTGAGGAGGAAAGGCACTGGTTCGCGGTGAGCGTGACCCGATTCGAATCGGACGGGCGCGTCCGGGTGGTAGTTGCGCACGAAAACATCACCGAACTGCGACAGACCAAAGAGGCGCTGAAGGAGAGTGAGGAGCAGCTTCGCCAGGCCCAGAAGATGGAGGCGATAGGCCGGCTAGCTGGCGGAGTCGCCCACGATTTCAACAATATGCTGACGGCCATCCTGGGCTACAGTGATCTCGTCAGCATGCAGCTTCCTGAATACGATAAGCGGCGTGAGTCGATTGACCAGATCAAGAAGGCCGCTAATCGAGCTGCTTCGCTAACCCGTCAGCTCCTGGCCTTCAGCCGCAAGCAGGTCCTTCGGCCCCGAGTCATCAATCTGGGGGAGCTGGTCTCGGACACTGAGAAGATGCTGCGGCGCCTGATTGGTGAGGACGTAAATCTGGTGGTGAGCTCCCAATCTGATCTAGGACAGGTCAAGGCCGATCCCGGACAAATAGAGCAGGTGGTGATGAACCTTGCCATAAACGCGCGGGACGCAATGCCTGGGGGAGGAGATCTCGGCATCCAGACCTCGAACATCGAGGTCGATCGCTTCTATGTGGACCAACACGTCGACATCAAAGAAGGAGCGTACGTGCTGCTGGTCGTCTCCGACAACGGGATCGGAATGAATGAGGCAACGCGATCCCAGATTTTCGAACCCTTCTTTACCACCAAGGAGTTGGGCAAGGGAACGGGACTCGGCCTGTCGACGGTCTATGGCATCGTCAAGCAGAGTGGCGGCTATTTGACTGTGCAGAGTCAGCCGGGGAAAGGGACGAGTTTCCGGATCTATCTACCAAAGGTAGCTGCAGAGTCCGCGCAGGCCCCCGTCAGACCCCATTCCAGGCAAAACGTTCTCGGCTCGGAGACCATCCTGCTGGTTGAGGACGAAGAGACCGTTCGCAGGCTGACGCGGCAAGTCCTCGAGAATTGCGGTTACAGCGTGCTCGAGGCGAGTCATGGCAAGCAGGCACTCGACATTTGCGATCGCAGCGAGGGCACCATCCACCTCATGATCACCGACATTGTGATGCCCTCGATGAGTGGTCCCGAGCTAGCGCAGCATGTCGGCGTCCTAAGGCCAGACGCCAGAATCCTTTTCATCTCAGGGTATGCTGAGGGAGCAGTGGCCCGACCCAAGATGATGGTGTCGGCCGACATGTTCCTGGCAAAGCCTTTTACCTCCGACGACCTGGCTCGGAAGGTGCGAGAGGTGCTGGATGGCAGCGAGCAGGCCCTACCGGCCTGGCTCTCCAGAGATCCTGAATCTCTCGACAAGGTTGCCGTCCCGGTGAGCTAAGGGTCTGCGCAAGAGTAACTTGGGTGCGGCTCTTTTAGAACAGGCGATTCTGGTGCCGTCGAACGCAAGATGGACCTCTCTTACTATGGGAGCGGCGAAGGCATTTTGGGGTTGGGTAGTTGGGTGGGGCAGAACAATCTGACACGGAAGACCGAC
>JAKZYH010000055.1:0-4056 GCA_047514575.1 Acidobacteriota bacterium | reverse complement strand
GTTCCCAAGTGGGGGTCACCAGAGTGCCGGGGCTCTCGTCACGACCGATCCGACGCGCAGCGCTACTTGTTGTCGGACGCAGGCCCGTCGGCTGTCATGAAGCCGGCTCTGACGACGGCTACACCGAGATCGCGTTTGTCTTTGGGAGGCCGGAAGGTCTGGCCTACCGAGATCTTTAGACAGGTCACCGGGTTCCGGAGCTGGGTTCCAGAGAGAAAACCACGGTACGTAAACACCCCAGGTTCAACATAACTCAGCCGGTCCAAGAACTGTCCGTCTAGACTCAGAGTGATGACGACTGTGCCCACAGCGCTCAAGAGCTCTGGAGGAAGGATAAATTCCAGTTCCAGCGTCGGTTCCTTGTTGGCGGGAAGTCCCAGATGGACTCCTGCAGATTGGCCCATCCATCGCCACTTATCCTCTTCCGGAGGATACCAGTCGCCGCTGAGCTGGGGTGCTGATGACTCCAAACCTAATTGGAGCTGGGTTTGCCGGGGACTTTCCTGGGTTAGGGGTAAGGCCGTCTTGCACGCGCTTTCCTCCGCTCCCGCGAGAGCCGCGGCAATCAGATTTGCGGTGAACAAGATGGCCAAGGGCAGTTGTAGTCCGATATTCCGGGTGCCCATCATCGTGGTCCTGCTTCGGATGCTGGACCCTGGAAGCGGCGAAAGATTTCTCGAAGTTCGAGCCGTGGATTGCCCTCCACATCGTAGATGCCGCCAGTGTCTATCCAGGGATATAACAGGACTTCTTGCAACTGTGTGCTTTGCCCTCCCTCTTGGGGTAGGAAGGTGATCGTTAACTGCACGCTACTCTTCGGCACTGGGACCTTTAGCCGAAACGATTTCACGGTTGGGCCAAGTGGGATCGATGTGTCCAGGAACTGATTGGTACCGAGAAAGTGAACCAGGGTGTGGAGTCGGGTGGGATCGCCAGCCGCTCGCGCCAGAACGTCCAGGGTGTATTCCTTGCCTGCGTAGACGGAGATTTTCTGGCGCAGAAAGCCGCCAGGCAGGATCTCGGCCAGCTCTTCGTGTGAGGAAGGGAGCGACCTCATGAGGACCAGCTCTTCAGCCAGGGGAATCTCCCATTCCTGCAATCCAAAACGGAAGGCCCCATTCGTAATCACATTGAGATAGTAGTCCTGGTAGTTCCAGAGAGCGAATCCAAGGGAATCCTGGAGCAGCGGTGGAAGAGCCTTTTCGATGAATTCGAGCTGCTCGTTCTCAGAAGAAAGAGCTCCTTCGTTGGGGTGCCCGCCGAAATGCTGGAAGTTGAATTGATCGATAAAAACCGGGAGCCCCCCACTCAACCCTTCGGTTCGCTCTAGATGAAGAGGGACGTAACTGGCCGTCCGGGCTCCATCCAATTTCTTTCCCTCGTCGCCGAACATATAGGACTGGTAGGGCGAGAACCAGGTGGTGACGAAGCTGTAGCAGGGAGGGAGATCGAATTGAAGTGAGTAATCGTGTGTCCAGTTGATCTCTGCACGCGGCTGAAAACTGACCACCGCTTTGGGATTTCCCTCCCTGGCAGCAGTACAGGGATCCGCCAGCCGGCTGGCCAACAGATCATCAGAGAACTCTAGAAAGCTTCGAAGCTTTATCGGTTTCAGAGGAGGATTGTTCTGGTTGGGTGGTTCCACCGCTTCATAGCTGCTGTTGTCTTCCCACCAGATCAGGTTCCACCACCAGAGTGGGCGGCGGCGCAGCCATTCTCGAAACGCCTGCGCGTTCTCCTGGTAGCGATGCAGCCACAGGTCGGCAGTGTAGCCGGTGTCTTCGAAGGTCCAGAAGTAGAAAAGCAGGTTGGAGTGGGACTTGGTGCGGGCAGCCAGCTCACGAAACAAATCTCGATAGGCCGCCCACTCTTCGTCGTCCGTCAGTAGGGTTGCTGCCAGCCAGTTGTGACCACCGGCATCCTTTGGAACGCGTTCGTGCGAGCCCACTCGCAGGGCAACCTTCAGGTCGAAGGACGCCGCCAGACTGAGGATTCGATCTAGATCGGCGAAGGACCTCTCGTCGTAGGTGATTGGATTGACTGTGGTCTGGAACCCCCCCCAGGGAATCATCAGGATGATTGTGTTGAAGCCATCTTCTCGTAGTCGAATGAAGTCCTTCTTGCACTGCTCGAGGTCGAATGACCACCAGAAGTTGTTGATGGCCGCACGAGGCTGGAAGTAGTAGGTCCCCTTGACTCGAAAGTCAGGTGGATCCCACTGAAAGTCAGGTTTCCCACTATCCTTGCATCCCGGAACAGTCAGCAGCAACAGGACCAGCGTCCCGAGCAGACGAAGTCGGTAAGCTAGACCGCTGGCCTCCGCTTCGTATTGGTTGGGGACTGACTGATTCCGAAGCATTTTTCAAGAATCCCAACTGCTAGGGCGAGGAGGGGGACGCGGTTGACTGGGCCAGTTCGAGGGCGGAAAAGGCCAGGCCGAGAACTCTTCTGTCGCCACTCACGCCAAGTTCGACCGGGGCGGCCGAGTCGGGTGTTTCGAATGTGATGACCGTCTGATCAGGATCGGAGAAGAAGTCGGGAGGTATGTCCATGCTCTGTGGACGATAGCCGCCGCGAGTGAGTGTCCAGCGGCCGGCGCTTCGACCGTTCACCAAGATCTCGACCGACTGTTTCTCCAGTACGCCCTTGGGAAGGAATGGATTCAGGGTGGCGTTAAGTGAGACAGCACGACTGGGTTTCGCAAGTTTCATGACCAGGGAGGCACGTTTGCCCACGGTCCAGGTAAAGCCCCGCTCCGGATTACTCCACCCTTCGTCCCGGTACCACCTGGCATTTCCCTCGTAGCCAAAACGGATGCTTGAGTTCCACTGGTAGCGAGAAGGTCTATCCCGATTGGACGTTGGAGGGGCAAATATCCAGGAGCCCCGCCTCCCAGGATAGTTCAGCTCCGAGGCTCCTTTTCGGTCAGAAACCGCGAAGACCCTGATCCGGGTGGTGGCCAACTGAGAAAAGCTGTCCCGCGAGAACTCGAAGTCGAATCCCGACGTCAACGAGGAATCGCCGAATCTCCGAGAAATATCTGCCCGCATGATGCGAGTCTTGCCTGAATGAAGGAGATCTTCGTTTGCGAAGATCAAGACAGATTGAACGGGCCTGGCTTGTTTCACATCCAGCGCAAAACCTCGAACGTATACCGTGAAACTCTCCTGGTTTATGCCAGAGCGCACCTGTCCGTACACGTCGCTTCCAACAACCGGAAGGTGTTCGCCCTTGGGGGAAAGGAGGGCTTCCTCTTGCCGTTTCACCGCAGGGACCAGTCGATAGTTTGAGTGGGTTTCAGATCGGAAGCGCCTCAATCTGGTCGTACCGCCCGACTCTGCAATAGAGAACAAGTCAACTGTGTTGCGCCCCGGTCGGAATGCCTCCTGGGCAACTAGTGCCGAGAAATCTCTGCCTTCGTGCAGCAAAGGGGAGGTTTGAGTCACCGCCTGGACGACACCGTTGACAGACACCGCTAGAGTATGAGGCTGAGGTGGCGGGGAAGTGAAGAATCCTGTGATGTTTGTCAAAACAAAACGAGAGTCGGGTTTGACATCCTCGAAAAAGTGTGCTCCGTCTAACTCCACCGTCTGCTTCGCACTTCCGGCCACTCCGATCTCACTGACCCTTTTCCCAATGAGATCAGCGTACGGGCCGATGGCATAGAGATTGGTTTGCGAGCCGGAGCCGAAGAGACGTAGTTTTTCGGGCAGACTCCTGAATCTGATTTCGAATGATCCATCAAATTCGTGTCTCTTTCGCGATCCGGCGAAGACGGTCTTGGTCGCTCTTTCGGGTCTGCCATCCGCGAACACAGAACTTCCGCCGACGGTCCAGGGCGGGACCACATTCAGCACGTCGGCAATGGTAGGGAGAATGTCGATCGTCTCTACGTTCTTGTCATCGACGACTCCCTCTTCTTGGAAGGGGATCTTGACAAGCATTGGGACCGACATGATGTCCGGATGATTCGTCTTGCTGGCCCTCCGGATGAAATCTCCGGGGCGAAAACTCACACCGTGGTCGGCTGTGATCACGATCAAGGAGCGATCAAAG
>JAKZYH010000054.1:0-4103 GCA_047514575.1 Acidobacteriota bacterium | reverse complement strand
CTTCTGTCATGCTTGCAGCGAATGTTCCAGCTTCTATTTCGCCGCTAAACTCTCCCGCGACACGTTCACCATTCTCTGTCAACCAGTCAACAATTCCAGCTATCAAGACATTGCTGCCCTCAAGGGAACGAATTTCCGCGGTCGCGTCGTTGTAAGCGTTCAGCGTGCGTTCTAGAAACTGCCCCACCTGATCGGGGAGTCCGCCCTCACGACCTAGGGTCGATATTCCGGAACAAACCTGCAACGCAGAATGAGCGTTGATGACCGGTGTGGTCAATCGTTGGTCCAGGCGCGGCGGCAGCAGATGCTCGAATTCACCCAGCCCGATCGCCGGCCAAAGTTTGGTTATCAGTTTCATGGCGCAAGGTACAACACTCCTGCCTTTGAGAAGTGGCACCAGCAGGGGCGACTCTCCGGGAATCCGAAGGTCCTCCAGTTTCGGCACGATATCCGCCAAGACCGCAGGCCAGTCAGCCAGAGACTCGACTGAGACGCTGATAGCAAAGTTGGAGATCCCACCCTTCAACGGCTCTCCATTGGACCAGATCACGTCCACCTTCAATCCTGTTGACCGGAGCGCAGTTGTCATCGCTCTTCTTCGTTCCTGGACTCGCCGGCGAGTCCATCTCCGCGACTTTTCGGCGGCGCGGGAGAGGGCACGTTGGGCAGTACCACTCCGACCAGCATTTATCACCTTTCTGACAGAGTCGGGACCTGCCGACAGTTCGGTTAGTACGGCGACTATGTCGGAGAGGCCGATTGAGAGTTCGCCAAGAGCAAGCGGAGGATCCTGGAGCCCAGAAGTCTCCACGGCTGCTCCCTCGCCTTGGGGATGTACGTCCCAAGTACCGTGTTTTCGATGTATGCTGAGACTGCTTTGTGCTGGTCGGCGTTGCCCAGCCGAGGTAGGACCTTATCACAGACCTCGGTGACCAGAGCGGAGAGACTATCATGCAACTCCACCCGGTTCTCACCGGAGAACGGGCTCGTTACCAGTCGGGGAGGAAGAAGCCTGCCTTTCGCATACAGAGCACTGCGTCGCGTGAAGAGGGCTTTTGGATCATCCGCCTCACCGCGTGACCGTACGAACGCGTTGCCATAGTCCCGAACAAGCTTAGCCAACTCGTCGAGCAACTCGGAGGCCTGTGCCAATCGTTCCGTTTCATTAGTGCCGAACAGGCTCTGAGCAATGCGAATCCTATCCTGATTCCATGCGATGGCGCCAAGGTGATGGTCATTCTGACGGAGGAGCCCCGATGACCCGTGTTCAATACCGCCAATCTCCAGAGCACGTCCACCAGGTAAAATGGCTTTGACATCGACTTTACTGATGTCGGGCAGAGTTCGTAGCAGTTGTCGCCCTGTCTCAACAGCTCTTTCGCGTGCGTCACCTTGTTCGGACTCAGAGATGTACAAAAACCTGGCGACTCCAACCAGTTCACCCTCGACGGAAGCAACCTGCAGTTCCCGAATCCACGGGTCGCTATCGTGAAATCGTCTTAGTATGCCTTCAGTTCCACCGGCGGCATCTACGAATGCCCTGGCCAGACCCAGAGATACGTCTCCTGCTGCCGAAACGCAGTCGCCAAAGGTTGGCAGGGACCAGCCTTGCAAAGTATCGATGAGAGGCGATCCCGGTTCCAGCGCAGTCAGTAGCGGCCTCCAGTCAATTGAAGCCAGCCTAACGGATCTAAGCAGGCGCAGACAGACATCGGCGCTCGTGGCAGCGGAGAGTTCCGATGCAATCCCGGTGAGACCTACTGTCCCGAGCAGCGCGTCCATCGTCGCACTCTGCGCTGGAAGAGAAGCCATCTCGGCAGTAGCGTTCCGAACCTGATCGGGAAAGATCCCGGGGGCATCGATGCCTGCAATCGAAAACTGCAAGACAAGGGGACGTAGGGCCGGGGGGACATCGTGGCGCTCCGCTATTTCTGCCCAGGCTGAGGCCTGTCTGTAGAAGTCGAGCATCTCGAGGCCACGGAGACAGGCTATGAGGCTTTCCACATCTTGCGCGAGTCCTTCCAACGCGTGCAGTACTGGTTCTTCAAGTGCGGGCACGTCCCTCAGAACCTCGTACAGGAAACGGGACAGTGCCGGGCCATGCAACATCTTGAGAACCGACTCGACGGTCGCCTTCAATTCTGGGGGCGGGATCCGATGGATCACGTCTACAATGGCCCGTGACCGAATCTGATGGATTCCCCCGACCACCCCACCGTGTTCGACAAGAAGATGTTCTTTCACCAACCGTTCGAGAGCGACACGCAACTCCGCGGGGGAAGCACCAGCACCAGCCTCCAAGTCTACGATCGGAATGGAGGCCGACCACTTATCGGCCGTTGCCACGAGGGTCAGGATATGTAATTCGAGGGAACGGCCTCCACGAACGCGATCCGCGACCTGGTCAGCGATAACGTCGCTGAGCCGTGTTCCCTGAGTCAACAGGTGTGTAAACTCCAGCGTAAGCCCGTGCGCCTGCTCAAAGGCTTCCCGCCAATGCGGAACATTCGTCGCGCCGCGGCGGATCAGACCGGAATGAATCGCCGCTGCCGCGTCCTCGTCCAGCGATACTGGCACTATAGTACAATCTGCGAGGGAGCCAAGTGAAAGTAAATCCTCCCTGCGTGCGGACCCCGCAAGGAAGACGCCCGGTATAGCGGCCACTGCCTTTCCCAAGCGCGACCATCCCTCCAGGTCGCCAGTGCCGGCCGCGTCGACGAGAAGTCCCACCGGGGCCCCGGTGGATGGGCGGTAGGCCTTCAGCAACCGCACCATGTGCGGCAAGTCATCATCGGATATTCGATGTACGCCAAACCACAGGATTCCAGGGAGGGCGAAAGGCAATGTCCACAACACTGCCGATTTGCCAACACCAGACGGACCGACCAGCAGCACAGGGCGCTTCATCTCCAGGCTGGCCATGACCTGCTCGACTAGATCTGGTCGCGGGACGACGAGACCTGCGGCCACGTGGCCCGGCTGTGTGGAGACACCCTCGTAGTAGGCGTCACCGATTGCGATCGGTTGCCTGTTGACTGGACCGCAGATGCCTTGAACCAGGGCATACTCGATCGAGTCCAGATCGATGAGTTCCGCCAAGGAGTTGATCTTATCAACCAGACCGGTCCGGTCGAGACCGCTTCGGGCCTCGAATCCGGCCTCGGCGTTCGCGTCAACTGCAGTTGCAACCAAGGACTGGAGATCCCTGCCAATAACGCCAAGGGCCGCTTTTGGCAGGTTCTTTACGACGATTCCCAGATGGCACTCCGTCCCTGCTATCAGGTCATCCCACGAGCAGATCAGGAGCGTTGTGCCAATCTTCAGTTCATCCACGACTGTCGGGGGTCGCCCTCGTGATGCGACGCCCGCGGCGAGCGAGGCACCGAGGCCTTCAATCTCCTCGACCAGGCGTGCGACCGGAATTTCGACTAGGTGGTCTTCCGGGGCACCACCCCAACCCACAATACCTTGCTCAAGTACGACTACAAGGCGCCTGTCTGTGCCGAATCTGTCAGTATGACGGAGCCATGCATCTACGATATGACTGGCAGCTCTCCCGATCGGAAACGGGCCAAGATGTTCCTGACGAGACTTGACCTCCATCTGAACCGGCTCTGGTGCGTCTAGCTGCAGGTCGTCGAATCCCTCGGGAATGAGACGGTCAATGACAAGTTCTCCAGAAGCCATTCTGGAGGCCATCCAGGCTCCCACGGCCTCCTGAAAATGAAAGCCTCGACTGGCGCGCGCGCCGGCCCGAGATCCTTGCCACTCAGCAGAGTGCCAGGACTCCCCATCATTGGGTGGGTCTATTGCAGCCCGGGAGGGGATCCCATTGACCGCTGCAGGGGCAACAGTACGCTGAGAAGGCGGCAGTTTACTCGACGCCTTCCGGTTCTTCTTCGGTCTGCTACTCCTGGACATATTGACCATTATACTTGGAGCTGCAGACACCGGTGCCCGAAGTAGCGCTGCGGCGAAGTTCTCCCGCAGGTCGATGCTGGACCAGGGGGTTTGCCAGGTAAACTCAGCCAGAGAACGGATCGGCTGGGCCCGGACCATTCAGAAGCGTGGCAGCCGTCTGGTATCGCTGATTACAAGTAGGC
>JAKZYH010000053.1:0-3659 GCA_047514575.1 Acidobacteriota bacterium | reverse complement strand
GGGTGAACCTGGGTCTATTGGGTCTTTTCAAATACTATGACTTCTTTGTCAGTTCCCTGATTACTGCGCTGGCCGAACTCGGTATCGGCTTCCATCCCCAGACACTCCACCTGGTGCTCCCGGTTGGAATCAGTTTCTATACCTTCCAGACCCTGAGCTATACCATTGATATCTATCGAGGCAGCCTGCAGCCGACGCGGGACCCTATTGCCTTTTTCGCCTTCGTCAGCTTTTTCCCCCAGCTTGTCGCCGGTCCTATCGAGCGCGCACGGGACCTTCTGCCGCAGTTCCACCGCCCGAGAAGTTTCGATGCAGAGCAAGCAAAAGACGGGCTTCGGCAGGCGCTCTGGGGTTACTTCAAGAAAATCGTTATTGCCGACAACCTGGCTCTGCATGTTGATCGTGTCTATCCTGGATACGCCGACTCTGACGGCCTCACCCTGGGCTTCGCGACCTTTCTCTTTGCGCTTCAGATCTACTGTGATTTTTCTGGTTACTCGGATATTGCTGTGGGCACTGCCCGTCTTCTTGGTTTCAACCTGAGACGAAATTTTGCGTATCCGTATTTCTCGAGAAACATCGCCGAGTTCTGGCGGCGCTGGCACATTTCACTATCGTCCTGGTTCCGTGACTACGTCTACATTCCCCTTGGCGGAGGACGCCTTTCCCGCGTGCGTCATGCAGTCAATATCGTCATCACTTTCGGCCTCAGCGGCTTGTGGCACGGCGCCAATTGGACCTTCATTTCCTGGGGTCTCCTCAATGCCTCTTACTACCTCCCGCGACTTGGACGCAGCGACCACAAAGAGAGGGCAGACAGGAGGGACAATACTGCGAACTGGACGCTGTTACCGACTCTGGCGGAGGCGAAGGGGATGTGTGCCACCTTCATGCTTACCTTGCTGGGGTGGACATTTTTTCGAGCCGATTCGCTCTCCCATGCATTCGGGATCTTCGCGCGCAGTTTTACTGTTCCCTTGGCAGCGATCGACCATAGCTGGTTCCTCAGGCCCGGTCTGCTTGCGATGCTTCTCCTCATTGTGGAGTGGATCTCGCGCCAGAAATCGCATCCTCTGGAGGATCTGACGTTGTCGAGACCCTTGCGCTGGGTCATCTACTACGCTGTGATCTCAATGATTGTCCTGATGGGAAACACAAGGATAGAAGATGCGCCTTTCATCTACTTCCAGTTCTAACCGAGGCCGGGCATTCGGTTTTGTTTTACGGGGCCTTGTTTTTCTGCTTCCCGTTGCTCTCTTCGTCGGAATCTTCGAGGTTATCTTCTGGAGATCCGGGGATGCCTGGCCCATCGACTGGGTGGTCAGGGAGCAGCTCCGTGATCCAAGGGTCCTCTATGGTCGAGGCTACTTCTCGCAGCAGTTCAATGTTTACAAGCTTGCCATGTGGAGAGCTCTAAGTCCCGATATCCTGGTAGTTGGTAGTTCTCGAGTCATGCAGTTCAGGGCGATCACCTTTCACCCTCTCGAGGATCGTTTCTACAATGCCGGTGGTCTGCTTCAGGGCTTGGAGGACACAGAACACTTGGCACAGTTGATCGTCTCGGGGGAAGTTCCGAAGCCCAAGGTCCTGATTGTTGGAATTGACTTCTGGTGGCTAATTGAGCACCGCAGTATGCCCAGTTGGCTTTCTGAAGCACGTCGCGTAGACGCCGCAGTCCGGCTCTCAGGGCATGTCAATGCGATCAAGTCGTGGGCGAAACAACGCCGCCCGTTCTCGATGGAGAGCCCCAGACGGCTAGTTGAATCTGCTCTGGAAGAGTTCTGGCTCTGGTCTTCTCCAAGGCGCTCGCGCGGTGCAGTCGAGGCTGCTAGCAGCCTTGGCTTTCGAGCCATCGGGATCATCGCCGCGAAAGGCACCGGCTTCCGTGCCGACGGCAGTCGATTCATTCCGGGGCATGTCTTCAGATATCTACGAGAACCCGGCTACAGTGACGGGGAGCAGCCGAAAGTTGTCGAGCGAGCACGGCAGGGGATTCGGCAGTTCGAGCCGGGAAACTTCGATTCGGGAAAGTTGGATCGCTTGGAGAGGGCTCTCTTTCAACTACAGCGACATGGCGTCGAAGTGTTTACCTTTATCCCGCCCGTTGCAACCGAAGTCGATACTGCCGCGAGCGCCTCGACCGTAGACAAGAGTTGGTGGAACGACTTCCATGAGAAAGTGCCCGCTGGAATGAGGTCCGTGGGAATACCCTGCCACGCCGTCCGCTCGCCACTCGTCCACGGGCTATCGGATGAATACATGCTCGATGGGTTTCACCCGAGCGAAGTCTTTCTCACCTGGGTCGTTGAGGGTTTGATCGAGAGCTCACGCCCTGATAGTCTCCTCCGCGATGTAGAGCTTCGCGAGTTGCTCAGGCTCAGAGAAGAGGCTCCGATTCCGCTTGCCTTTGAACTGCCACCGGGGGCGGTACTTTCGCAGTGAAAAATGCGGGTCAACCTTGGGATTGGATGGCTGGGAGCGCAGGAGTATGCGTATGAGAGTCGGATGCGGTGTGCACACCTACGAATGGATCGAGGATTGGGCGCGTATACCAGATGAGGCTGCCCTCAGCGAGGGGTGGGCTCACCATGGGTTCGCCACCACCTCGCAGAACACCTTGATCGGTTTTCACCCGGGGGAACCCTCCGTTCTGGTTTTCGATCAGGAAGGGACACTTCTAAGGAGTTGGTCCGTAGATCTGGCGGAAGGACATGGGCTAACCCTCTGTCATGAAGGTGGGCAGGAGCGTCTCTGGATGGCGGACATTGGAAGCAAGAAGCTCAGGCGCCATGGGTACGATAATCCGCCAGGAAACGACCAGATTTCTGGCCGGGTGGTTAAGTTTTCCCTGGAAGGGCAGGCCCTGCTGCAGCTGAAGAAGCCACCGCTGTCCATCTACGACGGGACTCGGTTTTCACCGACGGCGGTTGCCGTCAATGACGAGGTCCATGGAGGCAACGGAGATGTCTGGGTGGCGGACGGTTATGGAGCCTATCTGGTTCACCGATTCGATCGGGAAGGTCACTATCTGTCAACTCTCAGCGGCGAGGAAGGTGCGGGCCGCTTCGATTGCCCACACGGGATTTTCATCGATCGCAGAAAACCGATGCCGGAACTCTACGTAGCCGATCGCAGCAACGGTCGCTTTCAGGTTTACGACCTGGAGGGGCGTTTCAAAAGGGTTTTCGGAAGCGAGTTCCTGACCACACCCAGCGCCATGGTGACCTACCAGGATGTCATGGTTGTGGCCGAGCTGCGGGCTCGGATCACCCTGTTGGATGTGGAGGACCGGTTGTTGGGTTATCTGGGTGACAACGAGGCGGTTTCACACCAGGATGGTTGGCCCAACACTTTGGACAAGCGGGGTCAGATCATTCCCAGTGATCGTCTCGAACCGGGGAAGTTCAATAGTCCTCATGGTCTCGGAGTGGATCATGACGGAAACCTCTACGTCTCCGAGTGGCTCATCGGTGGCCGCTACATCAAGTTAGCTCGCTGCCAGGCCTGACTGCAGGGCGTGGCGGTGGTCTCCAGGCCGCCGTACCGAGCCAAAGGCTCGAAAGAATGAGTTTTCCCCAGACGTGCGACGAGTTCTAGCGGGAGTTTACGGAACCCCAATTTAGCATTTTTGCCTGCCGGAGAGTAACCCGCTGATTAGG
>JAKZYH010000052.1:0-8689 GCA_047514575.1 Acidobacteriota bacterium | reverse complement strand
CCGGCTTATGGGGCCGTCTACAACTTCGCTCCGATACAGCTCGACTCGGGCCGCATCCTGCCCCCCTACAGCTACTCACCCGACTACAACCGGGAAAACCACTTCAAGGTGCGGGTCTACTATTCGGACGACGGAGGAGCCCGCTGGAATGCTGGAGAGAGCGACATCGACCTGCCCAAACGCGGTGCTATGGAGCCGGGTCTGGTGGAACTGGACGACGGCTCGGTGTTGATGCACCTCCGGACCCAATTGGGCAGGGTCTACGAGTGCCGCTCCCGGGACGAGGGATTGACCTGGACCGATCCAGCACCCACTAGCCTGCTGAATCCCGAATCTCCCATCGCCACGGCGCGCATCCCTTCCACCGGAGACCTGCTGGTCGTGTTCAATAACAACTATGATCCCGAAGGTCCTCACCATCTGGGAGCCCGGCGGCCCCTGACCACAGCCATCTCGAGGGACGGGGGGAAGACCTGGCAGCACTTCAAGAACATCGAGGATGATCCCGAGATGGAGTACTCCTACCCCTCTATTACCTTCAGTGAAGACCGGATTCTGCTTTCCTACTACCGGTCCCAAGGGCAAGGAGAGGCGGCCAGGCTGGACCAGGTCTTCACCAGCCTTCCCATTGCTTGGCTCTACCCCTGAATCACACGTCTCCAGGGATCCTTTCAGAATCCCCCTGACTGTCCGCTGTTAGGCGGAACCGGTCGGTCAGGGGCGATCTACTCTGACACTGCTTGTACGGTCAGATCTGTGCTATCACAGGAAAAGATGGGGTCCAGCGCGGCTACTCCTTGCCCCAGATGTTCGGACTCGCTCGTCCGGCGTTTTGGTCCGGTGCCGCCGGAGCGCGCCGTCCTCTTCCTGGAGCAGGTGTGTCGCTCTCTCGCCGAAGCCCACCATCATGGACTGGTCCATCACGACATCAAACCGGCCAACATCTATCGGTTCCCCTGATTAGCTACTGCGGGACGCATGTGATGAGTTTTGGTACCCTACGGGGCCTAGCATGACGCACCGTTAGACGGTTTTCAAATGTGAAGGCTACTACTGCGTGACCCAGAGGCGGTAGTCGATGGACCGCTCGGTCCGAGAGTTGCCCGCAGACCAATTGGAGAAAGGCACCATGATTGTTGACGTCCACACAATGGCCGGCGGCTACTTCATCCGCAAAGACCCGATGGGGTTCCCCGAGCTCTTCGCGGCCATGGAAAAGACGGGCGTAGACTTGGCCGCCGTGCTGAGCCTCCGCGCCCTCCATGCCGACGCCCGAAAGGGCAATGACTTCCTGTTCAGCATGGCAGCAACAGACCCCAGAATCATCCCGATAGGGGTTGTCACGCCGAACGTCAGCAGCCTGGACGTACCAGATGTCGTGGCCGACTGCGTGAAGAACGGGGCGGCCGGCCTCGCCCTTTTCATGGGCAACCGGTCCGTCACTCCGTCGGCTCTTCCCTTTCGAAGGACCCTCGCCGAAGCGGCGAGGCCCGGATTGCCGCTTATCGCGACAGGGATCCCGGACGGCGGCATGCCCACGCAGCTGGCCGAGATGACGCGCGATTTGGGCTGTCCCATCCTGCTGACGGCGACCTACTACGGGTTGCTTGACGAGATCCTGGCGGTGCTGGAGGAATTCGACCACGTGTACGCCGATACCGGCTGGCATTCCACACCTGGATGCATCGAGCTGCTGGTCAAGCACGGCGGACCCGGCCGCATCCTGTTTGGCTCCGGCGCTCCCATCCGGCCCATACAGCCCGCACTCAACATGATCCTGGACGCCGACGTGGGCGAGGACGCAAAGCGCAAGATACTCGCGGGAAACGCCCTACGGCTGTTTGGGCGAGAGGCCGACGCGGAGCGTGTCGAGTCGTCACAGGTCCCGTTGCCAGAGCCCAGGTTCCCATCCGTGCCGGCGATCGATATCCACTGCCATTTTGGCGTGCATTCAGAGATCACGACCAGCAGGCGCGACCTGGAAGCCATCGAGTACTACGTGGAGAGGTCAAACATCGAGTATGCGATCTGCAACGGGCCCGTTGCCTACCGAGAAGACCTCGACGGCGGGAACCACGAGATGCTCGAGAAGATCGACGGCCGCCCGCGTCTGCTGGGTAGCCCGGTCATAAGCCCAACTCACCTGGAAAAGTCGGTTAGGTGGCTCGATCTGGCCGCAAAGCACGACCGCCTCGTCCAAGTGACGCTCAACCCCGATTACGAAGGGGAGGCGTTTGGATCCGAAGCATACATGGCGCTCTGGGAGGAAACGGCGAAACGTGGTATCCCCGTCCTCTACAATTCTGGGTCGCAAGACATCGGTCGCACTCAGCGCTGGGAACGGAAGATGGGGCGCGATCCGTGGATTCGGGGAGGAAGCCGAGACGAAATCGAGATGTTTCTCGAGGTCGGGCGCCGACACCCCGACCTGCCGATCATCTTCGGCCACGGAATGGGTGAAGATGGAGTGCGCCTTTCGCAACGGACGAAGAATGTGTACCTGGACCTATCGGGCACTTACCCCGAGGGGAATCCGGTGCGCGCGGCCATCGACGGCGCCGGCAAGGACCGCGTTGTATTCGGGACTGACCTGGACCTGACCTACCAGCCTTTGCGATGGGTGTCTACTACGAGGCCGGGATGTCGGAGGAGGAAGAGCGTCTTGTCATGGCGGAGAACGCGAGGAGGATTCACCCCATTCCGGGCGCGTAGCGCTTCGGATGCCACCACGATAAGGTGGCACTCAGTCGGGAGCTGAGTCGCGGCTGATTCCTGGCAAACGGCCGGCCTGAGCGCGCAGGCTCACTTAGAGCAAAGTCCGCGTGACCGGGGACCCAGCTTTCGGCTCACCCTGGCGACGGCAGCTGAGGAGTGAAGCGCGTGCTGGTGGGAAGCCCAATAGAACAATGCTTCCACCGATGCAAGCTATATCTGGTGGGATGCATGTGTGAGGGTCGACACCCGATCCTACAGACAGCCCCCGATTTGTTCCAATCGACCGCCTGCTTCCACCTATTAGCGGTCGTTCCTTCGACGGTCCAGAGAAAAACTTGAATGACTGCTTCTAGGTGGAACCGGTCGGTCAGGTGCGGTCTACAGTACGATGACGATATACCGAACGAACTAATGGTCGAATACAGTATCAACTACGAGGGTAAAGTTACCAACGAATACGTGTTCTTTATCAGGCCGGAACCAGAAAAGTGATAGTCGCCAACATTGAGAGGGTAAGAGTGCAGTAGCGGTGAGGCGCAATAGCCCAGATCTGATCGCAAAAACGGTGTCAAAGTATATCCATATGTTACTCCCTTGTCTTTTTCCGATTGGAACTTGGTGTCTCAACTTTGCTTGGAGCGTATCACTCCCAGTGGCAACCTACCACTGTGAGACCACCCCAAGGGTATAGGAGGGACAGAGCCTTCCACCTCGAAATAGAGAAGACGATTCTGCGACTGACCCTCCGACCTGCTTCTCCGCCGAAAGGCGGTCAAACCCGCTAACCTCTTCTTGGCCCCCCGATTCAGGAGGGGTCGGAGTGACGCCCCGAGCCACTCTACCCATCGGATCACTGCATGGAGGCGTCTTTCGACCTCCTGTCGTGCGAGCTGGTTGGATCTGTGCTTCAGGTGTCTCACTCGTCGGCCTGCACGAAGCCTGGCGAGCTTCCTCTCGATCAGGTCCTTCCGGTGACATGAGAGCCAGAGGAAGTGTACGGCCAGACCATCTGCGTTCTCTCCCAAGAGGAACGACTCGAAGCGACTGCGCGGAATGGCTGCTTATGGTCGGTTTCTGCCCGTCAGAATCTTGAACTACACACCGGACCGACCGGCTGCTTCTAGGCGGAAGCGGCCTACGAGAGAGGATCAATCTGGCGCTGTCTGTACGGGTTCACGCCTGAACGTCTGAGCTGAAAACACCTCCTACCCCCCGGCTCGGGACCCAACCTGGCGACCCCGTAGTCGGGGCAGCTAGTTCCCGGCCGGCCGGATGAAGCAGACATACTCGTTGGTGTCCCGCCCCTTGTAGACGATGGCGTACACCGCCATCAGCCCATTGGGAACGTCGTCGTCGTACTTGTTAATGATGCAGTTCTGACTGTACCCGTCGGGGTGCCCTGTATCGCCTTGAGAGCGAATTGGCACCGATTCGAGGACGACGGATGGATTAGGCTGCCTGGTGGCTCTGACTTCGTAGACACCCGGCACGACAACGAGCTCGAATGATCCGTCGTTTCGAGTCGCTGAGCGAAACAGATTCGAGTCGTCAGGCATCTGATGCCCGATGAAGGTAATCTGCGCCCCGTCGACTGGACTGCCGAGGTGAGTTGCGACCCTGCCACTGGCAATGATGGTCGGCTTCAACTCCACTTGCTTGCAGCCGAATGGGACTCGGTCAGGAATTTCAAGAGTTGTCTTGCTAGTCAAGTACCCCTCTTCTTCTACTTGAACGACATAAACACCTGGCAACACAAGGAACAATGCTTCGCCCGTCTTGCCTGAATCGGAGACACTTTGTTCTCCAGAGAATCTTCCAACAAGCCTTACCGTTGCTTCGTCAATCGGATCTCGTGACAGATAGTCGATTACTCCAACTCGTAGCTCGATTCCTTGATCGCTATCAGATTTTTGGGCGGTTTCCTGGACGGCCATCGAATTAGGTTTCTTGTCGCCGGTTGACCGGGAGTCGTGCAATGGGTGACAAAGCCCTACACCCTACTTGAACTGGAAGGAATAGAGCTTGGCGTTGCGGATCCAGAAGCGCAGCTGGATGGGGCGGCCCGCCAGCGCGCTGAGGTCGCTTCGGCCTTGCCAGCTAGCTTGTACTCTCCCCGTGGCTGTCAGGGGATCGGACTGGTCCAGGGAGAAGCCGGACAGGGGCTGAGTCTGATGATCCAGGATCTCCACCTTGATCTCGGCACGCCCTGCCCCATAGTTGTGGGCTGCGGCTTCCATGTTGACGGCGAGCGTCGTGCCTTCGAAGCTGAAGGTGTGGGTGAGCAGGACCCCGGGTCGAAGCTTTCCCGCATCGATGGAAACGAAGCCGTCCTCCGGGAGCGTAGCCAGTCCGGGTGCGCGAAGCGCCGAGTCTCCGGCGAAAAAGAGCTGCTGGGGTCCTCTCCAGTTGGCACCCGTATAGTAGATCCAGACCTTGCCTCCAATCATGATCGCCTGCGAGCAGTAGATGCTAACTTCGTCGAAGCTGCCGTGATCCCCGTTTCGGACCAGGGGCTCACGGAATCTTCTCTCGTAGTGCACTCCGTCACGACTGAAGGCCAGGGTGGGGTAGTGGAGCGTGTTGGTGGTCCTGAAGACCCAGGGCAGGGCGATGTAGACTCCCTCGTAGGCGGTGACGGGGAAGTTGTAGAATTCGGTATCGATATAGTCCCGCTCGTCCGGCAGAAGGATGTTCTGGGGTAGGCTCCAGCTCTTCAAATCGGGGCTCTCGGCCCTTCCCACCATGCGCTTGCCCAAGGGACAGCTGCGGTGAAGACAGTTCTCGATATGAGCCGCGTACACTCGCCGGATGGGATCCCAGCCCATGTAGTGAGTGGGCCCCCAGCGGCCAGGCTCCGGTGTGGTATCCATCACCGGATTGTGCGGGTCGGGAGCCCACTCGAACCCGTTGCCCGAATAGTACAGGTGCAGCTGCATGCCCGGGGGGTCGATGGAGCGCGTCTGACCGATCGCCTTGTAGCGCTTGGCTGGGTCCTCTTCGTTGGTGTCGAAGAAGGTCGGCGCCAGGCTGCCTTCGGGCAGGATGTTGTTGGATCGGGAGCCGTTGAACTCCACCTTGCCGAGACTCGGTTTTTCCCAGCGGACTCCGTCACGAGAGGTAGCGTAGCAGAGGCGGTAGGCGTACTCGCTGGGGTTCCCCACGTAGCGATAGGCCGCTTCCACCTGTTCCCGGACCGCGCCCTTGTCCGTCCAGTGGTAATCGGTCAGCTCTCCACTCTCCTTACCGGCCTTGTAACCATCCGTCGTGCTGTACCACATCTTGAACAGGCCCTCCCTCTCGTCGTACAGGACCTTGGAAATAGGGTTGAGACCTCCCTCCCAGGGGCGATCGGGTCTGACTACGGGATTGTTACGTGCCTTAGTGGCCGGGTTAAGGACCTGCTGGGCGTCGGTGAGACTTTGGATCATGTAGTCGTCTATGAAAAGCTGCTTGCGCGTCCCGATCTCCAGCAGGCCAGGAAGGTCTGATGCCCCTTGAACATTCAGGACAGTCAGTACAAGCACACAGAGACTTCCTAGAGAAACACGAGTTCTCATTTCGATCCTCCTTCGCAGTCCGGACATACTGTCAAGAGATTCAGCCTCTTGGGGCTCGTGCAAGAATAACTTCACCTTCTGGCATCTCAGCTTCACACCATCTTCGGCATCCCAGCCGGAAGACTAGAGCCGAACCCTGCTTTGACGCCCTCCACATACGCCGCCGCGTTCTCACCCAACAACACAATCCGCTGCGTCAGTCTCGTCTTGTGAGCGGACACGGCGTCGAAGCACCAGTGGAACGATAGCATCGCCCCATCCAACTGCGATTCGATAACGTATGAACGTCCGGGCTGAACGTGGCGGATGCACCAACGCACCGGCTCCTGGTCTGGCAACACGGTCGTTCCCTCCGAGCCATCAGCAAACGGACCATCCAGTACGAATTGCGTGGGCGGATCGTCCCGAACGTTTGGGCTGAACAGACACGGTCTGTAAGACATCACGATTGGAAAGCGCCCGGACCACCTACGACCGGACAAAGCCATCTACCGATCCTGCCAGCTACACCGTAAGGTCCCGCCGGCGGTATTCCCCCAAGTATTGACCATTCCCCTTCTCGGGCGAGAATGCATTCGGTCGGTCCCCGCCAGGCGGGCCGTAGCAGATTCTGAGCCGCTCAGCATTCACTTCGTAGATTCCAAGCATGGGGGCATCGATCAACTCAGGAACGTCACTCTCGGTGAAGCAGACACTGATGGCTTTCGGGGACGGTGTCGGATCAGTGGAGTAGGTGCCGTGGCGAATGAGTCTGTCGCCTCGACGGACTTCGCACCTATTATCGACGAATGTCAGCGTCACGTCGCGCAGATCCTCCGGCGGAGTCGGGATGTCCTCCCCCCTTGAGCGCACTGGCACCCACGTTCCCATCACGGCATGCATGTCCGATTCACCGGTAGTCGCTGGTTGCGGGCCACGGCGGCGCGTCAAGTGTCGACCTCCAGCTTCCAACGCCAGACACGACCGTCCTCCGGATCGATTACTTCACCCACACAGTTCATCCCCACCTTTTCCAGCACCCGGGTTGATGCGTTGGGCTCCGGCAGCGTGTGGGCGATAACCTGCTTCACGTCCGGGGCGTCCCCTGCCAGCTCGATCAGCTTCCTCGCCATCGATGTCGCGTAGCCTCGTCCCTCAAAACCGGGGTAGGTGAAATAGGCGATCTCGACCAGTCCCTCCTCCGTGGGCGGAGTCTTGAACGCGCACGAACCCACCACCTCTCGGGTGCGCTCATCTATGACGAAATAACCTTCCCATTCCAGCTTGTCCACGCTGATGGGGTGAGCCGTAAGTGTGCGTCCCACATGTCGGTGCACGACCCTGGCCAGCCGCGCCCAATTGTCCTCAACGAGTGACTCCATGTATTCGGGATCGTCCCCGACTGCTGCCTCTATCACCGGGTCAAGCCGGACGAGTTGTACCCTGCTCATGACACCTGAGACTCCCTCGGGGCGCCAACTACGGATTGAACCTGGGATATGCTCGGTAGGCGGCTCGACTGCGCCCTATAGCGATCTCAAGAGCCTAGCACACCTTCCAGATGGGACAAACCGGTGGAGGAAGTTCGGGCGCTTGGTTCTGATGGCTGCCCTGAGGCGTTCCGTCTGTGTTGCTCTAGGTCGTTGCTCATCTCAATCCGTCCGGGTCTAGCTTTCCGTTAATGCACTATCCCAATGCCGCTTCGGGTCGATTTCAGCATTTCGCTCCAAGAATGCTCCACCGGTTCCAACCTACTTCAGTCAAGGGGGATACAAGATCCATGTAAACGAAAGGAGTCAAGCATGTATTCGTTCTTTCAACAGACACCCAAGAAAGCACCCTGGAACAAAGGCAAACTGGTGGGTCAGAAGCCTCCACTGAAGCTGAAGGAGATTTGGGCGATACGGATCCACCTACAGATCGATAAGAAACATCGCGACTTGGCGCTGTTCAATCTGGCCATAGACAGTAAGCTCCGGGCCTCCGATCTTCTCAGGTTGAGAGTATCTGATATCTCTCAGGGGAGCCAGGTGGCGTCCCGCGCAACGGTGATGCAACAGAAGACGGGGCGGCCGGTTCAGTTCGAGATCACTGAGCAAACCCGCCAAGCGGTCTCGGACTGGATTCGGCGCGCAAATCTCGGTTCATCAGATCATCTGTTCCCGAGTCGGTTACATCAGTCGCCCCACCTTTCCGCACGGCAGTACGCTCGCATCGTCGAATCCTGGGTAGCCACAATTGGACTTGATCCAGCGGCGTATGGAACCCATTCATTGCGCAGAACCAAAGCATCCCTAGTCTACCGACGAACCAAGAATCTCAGGGCTGTGCAGCTCTTGCTCGGGCACAAGAAGCTCGAAAGCACCGTTCGCTATCTGGGTATTGAGGTGGATGATGCGCTCGAAATAGCCGAACAGACCGAAGCATAGGCGGCAATG
>JAKZYH010000051.1:0-2980 GCA_047514575.1 Acidobacteriota bacterium | reverse complement strand
TATTCCTGGGACCATCAGCGTGAGTCGATCCACTGAATATTCCGGTCTCAGGCCCGGCCTTCCGACTCGAATAACGCGTTAACTACTCTTCAGACAAGGATAAAAGACTTGCGAGAGAGTCACAGGAGATCAGGAGTTCTGTAGTTTGGTCGAAGTTTCAGCACAGGGCAATCGCCCAAAGGACAAGACAGCGAAACCAGATCGCCTGCTGACTTTACGACTGTTGCCCCTGAACCCTCACCTGGGCGTGGCATCTGGGAGGCCGCCGTCGACAGGAATCGTAGCCCCCGTGGTTGGGGTCTGGCGGGTGGCTAGGAAGAGGACAGCCCGGGCGACGTGGGTAGCCGTGATCTTGGCCCGGAGCAAGTTCCGGTTACGGTAGTATTCTTCGAGACCCTTCTGATCCAGACCTCGAGCCCGCATACGATCCGGGCCTACCGTGGCCCAGAGGCCAGAGGCTCGAGTTCCCTCGGAGAAGACTGCGTCGGGGGCCACCATGTTCACTCTTACCCCGATCTCGGCCATTTCGAGACTGGCGATTCGCGCCAATTGATGTGCCGCCGCCTTGGTGGCGCTGTAGGCTCCAAAACTTGCACCTGGAGCAAAGACGTTCTTGGTCGAGACCAGGACGATATCGCCTCCGGTTCCCTGGATTCGGAAGTGACGAGCCGCTGCGGAGAGGCTATTCAAAGTGCCCTCGACGTTGACTCGCTGCACTCGACGGAAAGCGTCTGATTCCATCTCTTCCAGAGAGGAAACCAAAGCGATGCCGGCATTGACGATCACCAGATCAACGCCACCCCAGACGGCGGTCGCCGCATCGAAGGCGGAGCGCACCGAGTCCGGATCGGTGACATCGAGAGGGACTGCCAGGACACGTTCGCCGAATTCAGAACTCAAATCACTCTCCAGAGCCTCGAGAGCCTCTCCCGGCAAATCGGTGAGCACGACATGGCAGCCCTGGGCCAGAAGCTGGCGGCTGATACCCGACCCGATCGCTCCGGCAGCACCGGTAACGAGTCCAACCTGTCGTCGCAGGGGGAGTTCGTCTGACGCGTCCAACTTGTAGTGTTGAAGGCTTCGGTACTCCATCCCGAAGAGGTCGGCTTCGCTCAGCCCTTCATATTTTCCCATGGAGGCAACCAGGGCTTTGACCTTCAAGGTCTGGCGGGTGATATCACGGGCAATACCGGCGGCCACGATGTCCTCGCCGGCACAAAGAGCTCCCACACCTGGGATCAACAAGACACGGGGGTTGGCATCGAACCGCTTGACCCCGCTTGTAAGACGAGGAGCATTCCTTTTCAAGTAGGCTTCGTAGTCCTCGCGATAGCGGTCGAGCGCTGCTCGAAGGACGGGCTCGATCTCGCTGACCTCACGGGGAAGGGAATCGATCCAGAGAGGCAGGGCCTTGGTCCGGATCAGATGATCTGACGTCAGAGGCGCCGACAAGACGATTTTCTCTGCCTGGTCCGAGTCGAGAAAGCCAAGTGTCTCGCGATCGATCAGAGGCGTCAGAATGACACGGCGATAAGGTCTATCCGCGTCACCGCTGGGCTGGGCCAGGAGACCGCGTAGCAGCGGCGCGATTCGGACCCACCTCCGTTTGGCGGTTTTCGGAGAGGTTGGCGTGGTGACGCTGAGGGATCGGCGTGTCCGCTTTTTCAGATGGGCTTCGGCTTTGCTGACCAGTTCAATCGTCCTCTCATACGATACGCGGGGCTCCTCTCCCCAGGTCAGGAGACCATGTCGCAGCCACACCATACCCTTCGCACTCGGAGCAGATTCGAAGATCTGGACGGTTGCCTGGGCCAGCTGGAACCCCGGTTCAACATAGTCGAGGACGCCCACGTCGTCGCCCAGCGCTTCCCGAATCAGGTCCGCGCCATCGGGTTGATTGGTGAGGGCGAGGATGGCATCGGCATGGGTATGATCGATGAACTTCGCGGGGAGGAAGGCGTGAACCAGAGTCTCAATCGAGGGCGTGGCCGAAGCTGAGTTCAGCAGGTGGATGCGGAACTGATTGACCATCTCGTCGTCGGCGAGCGAGGACAGGGCGCGGAGCCGTCTCAGGGGCTCCAGATCCAGTCCAGAGTGTCCTTCGGGTTCGATGCTGGCGAGGTCGTAGCCCGAGGCCTTGACATAGAGTCCTTCGAGATGATCTCCGAGAAGATTTCGATGGCGGGTCTTGAGGGACGTGTTGCCGCCCCCGTGTAGCACCAGGCTCTTCTCTCGACCCAGGAGTCTCGCAGTATAGGTCCTGAGGGCGAGGTCCTCTCCCCAGGGTTTGGAGTAGTCCTTGAGGAACCGATCTGCCTCCCGCTTGGACCATCGGCTTTTCATCTTGGTTTTCAGCTAGAAATAGGGTTTGAACGATCTCCGAGGGGGCATCTGCTTTGTTGCCGCGCCTGGAAGATGCACAGCGGCATCGCCTGCGTCGCGACGCCTCGCATCTGCCCCCACGGCGCTCGCGCCAAAGTGCATCTGTTGTTTCCTGACAGACCCTAAGCAGAACCCTTGACCGTGTCCAGCATCAGGCGTGCATTCTCCACAGGATTCCGGCCATCGAAGACGGCACTTCCGGTGACGACCAGATCGACGCCCGCACGGACGACGTCGGCGACGTTGTCCCGCTTGATCCCTCCGTCCACGCAGAGGACGATATCTCGCTCACTTTCAGCGACCATTCGGCGAACCTGTTCGATTCGGCGATAGGTTGCAGGAATGAAACCCTGTCCGCCCCAGCCGGGATTGATCGCCAGGAGCATGATCAAGTCGACCTCATCCATTAGTGGCTCGAGCGTGGCTAAAGGGGTGCCTGGGTTCAAGGCAATGCCCCGTACCAAACCCCTCGACTCATCGTTGACATTGCTCAGCTGACCCAGGCGCTGCAGGACCCGGTGGATGTGAGTACAGGACTCTACATGCGCGGTGATGATGTCGGCTCCGGCTGCGACGTAGGCCTCCACCTTCTCCAGCG
>JAKZYH010000050.1:0-8320 GCA_047514575.1 Acidobacteriota bacterium | reverse complement strand
TCTCCAATCGAGGGATCGAGGGAGGAGAGCGCTTCGGCTTCGATATGCATCTGGAGTCCTACGTCTACTGGAACGGTCCCCGAGGGTTCTCTGCTGAAAGGAGAAGTGTCCTGGCCACGGTCAGCGCGACCGACTGCGCGGCCGGGGATATCAATGGCGACGGCTTCGGCGATCTGCTCTTCGTCAACAACAATTCCGAGGGGAGCAGCGTGTATCTGTATCTCGGCAGAGCAGAAGGCTTCTCCCCGAATCCCATCAAGTGGCAGACCGGAAACCCATTGGGTGCGGAGCTGGCAGATCTAGATGGTGATCGAGATCTCGACCTGATCCTGACCCATAAGGACGACCATGCCACGGTTCACCTCGGTCAGGATGGCAAGCTGGCACCGGAGCCCTGGGTGCGGCTCCCCACTCAGGGAGCGCTGGAGAGCAGCGCCGAAGACCTGAACCAGGACGGTCACCAGGATCTCGTTTTCGCCAACCCCAAGGGTCAGGTTTCCTATCTCTACTGGGGAGGCCCGAGCGGATACGCGCAAAGCAGGCGGTCAGAGCTGCCAACCCTGGCCGCGACCGATGCCGCGCTGGGGGATTTCAACGGCGACGGATGGGTCGACATGGCCTTCTCAAACGAGCACGACGACAAGACCTATGATGTGAACTCCTACATCTACTGGAACGGGCCCGAAGGATTCCATCCAGCACATCGAAAGGAGCTGCAGGGTTTCGGTGCCATCAGCCTGGCGGCCGGAGATCTCGACCACGACGGTCGAGTGGACCTGCTGCTGGTGAATCGAAACAGTGGGACTTTCGGACCGGTCAACTCGCTGATCTACTGGGGCAATAGGCGTCATCATTACTCAGATGCCTCGGTTGCGGTTGTTCCAGGGACAGGAGGCCTCACCGCGGTGGCGGATCTGGACCAGGACGGCTGGGTGGAGCTCATCTTTCCAGGGGGTTGGATCTACCCGGGTGGAAGCGATGGCTTCAGCCCCGAAACGAGGCAAGACATTGAAACCAAGTCCGGTTCAGTAGCGGTAGCGGATCTCGATCGCGACGGCTACCTGGATCTGGTCCTGGCCTCGGGGAATGCCTTCGGATCGGGACCCCGATCGCAGGGCACGATTCGCTGGGGCGGCAGCGACGGATTCGGCTCGGAACGACAAACCCAGTTTACGCTCAGTGCCCAACTTCCCATCGCGGGAACCATCGCGGATCTCAACCGGGACGGCCATCTGGACCTCATCTTCACCGACGTAGACAGCGAGAAGCTAGAGTTTTTCTGGGGAAATCCGGAAGCCAGATACGGCAAGCACGATCATCAGTACCTCGAGGTCCACTCCGCCTCCACCGTCGAGATCGCCGACCTGAACGCGGACGGGTGGCTGGATCTGGTCATGGGAGGAGTCTACGATCCGCAGCGATTCGGTCGTCCCATGCGACACGCTTCCCTGCTGTGGGGGGGCCCCGAGGGCTTCTCTCCAGAGAGAGCGCTGAGAGTGGAAGCCTATGAGTCCGAGGAGCAGTCGGTGGCTGATCTGAATCGGGACGGCTACCTGGACATCCTGATGACCAACTATCACGGCTACACCACTCGGAGCATTCCAGTCTTCGTCTACTGGGGAGGACCGAACGGCGACTACAGCGAGTCCCGGCGCACCGATCTGCGCGGCGAGTCGACCCTGGCGCAGACGATAGCCGACCTGAACCAGGACGGCTGGATGGACCTGGTAGTCGTCAACCACGTAGAGCGGGGGGACCATGGAGCAGGGACCAACATCTTCTGGGGTGGACCCGATGGCTACGACTACTCCCGCAGGCAGTGGATTCAGAGCTTCGGTCCCCACTTCAGCATCCGGCGCGACATCGGAAACATCTATCACCGGCGGCCGCAGGAGGAATACTTCTCCGCACCCCTTGAGCTCCCGGCTGGAAAGACTCCAGCCACTTTGACCTGGAAGGCCCTGACGCCCCACGGCACGGCGGTGAAGTTTCAGCTCCGGAGCGCCGCGACCGCTGAAGGGCTGGAGAAAACGCCCTGGTCAGGCCCTGCGGGTCCCGAGAGCTACTACGAAAGTCCAGGGGCGAATCTGCAGGTGCCCGAGGAGTACCGCTGGCTGCAGTACCGGGCTATCCTGAGCACCCCGGACGGCGGCAGCTCGCCGGTCCTCGAAGAGGTCAAGATCGACGTACGACCCTAGCCTTTCTTTTTCGCAGATTTCCCAACCAGAACCATTACTGCCCCGTTGATACCGTGACAAAAAGACTACAATCAATGAGTCCCGAGAACGTACGAGGCGACTTCTGTAACGGTAGGGCTGCTGTTTCACGTCGCTCGGGAGCGACCGGCCCCAGACTGGCACGACACTCACTGAAGTGACACATCCAATCCCCGACAATATTCTGCCTGCCTTTCCCGTTTCGGTCGCCAGGCAAGACATCCCGGCCAGGTTCCGCGAGCTCATCGGCCTCGATCAGATCCCCCAGGAGGCCGATTTCAAGGTCACGAGAACGACGCAGGAGGAGGAGCTGACCGTCACCCGGGTACGCTTCTCCAACTGCCTGGATGAGACCATCTCGGCCACGCTGATGTGGCCGACAGCGGCCACCGAGCCCCTCGCCGGAGTCGTGTGCATGAACGGCACCGCCAGCAATGCCGATCACGTCGCCCACCCCCGCTTTCACCGACCCAAGCCTGACTCCGGACCGCTCTATGGCTGGGGCCGTGAGCTGGCTCGGCGCGGCTATGCCGTCTTGACCTTCACGCCCAAGGGGGCAGAACGGCGAAGAAAGACCCTCAAGCGCTGGGAGCAGGAGGCGAGACTCCTGATTCCCTTCGGGCGATCTCAGATCAGCGTGTTGGCCGACGAGGTCCTGCGGGTGAGCTTGATTCTGGGCGCCTTCGACCAGGTGGACGCCGGACGCATCGGACTGACTGGCATGTCACTGGGAGGCTGGGGTGCCTGGCTGGGAATGGCTACCGGGCCCTGGATTCGGACGGCGGCACTGGTCTGCGGTGGTCTGGGTAGCCTGCGTACCAACATCTACAAGGGAACGGTAGAGCGCCACAGCTCTTTTCCCTACATCCCCCATATGCTCCGCTACTTCGATCACGCGGATCTGGTGGCGGCCTCGCTCGCACCTCGACCCCTGATGATGGTCGCTCCGACCGAGGATCAGGATATGCCCAGGGAGGGAGTGGACGAGCTGATCCGCGTTGTGGCACCCGTCTACAAGGCAGCTGGCCATCCGGAAAGGTTCAAGGTCTACCAGGTGCCAGGCAAGCACCTGTTCAAGTTCGAATACTTCGACTGGGTTGTCGAGTGGTTCGACCGATTCCTGGCTTCGGACGCGTGAGCGTTCCCGCCTCGACCGGGCTACACTCGCGCCTTCACCGAGTCTGACTATTCGCCTTTGTCGTCGCCCGGCGCGACCAGCTCTCCGACGTTCTTCAAGGCCTCCTTCATGGCGGCCTCCTGCTCCTCGGCGCTCGACGGAGCGGCTGCCCGGTGGGCGCTCGGTTTGGCCTCGACCTCGGGGATCAGGGCCGAGTCGTCGACGTCCGGGTTACGTTTCATTTCAGCCTTGATGGCCTCGAGCTCTTCCTCCATGCTCGGTGCGGCCGGGTCGGCCGCTTTCGCCAACTCCTCTTCGAAGTTCGCGTGAAACTCCGGCGGCAGACTTTTGAGGATCTCGTCCTTGTTCTCTTCCAGGCTCTTCTTGATCTCGCTCATAGTACGTTCCCTCCACGAAGGTTTGTGTGTTTCCCCAGAATCTGTTTCGTAGGGCTTATCCTTGGCTTTGCGGCTTATTCTATACCGGGAGCCGTGGCGTTGGCTAGAGGCTGGCTACTCTGCCCTACTCCGCCTACTCTGCCAGCGATACACTCGCCCTGCTTACCTTGTTCTCTCTGATGTAATCGAAGTTGATGTCGTCCCCCAGGCCTGGACGCTCGGGTACGTGCACATACCCATCGGCATCCATGGGATCGTAGAGTGAGTTCTGCCAAGCAAAGGGGTGGTCGATATCCCGCAGCGGATGCAAGAGTCCCCGTTCGTAGTATCTGCCATTGATCCCCATGGCGCAGAGAACGTGCATGTTGGCAGGTCCGCCGCCGTGCACCTCCATTCTCATTCCAAATGCCTCCGCTAGATGAATGAGCTTCATGATGGCCGAGATGCCGCCGACCTCACCGGCGCCGCCCCGGAGCATGTCGGAGGCACCGCTGCGGACCCATTCCGCACGCGACATGAAGCTGCCCTCCAGATTCTCCGGTCCCAAGACCGCCATGCTGAGATGCTGGTTCAACCAGACGTAGGAAGACATGCTGTGCTCGTTCATGGGCTCTTCAATCCAGAGAAAGCCTAGCTTTTCGATCTCTTTGGCCAGGTAAAGCGCGTCCTGACGATCGTAGTGATGGTGCGGATCCAGCATGAGGTCGACATCGGGTCCGACCGCTTCCCGGACGGCGGCGCAGGCAGCAACATCCTTCTTCACGTCGGGCGCCCAGGAAATGGGCGGCATCCAGGTGTGCAGCTTGATGGCCTGGTAACCCTCTGCCAGCAGCTGCTCCGCGAAACGACCATATTCCTCCGGTGTGCTCAATCCACCAGGAATCTCGTCCCCGGGCATGATGCTGGCGTAGGCCGGAATCCGGGTTCGGGCAGCTCCCATCATCTTGTACACGGGGACGTTCAAGTAGCGTCCGGCCAGGTCCCAAAGAGCGCAGTCCACACAGGCAATGACCATGTCGTGGAGGACTGTGCTCAGCTTTTGCATGCGCTTGAGCCGATACCACAGCTTCTCCCGAAAAAAAGGGTCCTCGCCGACCAGCGCCGGCTTGATCAGAGCCTCGACTACATCCTGCGTGGCAGCACCAAAAAAGTAGCCCTCGGCTCCTTCATCGGTGACGATCGTGAGCATGCTGTTGGTCCCCCAGTGCTCCTCGCCTGGATGGGGATGCCCCTCATAATCCCTGCCGATGTTGGTAAGGAAGCGAAAACTATCCACTTTGACGTCGACGATCTTCATGATTGCTCCTGATGGCTGGGGTCCCCAAGCTTTGTCTCCAAGTAAGTGTACTCGCGTTCCCAACAGTTGTAGTCTCCAGGGACCGGGTTCCATCGTTTTCCTGGTCTTGATCATCGTTCGAAAAACACTACTGTCCGGTTAAACGATTTAAGTATCGTGACAACATGATTGTAATCAATCAGTTAAATGGATAATAGACTGGAAACGATTTCAACTGGGATTTCCGCCGTTAACCAACTCGTGTGGGTTCGGTTCGACCCGGGCATCGGAAAGATGGGAAAGGGATCCCGTCAGACCAAGCGAGGTCAATCCCAACGGGATTGCGTCTTGTAGCCCAGGGTTTCCGAACCCTGGGTAAGAGCGTTAGCGCCTTAATAATCAACCCTGCAAGGGTTGCGTCCTGAGGGTTTGTTGCTCTTCTGTACGCAACCCATTCTGGGTTGAAATTCAGGGCAAGCGCCGGTGACCCAGGGTTGGGAAACCCTGGGCTGAAATACGGAATCCCTTCAGGATTCACCTCGCTCCCTGTGCGCTCAGGCCCCATCACACCAGCAGCTGACGCCAAATGCCAGAATTACTCTGCCCGAGGAAGTCCCGATTCTTCAACCACTTAAAAATTGGGACTTGCATGGTCACGAACGGAACATCGTTAACCACGTGATATCATTCGACTTCTAACCGGACAGTAGTGTTCGAGAAATTATAAGCAGGTCCGGCACGATCGCGCACCCGTAAGTTTGAAAGATCTTAACATTTACATGTTCTCTTGCCCTTGCCCTTAGCCGATTGAAAGCTCACCCGAAATCTCAAACAATAGGGGGAATGCCCGGAGCCGGCCGGTGCCGACCAATCAGCATAGGAGTGGAGCTAGAACTCTGTGAACCGATTTTTTAATTCTCTTGGGGTCTTGTCAGGACTTCGCCGCCATGATCTCCGGGCGGCGCGAACTTGGATCTCTACCATGTACCCCGACTCCACGCTCCCGACCCGCCTGGGACGCTTTGCGGCCTGGGCTCACACTACAACCTGGAGCGAGATCCCCGACTCCGCCGAATTCATTGAAATTGGCAAATCGGTCTCCAAGACCCCAGTCTGGCTTACCGATCCCAACCCCTTCGAGAATCATCCCTTCGCCGAAAACCCTGAGACAGCGCTGCCGGAGCGGGTCGAGGTCGGCGTAATCGGAGCGGGTCTGGTGGGAGCGGCGGCGGCCTACCATTGGTCGCAGGAAGGACGAGAGTCGCTGATCGTGTTGGAGCGCCTTGACCCTGCGGCCGGCTCGGCTGGACGAAATGAGGGTCTGGCCGTCATGGGCAGGTACTACGCCATGGTCTACGGCACCGTACTGGACTACCTGCGGCGGTCAAAGCCCAGCGGTAGGCCGGAAGAGCTTCAAGAGCGGGCGGATGGTCACGCTCGGGCCTATTGCCGGGCTGCCTACGAGAACGCCGAATTGCTGCGGGGCACGATTGAGAAGGAGGGAATCCAGTGCGACTACACTCGCAGGGGCTGGGTTCAGGCTACCGATTCGGATCACCTCGAAAGCCTGGAAAACTCGGTACGGCTGGCCCGCGATTCGGGCTTCAACGACTGGAAGAGGATCTCCAGCAGAGAGGCCCTCCAGCGGAGCGGAATTCAAACCTCTTATGACGCCGGGTTCTCGGTCGGGTCCGCCTGCTGGCATCCTGCAAAGTGGGTATGGGGCCTCTTTCGCGCGGCTTTGAGCTCGCCCTCAGTGAATCTCTTCTGCCGCACCGCGGTGCTGCAGATCCGAGATGACGGTCCCGAGTACTCCATTCTGACTTCCCGGGGGACGGTGCGTGCGCGATACGTGATCAATGCTACCGAGTCACATACGCCTCTTCTCTTCAGCGAATTCCGTGACGTGATTCTTCCCACCCAGACCCAGGCGGCTTTCGGACCCAGCGAGGGCGGAAGTATCAAGGCGGGCGTGGGAATCAGCATCCCTCAGGGATTCTTTGGGCTCCACCGAAAGGGCA
The DNA here is from genome assembly GCA_047514575.1 of Acidobacteriota bacterium. Taxonomy (GTDB): domain Bacteria; phylum Acidobacteriota; class UBA6911; order RPQK01; family JAJDTT01; genus CAUZIZ01. Next base: position 1,292 of record JAKZYH010000050.1, on the reverse strand, counting down.
TCCTATTTGGCTCCGATGCCACCAGGGTCCCCGACAATCAGGCCGGATCCAATCAGCCCTCCCGTTTCATCACACGATACGTGGCGAGCCGGCTGCAACCTCGTTTCCGCATCCGTCGGCTACAGCTCACTCACGAGTGGAGTGGAACCGTGAGCTACACCCCTGACGAATTCCCCCTGGTAGGTCTAATGGACGGTAAGCGCTGTTATATGGTCGGCGGGATGGCGGGGTCTGGATCGGCCGTCTCCTTTCTGGGAGCCCGTCATCTGGTCCACGATATCCTGGGTATTTCGAGTCCCTGCTACTACCCCCAGGAGTACTTTTCGCCATCCCGGTTCGTTGGTCGATCAGAGTAAGGACAGACCCGCATCGAGCCATCCAATTCAGATCAGACAACGTCATTGCTTCCTTGCACCTTGACCCGGCAACGGGTTAGGCGGCTACGCAGATCAGAAATCTGGGGAGGTGAATCTGAGAATTTCTCGGCCCCGAGGAAGGGGTTTACACTCTTCCCAGGGGACAGCAGCCCGACCGCTGTTGTCCGGCTCTCTCCTCGGAACCTGGGCTCATTTTGCTATCGGCTCAAGTCGTTCGCGGCACTGTCGGACTTGGCTTCGCAACCCTGGTAGTTTACCCGTTGGCGTTACCTTCGGACAACAGGAGACGTGCGACGAATTCTTGAAGTGTCAGCTCAGACGAGACAACGTTCATTGCTCCTTGCACCTTGACCTGGGATCGGATTAGACTGCCACCCAGATCAGAAATCTAGAGAGGTTAGCCTAATGAAGCGGAAAGCGAATCGGAGAGAGTTTCTTCAAACAACCGCAGGAGCCGCGGCCGTCGGCACGGTCCTGGGACTGCCGGCCTGCGCACCTCAGGAGCAGTCGGATCAGTCGACCACAGCGGGACCGGAAGCGATGATCGACTTCGAGCGCTCCTTCTTCACCTGGACTTCTCACCCCTTCGAGCTGCATCCTCACTACATCAATGCTGGGGGCATGACGCAGGGTGCGGGCTCTGTGAGGAATGTCCGGGTTACCTACGATGCTAAATGCGACATCACCAATACCAAGACCGGTGAGACGGAGGAACTGTTCCTGCTGTCACCTTGTCGATCCGAGTATACGATTCCAAAAGAAGAATTCTTCCAGCTTCCCAGCGGTGAGTGGCGTGTCGTTTTCAGCCGCACCCACAGGATCCCCCTCGCCAGGAGGCCTTCGACCGAAGAGGAGAAGTCCAAGGCCGGCGAATTAGGTCTGGCCGACACCCGTTTTACGACCAGGACGCATTCC
>JAKZYH010000049.1:0-17205 GCA_047514575.1 Acidobacteriota bacterium | reverse complement strand
GGATTTATTCAGGCCGCGCCTTGCCTGGGAGTGAGAGTTGTCTGCGTTGGGCAGTTTCAGGACTTCCTTGTACTGGTCGATCGCCTCCTTCGACTTGCCGAGCGAATGCAGCGTCTGGCCTGCGCGTAGATGGGCGAGAGCCTTCTCCCGGACCGGGACTCGTCGATCATTGGCCGCCTTCCGGAGCTGCTCCAAGCCTTGGTCAGGATAGCCAAGATCTAGAAACTTCTGTCCCATTCGATAGCGAAAGATGGAAAGTGGGATTCTGCCGTAGTTCGGAGTTTCCGCCTCAGCCTTTCCCATGATGATCTGATACTCCCGAACAGCGTCGTCCAGCCTCCCCATTCTTTCTAGCAACTGGGCCCGGTTCAGATGAAGCAGGAAGCTACGTGGGTACTTTCGGTGCAGAGTCCTGGCGATGGACAGGGCTCGGTCATGGCGCTTTTCGCGGACGTTCAAGACCATCAGCAGGACTCGTGAGTCGTCTGCTACGTAGTGGGCTTTTTCCGCCGCCAGTTCGAGGTACTCAAACCCCCGTTTCGCACTCCCGCTGTAGCCGGCTATGGCGGCCAGCCACTTGATGTACCAGGGCAGGTTCCCGACGATGTATTCGTAGAGACCTACACTCAGATAGGAGTCGTAAAAATCGGGATTCTCCTCCATCAGGTCTCGGTGATAGGAGTACGCCTTCTTGCCGTAGCGTAGGGCCTGGATCTTCTTCCGGTCGATCGTGAATGCGAAGGAGCCGAGCACACCAAGCGAGGTCCCCAGAAAGTATCTGGCATCCGGGTGGGTGGGCTGACCGTCAAGTATATTTCGACACAACCTCTGGCTCTCGGACAGGTGTCCGAAGAAAGCCTCGCGCCTGGCAGAAGGCATCTCGCGATCGGTGGCTTTGGTGAAATAGCCGGGCGAGATGAATCGGTCTAGATCCAGGTCTTGCCTGTCGAGGAGTTCCTCCAGCCAGGTCAGGATTCCCAAGTACAGAGGGGGAGCCGGATGCCGCGGATACTCCTCTCGCAGAGATCGGAAGGTCTCGATCGCCTCCAGGTAGTCCAGATTGTACATCTGCTTGAAACCGCGGCGGGCCACCTCGACAAAGGCGGACTCGCGCAAGTTCAAATGGGATTTCTGACGCTCTGCCGACGACGACGGATGCCGGTGGGGAACTGCTGATGCCGGGAACAGGAGGGGAAACGCTGATCCCAAAAGGGAGGCCATGAGTAGGATCGGAACGACGACATTAGACGCTCTCGCCGCTTGATGCTTCGGGTCTGTCAGGAAATAACTCGACATTTTGGCATCTCATCTTCACATCATCTTCCGCCACTCCTCAATCACGAAATCCCCAACGTAAACCCGGTTACGCCTGCGGTTTCGCTCAATCGTTCGCGGCCAAATCTGGTGCAAATCTGAGCGCCAATTCTACCAAGTTATTCTTGCGCTAAGGGGAGAAACCGGTTGTATCAGGGACTGAATCGGTATATGAAGCCCGCATCGATTTGCCAATTATGGAACAAACCATCGGGTTGAAGCGCTGCGCCTGAGTTCCCCTGAAAAACAGGGGACACTGCCGGGAGTCCGAAGTCGGGCACTGAAGTGATCTGATCTCGGATATCGACACGAAAGCCCCAGGGGCCACTCAAGGGAATCTTCACCCCGCCTCCGAAGCTGACAGCGAGTTTCCATCGATCCTTGAAGAGGATCGCGTTTTGTTCCGCTACCGAGTCGTCGACTATCTGGAAGAAGGAAGTGCCTCCGCCGAAGGAGCCGAACGGCTGAAACTTCCCTTTGCGACCGAGTGGGTAGGCTAGGATGCTATAGACAATCTTGTGGATCCGCTGGTTGACGTTCAGGGTGGGCACGAGATCCGACAGATTGCTGAAGCTCAATGAGTTCTCGGCATAGCTGTACTCGAGCTCGGCCCCGATCTTCCGACCCAGATTCTCGGTGACTCGAAAACCGAGAGCGTAACCCGGATCGTAGCTCAGGTTGACGGTCTTCGAATCTCCACCCTCAATGGGTGTCAGAAAACCGTGGTCTCCGAGTTGGCTCAAGCCCAAAAAGAGCGAGAATTCCCACTTATCCCCTTTAGGCGCCGTTGGAACTTGAGCACTGATCCTGCCAAAGCTGAGACTCAACAGGAGGCAGACTACAGCGAGGTACATGGGCATAGGTTCCTTCCTCTTGCAAGCGCGCTTAGTCTACTACAGGTTTGATGCAGCTAACGGGGCTAAGGACGAAGAAGCACTCGTTTTCTTTCGGACAGGAAGGGAGTAGAGGAGGTCGCCGGCTCAAGGTTCAGAATGTCAGGTGGGAAGTGGTCGTGCTCCGGCAACGAGGATTAGGGTCTGTCAGGAAATAACAGATGCACTTTGGCGCGAGCGCCGTGGGGCAGATGCGAGGCGTCGAGCGCACAGGAGCGAGGGGAATCCTGAAGGGATTCCGTATTTCAGCCCAGGGTTTCCCAACCCTGGGTCAGCGGCGCTTGCCCTGGACTTCAACCCAGAATGGGTTGCGTACAGAAGAGCAGAAAATGCTCAGGACGCAACCCTTATAAGGTTGATTATTAAGGGTTTAACGCTCTTAACCAGGGTTTGGAAACCCTGGGCTGGAATACGCAATCCCGTTGGGATTGACCTCGCTTGGTCTGACGGGATCCCTTTCCCATCCTTCCGATGCCTGGGTCGAACCGAACCCACAGGAGTTGGGTAACGGCGGAATCCCAGTTGAAATCGTTTCCAGTCTATTCTCCTTTTAACTGATTGATTACAATCATGTTGTCACGATATTTAAAGCGTTTAACCGGACAGAAGTGAAGTACGGTACTTAGTATGGGCGCCGTTTGGAATGCCTTTTCCTAGATCGTTCATCCCTCTGGCGAACTAGCTCCTCGAAGTCCTCGAGCTGTTCCGGCCTCAAGATGGACCGTATCTTTTCCCGAGTGGCCAGCCGGATTTCCCGGTGTCGGCTGCCTGCTTCGTCCGTGGCGGTGCGATAAAGAGCTCTACTCTCCTCCAGGATCTGCCGCAGCTGCGGGCGCTGCTCATCATCCAGTGCAACCGCATCAGAGATCCGCTTCAGTATCCGTTCAAATCGCCGTTCTGGATCTGCGTTTCCCCTCCGCTGTCGGGAATGGGTCTGGTCGCGATTGTGGAAGGGGGACGGATGTATCAGCAGGTAGGTGAGAGTCCCACCAAAAACACCTCCGACCATGAAGACGAAGAGGATCCAAAGAACGGCCTTAGTCCGACTCGTCAATGAGAAATCCCTCCTCTGAGAACCTTCTTAGGGAATTCACCGCTTCTTCCAGCTTGACTTCCTCAGACAGTATCTCGGCAGAGCCATCCGAACCGAGATTCGATGGGGACTGCTGCGATAACTGATAGAGCAAGAAACTGGCGGACATCACCAACGCCGCAAAGACTGGGATGAGCCGTTTCGCCGCGTACTGAAGAGCTAGCGCGAAGGGTGGCCTTCGAGTCCCTTCCACCATCATCGCTACCCTCGAGGCAAACGAGGCAGGGGGAGTCAAATCTGGTGCGGATCGCAGCTGAGTGCGCAGGAAGCAAAGGACTCGATACGCCTGCCGACACCTTCCACAGGACTCGAGGTGAGCCTGATCTACGGCACCACCATTCTCCAACCTGGAAAAGGAGATGTGTCTTGGACTCATACCCTCGGTTCCCCCTGGTCCTCGAGCAGCTTCCCCAAAGAATGCTGCAGCTTCCTTCGAGTTCGGCTAACCCTGATCCGGGCGCCCAGTTGGCTTGTCTGCAGAGCCCGGGCCACCTCACTATATTCCAGGCCCTCCACCTCTCGAAGCACGAAGGCCACTTTATCCTTCTCGGTCAACCGATTCATCAGCTTATGAAGAAGCGCGAAACACTCTTCCGCCTCTGTCTCGGTAAGGCTCGCTCCCCGGGTGGACCGATCGTAGTAGTATTGAATTCGCTCTTCCTCCCCATCGCTAAGATCCGAGAAGAGCTGAACCCGGGAATAACGCCCCTTGCGCATCTCATCCAAACAGCGGTTAGTCGTGATCTTGGCAATCCAGGCCTTCATTGGTCGGCTCTGATCGTACATATCGAGGGACTTGAACACTTTCAGAAACACCTCCTGTGCCAGGTCTTCGACTTCCCCTCGACGCCCCATGTAGTGGTAGATGATGTTGAAGACCAATTTCTGATAGCGTGAGACAAGCTGCTCGAAGGCATCCGAATCACCTGCCAAGATCTGATCAACCAATTCGCCATCGGTCTTGGCCATCCTCTACGACTCTAAATACGAGGAACTGGAGATTTGTTTCAAATTGCCCTCAGGTGAGCAATAAAGTGAGCAGTGAGCAGTAAATAGAAGTGAAAAGCAACAGTGAACCAGATCTGCGACTAAGAAAGCTGCACCATCAATCCTGCCCTTGTCACGTCCTCACTCGCGCCTCAGGCACCAATGACAATGCCTGGCCGAGAGGGAGTTTCTAGCTGAAAAGATTCAGTATTCTGAATTTTCTGAAAATCACTGCTCACTACTCCCCCAAGCCCGGCTTCTGAGCAACCATGGTGATGATCCCGTGCCGGCTCACGACCCTTTCAAGGGAGGCGAAGCCGAAGAGGAGCGGCTTCAGCAGGTAATAGGGAAACCGGCTCTGGAATCGGGCTTCTGACCAATTGATAAGACTGTACTTCAGGCAATGAAAATTGATCATCCTGGAAAAGGAAAACAGCTTTCGAACTATGAAGCCTGCACTCTGCAGAAGCAGATGGAGCGAATTTGGCGAAAAGTGAAAAAGATGCCGCGGCACATCGTCGAAGGCATACCAGTGGCGACCAAACAAGCCAGCCTGAAGACTGTTCAAGTTCGGTACCGAGACGAACAGCCAGGCGCCGGGACGCAGGAGATCGAACACGCGACGGATCACTTTTCTGGGCTCGGGCAGATGCTCAAGCACGTGCCAGAAGCTGATCGCGTCGAAGCGCTCGGGGGACAGCTCTGGAGAAAAGATGTCCAAGTTCAGCAGCCGGACTTTCGGTATCCTGGCACGGACTATGTCGACGATTTGGGGCGTCGGTTCGAGACCGGTCCTTTCCCAGCGGTCACCGTCCAGCGCCCACAGAAACTTGCCGTCTGCACAACCCACGTCCAGGATCCTGCCCCCCGACACAAACTGCTCGACCAGCTGCACCTTCTCAGTTTCCTTACGCCAGGAGCGGGTGCCCAGCAGCTCCCCAGAGCAGTACTCGTCGACCGTGCGACGAACGTCCCCCCAATACTCAGAGGGATAGATGTCCAAGAGATCTTCCTCTCTGGGAAGTGGAAACGTAACCCCCAGTCCGCAATTCTGACACCGCTGAACTTCCCAGATTTGATCGGTGATCCCCCGTAAACGATCTGGGACCTTGCAGAACAATTCCCAGCGCCGTTCTGAGCAAACCCGACATGCTTCCATCGATCGAATCCCTCGCGTCTCTCTAGCGTCCCTTCTGATCTTGCCGTCACTTAATACGAACACTCCAGGCCAGAAACGCTAACGGGCAAGGGCACAGGCAAAAGGGGGCAAATGCGAAACACATCCAATCCCTCCTTGCTTCCCCCGGAAGATGCCCTCTCTGCATCTCCCAACACCCCAGGGAAGCCTGCCGCGGACGCCGATTTCAGTGTATCATTCCCCCCGATGCGTGAGCGCAGGTACGGGCGCCTCTTTCTGCTGGTTTCATCGCTGCTGGTTTTCTATTACGTCATCCAGATCTTCAGGCCGTTCCTGCTGCCGGTGGCATTGGCGGCAGTATTGGTAAGCTTGACCTATCCAGCCTTCGATTGGACCAATACCAGGCTGAAAAAGCGGCGGGGTTTGGCGGCCCTCATCACCTGCCTCTGGATCACAATCCTGATCATCGTTCCCTTTGTCCTCCTGTTGGTCCAGCTGGCCGATGAAGTCGCCCTGATCTACAAACAGTTCGAGGCTATGTTGGCGCGAGGACAGGTCCCCAGCATGGACGAGTTACAGGAGCATCCCCTGCTCGCATCCCTGATCACGTGGATCGGAGGATACGTGGATCTTGGCAAGGTCGACTTGGTTGGAGGCCTGGCCTCGGCCTTGCAGCAGGTGAGCCTGTTCTTTCTCCGACACAGTTCCTCTCTCCTCGGCGGGCTCCTCCATCTCATCAGCAACTTTCTGGTAATGCTCTTTACCATGTTCTTTCTGTTTCGGGATGGGTCGCGACTCCAGCGGGAAGTGGAGGCGCTGACTCCCATGTCGCGGGATTATCAAGGCCGGATCATCACAACCTTCAGTCAAGTCGCCTCAGCCACAGTAATCGGGAGTCTGCTTACAGCAGTGACCCAGGGCGTCGCCGGCGGATTGATTTTCTGGGGAGTTGGGATTCCACAACCTCTCTTCTGGGGCAGCCTGACCGCTTTTGTCTCTCTGGTCCCGGTGATTGGCACGGCGCTGGTTTGGGTACCCTGGACTCTCTACCTCTTCGGCAGTGGCTCGGTCTTGGTGGCGGTCGTCTTCCTGATCCTCTTCCTGCTGGTGGGGCTGCTGGACAACTTTCTACGGCCGTTTCTGCTCGAGGGACGCGTCAAGATGCACAGTCTGTTGATATTCTTTTCCTTGCTCGGAGGTATTGGCTACTTCGGAATGCCAGGCATGATTTTCGGTCCCATAATCATCGCTCTGGGACTGACCTTTTTGGAGCTCTACAAGCTTGAGTTTGGCATGGACTCCCAAGAGCCCTCACCCGAATGAGCCTCTACACCAGGTGGATCACCAACCGTGAGCGATCCCTGACGCTCCGCGACACCCACCGCCGAATCATGCCCTTCGATTGGGGACTCGATTGGCTCGGCGAGGCACCCATGGGCTCCGGCCCCCTCTCGACACTCAGGGGATACGCTGACAGGGCGATGCAGAACGGTGACTTCTTCGCCGTGGGCCCGATGGAGAAGTACGGATTCAAAGACGATCTGCTGGAGTTCCCCAGCCCCGTCCAGACTCCCTACCCCAACAACAACACAGCCAACTGCCGTCTCTTCCCAGCCTCGGGTTCGAGCCGGGCGGTCATTGTCGTGCCCCAGTGGAATGCCGACTCGGAAAGCCACGTCGGCCTCTGCAAGCTTCTCCAGAAACTGGGTATCACTGCGGCCCGGCTGTGCTTGCCCTACCACGAGGCGAGACTGCCGCCAGGTGCCATCCGCGCCGACTACATGGTAAGCCCCAACCTTGGACGCACCCTTCAGAGCACCCTCCAAGCCGTATTGGAGGTTCGTCAGCTGGCGGCCTGGCTGCGGGATCGCGGCTACGAGAAGGTCGGCGTCGTGGGAACCAGCATCGGATCCTGTGTCACTTTTCTGGCCTTCGTCAACGATCTCAATATCTGTACCGGAGTCTTCAACCATGTTTCCGCCTACTACGCCGATGTTGTCTGGACAGGCCTCTCGACCAGATACGTCCGCTGGGGCCTGGAGGGCCATATCTCGCTGCAGGATCTGCATCGCTGCTGGGCTCCGATCAGCCCCTGGTACTCGATTCCCAAGCTGAAAGAGCATCAGCGACCGCACCTGCTCATCACGGCAAAGTACGACCTGTCCTTCATCCCAGAGCTCTCCGATAAAGTCTTCCAGCAGTATCGCGATCACGGGATCGAGCACCAGCGTGCCGACCTACCCTGCGGCCACTACACGACCGCAAGCTTTCCCTTCAACTATCTAGATGCCTGGTGGATCTGCCGTTTCCTGACCCGTAACCTTCCGAGGTAGGTACCGAAGCCTCATGCCGAACAACATTCTTCTGACCGGCCACCCCAGAGTGGGTAAAACTACTCTCTTGAAGAACATTCTGGAGCGGCTCGGCAGTCTCGCTTTGAGCGGCTTCTACACCGAGGAAATCATTGAGAGTGGTGTGCGCGTGGGTTTCCGGGCAGTCACACTAAGTGGCAGCTCCGCGGTTTTTGCGCACCAGGATTTCCACACCGAACCGAGACATCGGCTGGGCAAATATGGCGTCCGGCCGGAGCTGTTGGAGCACCTCGTCCTTTCCCACCTGGACCCGCTTCGCAGGGAGGCGGATCTGATCGTAGTGGACGCGATAGCCAAAATGGAGCTTCTCTCCCAGCTTTTTCGGGAACGTCTGCTCGAAACCCTCGATTCAACCTGCCCCACACTGGGCACCATCGCCCTCAAGGGTACGGGGCTGATAAAACGGATCCAACAGCGGCCCGATGTCCAGCTGTACACCCTGACCCGGAAGAACCGGTCTAGCCTGGGTGAGGAAATTCTTCGAAAAGTTCGTGAACATCTGCCCTCGTAGCTGCATCCAATGAGATATGTCACGGAAATATCTGGTGCTGACACGAGTGGATGGCAAGCTGAGAATGCTGTCGCTGACCTTGAACTTCTCCGGGCGCAAGAAGATACTGGATTTGTGCCGACGCATGCTCAAGCAGCTGTACCGGGGAAGAGAGATCGGCTCCTTTGTGGTTCGTCCCTGGCCTGAGGCTCCGGTCCAAAGGTAGGAACTGCTGATTCCGCTCGCAGACACACCGACCCCCATTTCGAGAAACGGACCGTGCCGGGGAGAGAAGAAGACTCACGTTTTTCAATTTTCCAATCGAACCTGGCTTCGGTTACCCACCGCCTTTCTCTGAATTGCCGTATCCGATAAGATGAACCTTGCGATGACCAGAGCAAAGTTGCTAATCCCGATCGTCCTGTTCGCTTCTGCCTCACCGCTCTGCGCCTGGTACAAGGCAAGAGACATTCAGGTCAAGCCGGCCAAGGAATATGCTGCCCATCAGGCTTTCCAGAACCTCGTCATCGCTGCCCATCCCTACACGACGGAAAAGCAGACTCTGGAGATCTTCGACACAAAGAAGCTGCACCGGAGCAACTATATGCCGGTCTTGATCGTGGTCGAGAACAACAACGACTTCGCGATTCGACTGGACGAATCCGCTCTCTTGCTACTCGACGCGGAGGGGGAGCAGGAATCTCCGATTTCCTTCATCAGGATCTTGCTGCAAATCAGCAGGAAAAAATCGAAAAACCCCTATCCTGACCCTTCAGACCTCAGCAACATCAAGGACCAGAAGATGCTCGCCGATTTCGAGCGAAAAGCCTTCGGCGAGAAAATGGTTGCTCCCCACGACAAGGACTACGGCGTGGTGTTCTACCGCTTACCGCCAGATGGGAATCTAGCGGGATTCAGATTGTACTTGCCTCAGATTTTCAATGTGGGTAATGATGAGCCGCTCATGTTTTTCGAATTTGAACTGGACGGCGCCGAGCAGTAGGAACGCGGGTCGGATCCCTACACCTTAGCAACACCCCTTATCGTGCTCCAGATACCTCAGATCGAGTTTCAAGAACACCGGCTGTCGAACGGACTTCAGGTCCTCTTGTACTCAAACAGGCGCACTCCCCTGGTCCATGTCAGTGTCCACTATCGAGTCGGCTCCAGCGTTGAAGAACCGGGTCTCTCAGGATTCGCCCATCTATTCGAGCACATGATGTTCCAGGGCTCCGACAACGTCGACAAGAACGAGCACGGAAGATATGTCGACGAGGTCGGAGGCAGATGGAACGCGTCCACCAACAAGGACCGCACCAACTACTACGAGACGCTGCCGTCCAACTGCCTGGAACTGGGCCTCTGGCTGGAAGCGGATCGTATGCGCTCGCTCAAGGTTACCGAGGCGAACTTCTAGAATCAGCGCCAGACCGTCATCGAAGAGAAGAAGCAGAGCTACGACAATCGACCCTATGGACTGGCCTATCTGCGCTTCGATGAGCTGGCCTATGAGAGCTGGGCGTACGCCCATTCCGTCATCGGATCTGTTTCAGATCTCCAGAAGGCGACATTGGAGGACGCAGCTCGCTTTCACCGCACCTACTATGGACCCGGGAATGCGACCCTGGTGCTGGCCGGAGACCTCGACTGCGACGAAGCACTCGAGTCAGTAGGGAAACACTTCGACGACATCCCAAACCGCACCTCTTCAGAGGGCTCCCGGGTGGAGGAGCCTGAACAGAGTTCGGAAAAGAGAGAAGAGCTGACAGATCCGCTTGCGGTGTTGCCGCTGGTCATTCTCGGGTACCACATGCCCCCGATCGGCTCGGCCGAATACTATGCCCTCTCCCTTTTCTCGATTGTGCTATCCGATGGCTCCTCTTCCCGACTTCATCGCAAACTGATCTACGAAGACAATTGGGTCACGGGCCTGGCCGCAGGCCCCAATCGGTACAAGGGACCCGGGCTGTTCGATTTTTGGATGCAGATCCAGGACCAGATCGATGTCCACCAGGTGCTGGAGGCAATCGAGGGGGAGCTGGAGCGGCTGCGGGTGCAACCGATCAGTCAGCAAGAGCTGGAAAAGGCGTTGAATCAACTTGCCTATCGCCATGTCGGGCGCCTCCAGAAGGTATCTGACATCGGCGAGATTCTGGCTCATTATGCCGTCTATCACGACGCCCCCAATCTGATCTATCACGAATGGGAGCGCTTCCTGTCGGTGACCCCGGCGACCATTCGCGAGGTCGTTCGAGACACATTTCGAGCTGAGAATCGCACGCTTCTCCTGGTCCAACCCCAGGCTGCACCGCAGGAAGGCAACGGAATCCCGGGAGACGAGGAAGACGGCGAGTGAATCCAAAACCTGTGACCTACAACCTGTAAACCTGAAACCCGAATAATGATCACCGAAGCTCCAAGGCCGGGCGAGATCGAACCCGTCGACTATCCAACCCTCCCAGAAGTCGTTCTGGGGAACGGACTCCGTGTCCTGGTCGTAGAAGACCGACGTCTTCCACGAGTCTCGATCAGGCTGGCATGGCCGCTGGGCACGGCCTGGAATCCAGACGAAAACCTTTCTTTAGCCGAGCTATCGGTTGATCTTTTGAAGGAAGGGACGACTTCGCGCTCCTCGGTTGAGATCTCCGATTTTAGTGACCAGCTAGCGATTCAATACGGCGAAGAGGTCTCGATGGAGCAGGCCCATCTTGCGGTGAGCGTGCTGGACCAATATGTAGAACAGGGCATGGAACTGCTGTCCGACCTGGTCCTACGACCAACCTTTCCGGAAGAGGAGTTTCAGAAGGTCAGGGCACGCTGGCAAAGCCACGTCCTCTCGCAACGTTCTCAGCCCGATTTCCTGGCCGAGGAAGGCGTCTATCGGATCCTCTTCGAGGATCACCCCTATGCCAAGATCAGTATCCCTCCAGAGCACCTGGCGCAGACAGAGCGGGACCAGATCCATGACTTCTACAAAGCCCTTTTCGGACCAGATCAAGCCCTCCTGGTCTTCGCCGGATCGGTGAGCCTGGAGCAGGCGACGACTCTGGCAGAGCGCTACCTGAGCCAGTGGGAAAGGCGGGAGGCACCGCTGCTGTTCTATCCCCCCGTTCCGAAGCTGGATCGGCGTCAGGTCTCCCTGGTCCACCGTCCGCACTCCGCTCAGGCGGTGATCAGCGTTGCGACGAGGGCCCTCCCCAGGAACCATGCCGATACCATCCCCCTGCAGCTAGCCAGCCAGGTTCTAGGGGGCGGTGGTAGCTCTCGGCTCTTCCTGAATCTACGCGAGGAGAAGGGTTATACCTATGGAGCCTACAGCAGCTTGAGATCCTATCGGAAGGAAGGGCTGCTGCTGGCTTCAGCCAACGTCCGCAGTGAAGTTTGCGCTGAGGCAGTACTGGAAACCCTGGCGGAAATGGAGCGCATGCGCCAGGAGCCGCCAGAGGCAAACGAGCTGCAGCGCTGTCTGGCCGAGCGAGTAGGCGCCTTCATCAGACGGATGGAGAGCCCCGCGTCGGTGGGACTGCTGGAGATCAGCCGACGGCTGCACGGCCTCTCCGAGGACTACTATCGGACCTACCTTCCCAAGCTGAAAGAGGTGACGGCGGAAAAGGTCCTGGAGACCGCTCGAGCTTACATCGACCCTTCCCGAACCCTCGTCACAGTGGTGGGGGACCGGGAGCAGGTAGAGGAAAAGCTGCGCGACCTGGGAAACCTCACCGTTTACGATACGGAAGGGAATACCATCTAGCCGCGACGACGCGAGCGAGTGAGGATGACGATGTCAAAAGAGGAACACTACCTGAAGGGCATGGAATACTTTGGCGAAGACCAGCTGGATCTAGCCATTCAGGAGCTGGAGAAGGCCGTGGAAGAGGACGCCGAATACGCGGATGCCCTCCACGCCCTGGGCATGTGCTGCTACCACAACAAGGATCTCGACGGAGCCATTCGCTACGGCACCCGATTCAAGGATGTCGATCCACAAAACCCGCTCGCCTACACCAGCCTATCCATGTTCTTCCAGGCCAAAGGCTGGATCGAAAAGGCCGAGGAAATGGGAGGGAAGGCACAGGCCGTTGGCTTCGACGAGGCACAGCGAGAAGCCCAAGAAGGCGGATTAACGATAGACGAATAAGAATTGCGCTCCCGATAACCGCAAGAATTGCCCGCTGTCCGGATTGCCCGCTATAATCATCAGACCACGAGTGCCTCTCAGAGAGCCGGCGTAGCTCAACGGTAGAGCGACGCATTCGTAATGCGTAGGTTGGGGGTTCAATTCCTCTCGCCGGCTCCAATTGTTTCAATGGTTTACACCTGCTCCTGATCCGACCGAAACCTACCGGTGGGTCATCTGTGGGAAATTTGGCGTCTTTTTGGCCGTCGGGGTTTGAAACGAGAGTTGATCCACCGCACGCTTGGTGTGCTGGTTCGAGAGATGCGCATAGCGTAGGGTCATGGCATACGATTTGTGGCGCATCAGCTCCTTTATCGTCGTCAGGTCAACGCCGTTCATCGCTAGATGGCTGGCGAACGTGTGACGGAGATGGTGAAACGTGCAGGGAGCAATGCCTGATAATCGGAGTGCCTTGTAAAAGTGATACTTGAAATCCACTGGTGGTTGCCCCGTGCTTTTGGCAAAGATATAGGGACTATCAAGCCTTCGAGGTACTCGGCGGAGGGTGTCTTTCACTTCCTGATTCATAGGTATGTAGCTTCGCTCTCCGTTCTTCTGGTCCAAAAGCTTGATATATTCAGTTGCGAAGTTGATGTCCGTCCAAAGAAGTTGCAAGATCTCACTCTTCCTGAGTCCAGTGTTCACGGCTAGAACGATGATTGGCCTCAAGTACGGGGAGGCGGCGGATAGGAGTTTCTGTAGCTCATCTCCCGTTAAATAGCGAAGGCTCACATTCTTTACTCTAAGCGGCTTGACTCGCCTACCAGGATTGTCCTTGAGTAGCCCCCAATCCACGGATTTCGTCAGCATGTGCTTGAAGTTTGCCAAGTCCCGGTTGATGGTAGCTGGCTGGATCTTTCCCCGTCTTCCCGGTGTTTCTTGACGGTGGGCCTTGTAGCTTTCAAGGCTCTCGTTGCTTAAATCGCCGATCAGAACATCTTTCCCCATCCAACGAACCATCCGCTTCAGGCGGCGAGACTTGTCGTCGAAAGCCTTTTGCCCTTCGCTCTTGCACCATTGCAGATAGCGTTTCAAGAGTTTATCGAGGCTTATCTTGGAACGGCGCTTCATCTCAAAGAAACGGTCTTCATCGATCAAAGTCTGTTGCTTCTTAATCGTCTTTTCGGCCATCTCCGGGGTGGCCACAAGTTCACGGAGGCGGATGCCCTTGTATGAGGTATCCACCTGCCATCTAGTTCCCCGGGCGTAGTAGCCTCTAGGCTTCTTCTTGCTCATCGATTCGCGATCTCCCCTCTCGTTTGGAGCACATGGTTCATGAACTTCCAGGCCATCCTGCTGGGATGTCGTTCCCCCGTCTCCCAGCGAGCTACGGAGACCCGATCAACTCCCAGGATGTCTGCAAGCCCCTGCTGCGTTACCCCGAGCAGTGTCCTAATTGTTTTTACATTGTAAAAGGGTTCCATAGTTGTAACCTCAGGTTACACTCTAGCACAGGGCAGTTCAAGTGGGAATTTACCCAAGAGACACCAAGAGACCTAAGAACTTCTTACTGGATACTTTGAAAGGGCCCTATCTTTGGGACGCCAAGTATTTCTGTCCCGCAGCCATTTCCGGATCTCCTGCGGATCGAAACGAAATGTCCGCTTCCTGGGTCCTTGGCTAAGAATAATGGCTGGTAGCGTGCCGTCAGCAGACAATGCATAGACCGTTGACTCGGAGACAGCCAAATACTGACTCAACCGCTTTGGTGTCCAAAGGTTCTCAAGAGCCTTCTGCTTCAACGATCTCCCGGCTGCTTTGTTCATTACTGAGCCGCCGACCCGGTCGCCACCCGCAGAGTCAAAAACGACCCTATTCTCAGAGGCCGTCTCCTTCCAAAGAGCCGCCGGTTGGGAACCTGGACCAACGCAACGGGCTTTCCGATCAAGGTGCCCCCTCAATTGGCCAATACAGCGTGCGTTCTTCCATCAGAACATCTTCCGAGTCGAGTGGCTTCCAGCCCCAAGACAAATACAGTGTGCCGGGCAGTGCCATGGCACTCTCCATTGTGGGTCTAATTAGAGGAACTCTTTCCTTTCTCACGTGCGTAATACTCACAGTGCCCGGCACTGCCCGGCACTGCACCTTAACCTGGTGATTCATAGTCGCTTATGGGTCTCACTTTCCCGACACTCTGCCTGTCACTCCCCGTCACTGCCTGGCACTCTCAGCCCGATTCCCTGATAGGCGGGTGTCTTTTTTCCGTTGATCGTCAGTCGGCGGCGCTTGATTCCGGGCACAGCAGCCCGCAGATCCCTGCCGAACGAAGCGTCTGTCCCGGGATGGGTACGCCCATGTAATTGACACCACTCCTGCCACGCCCTGAAGAGACCCTCGGTAGGAACGGTAAGTTCGGGACCGACTACGCAATCATCGCGGATGAAGGTCGAGATGGGGCTGCCCAGATCCTGCAAATCAGTAATGGATTCTGTTGCGCTCTCAGGCTGAACAAAGTGGCCCCGTTCCTGGAGTCGAATCCATCCGTCAATTGTCCAGTTCAGAATCCCTGGCAGTTCCCTCAGCAGCCGATCGGTCAACCCCGGGTCTTCCCTCCCGAGAAAACTCTCGGTGAGTACAAGCACGATGAAACGACTGGCCAGAGCTCCTGAAGCGTCTAGAATCCTCGGAAGCTCATTGGTGAGGATCATGAAGCGGGTTGGTAGGGTACCGGTCCACGCTTCCCGGTGCTTACGGTCGATGGTTGTGGCATCCTCGCCAGTGATGGACAGCAACCTCTCAGCCACGGTGGCCTGATCTGCATGTTTTCCAAGGCGGGCATCGGAGATGAGGGCCAAGCGTCTGCCGATCAATGGTGCCAAACCAAAGTTCTGTGTGAGACTTGAAAGGGTGGGGGCGCAAAAATTATGTGGCCCGAGAAGTCTAGTCTGGATACGTCCCATTGTTCCTTTGCCGCTTCGCTTTGGCCCGACGATGAGCAGAATCTTCTGTTGCCGGGTGTCGGCGGTGAGGCAGTAACCAAACCACTCCTGGAGAGTTTCGATCGAAGCGGGGTCGTTGTTCCATAGTTCGTGCAGGAAGTTCAGCCACTGCGCAGGGACCGGTGCCTCTGGGTCATAGTTGAAAGGCAAGGCTGCATGACCGAAGAAGCTCGGGGTGTGAGGGAGCAACCGTTGAGTCGGGAGGTGGAGAAGACCGTTAGAGCAAGCGATGATTTCTTCGGCTGGGATCTCCCCTTTGGCTTCAAGCCAAGCGGGAACGGTCAGTTCAGGCGAGAGCAATGCCACTGCCTTGAGGGCATCGATCACGTTTGTAACCCCGCTCTTGGTAGGGTGTAACGGAGCAAGTTGCTCTCCGTCCTTCTGCTCTGTTTTGCCTTTCTGTTTCGCGCTCTCCAGAAATTCGTAGATCAGGCTCCGAACCTCGACCTCCTCGAAGGCGCGGTAGTGACTTCCCGTGTATTTGAAGAAGTCGCCTCGGCAGTAGTGCAGAGTTCTCAACCCTCCCTCGGTGCATCGAAAGCTCAAAAGTTTTCTTGCTGAACCAAGCGGATTACCTGGGTTCAAAATTAGACAGTGAGGTCGGGCGCCCTCCAGAAGGTCCAGGACCCGGCGTGGCCCCCATTCTGCCAGAAGGTCATCCGGACCATTGACTCCTGCAATGCCTTCCGGCATGTCGGTATGGAGGACCTCTGCACCGCGCCTGGTCAGCTCATCGCCGAGGGCGTTTCGTGCCGCGGCAACACCGCTGTTGGTGTGAACATTCGCATCAAAGAGTATAAAGACGCTGCGGTTGGCCCAGGTGACTCCGCCCAGGTCAAGGATGGGGCCTTTGACGTTCTTCCACTCTCCGTTGGGTCTAAGCTCCTTATCTATAGACCCTCGCCAGCTCCAAACGCCTGGAACACCAATTACGACGCACTTCTTCCGGGTCTCTGAGCATGCTCTCCACACGGCAAGACATTTCTTTTCTCCTTCGACGATGACAACTGGAATGTCAGGATCTTGAAGCCACTCGGGTGGGAGCCTTGGCGGGAAGTACAGCAGGTTGCGGCTTCCGGGTGAAGACAGGTACTTGTTCCGGTCTTTGGTAGACCCATCCGGCACAAACTCCAAGTCGGGGTGATCTCGCCGGAGGCGGTATTCGCGGGCATCAAGCTCACCTGGCCTGAAGTAGGGAAAGAGCAGACCAGAATAATCCCCGTTGCCGTTTCTACCCACGATCTGTTTTGCCTCTGCTGAGTTGACACGTCGAATCTGGGCCTGGCAGGCCAGCTCAGGAGAGATGAAACATTTCTCCAAGGCCGCACGGTCTCTTTCCGTTAAATCGCCTCCGAACATCATGCTCACCCTCGTTCCCTCTCGGCTCGCGAGGAGAGAGATAGTTCAACTTCCTCGAGCAACTCGGATGATTGGAGGCCAAGAACCCTGGCAAGTCTCTTAGCATGGCCCGGATAGGGCACCATGCGCCCGCTCTCTATACGGGAGACCTCCGCGCTCGACATCCGGGCGAAGTAAGCAAGTTCGGTCTGCGTCCAACCACGCTTCAGACGCTCGGCTTTAACACGAAGAATCCTGTTGTCCATGTCCATAGATTACCTGGGCAAAAAACCTCTCTACTTGGCACGTATTTTTCGCCCAGGTTAGACTGAAGTTCCCTCAGACTTTAGCACATAACTGACTGATTCTACAGGAGATAAGTGTGGTTTCTTGCTGTATTATGTAGGCATGTAATAGTTGTGTTTAGTTCGGTTTTATTCGTTATATGAAAGGATTATATGGGG
>JAKZYH010000048.1:0-10572 GCA_047514575.1 Acidobacteriota bacterium | reverse complement strand
AGTAGAGTGATTATAATCTTACAGTTAAGCGAGCTTTAAGTCCTTTGGAATCAACAACATCAAACCGGACACTAGTGGGGCGACATAGAGAAACAATCCTTCGGAATCGATTCCCAGGTTGAACGGACCGGGATCGGTCGGAATCTGTCCTCGTAGGCTTAACTGGCCACTGTTGCTGTCCCGACCGAAGATCGAGATCGAATCCGAATCAAAATTGGCCACATAAACGTGAGTGCCGTCCGGAGTGAGCTTAATGTCCGCTGGAGACGAGCCAGCCTGTACCGTCTCCAGCTCTGTCAGACAGCCCGCGGCCGGTTCAACTCCGTGAGAGCAACTCTGTTCGTCAATGTGGAATACTACGACATCATTCGAATAAAGGTTGGTCACATAGACGTGTTTACCTCCAGGTGCGATCGCCAGAGAGAAGGCACCTTCGCCCGCATTCACAGATATTGGGTTAACAAAAGGCCGCAAGGTACCGGTTGTTGCATCGATCCAGTGGATGGACAGGGAGCCCTTCGGGAGCACTGCCATGGGATCCTCCGGGCTCAAGTTGGTCACCAGGCAGAACTGGCCCGAGGGATGAACCGCGATGGCCTGTGGGCTTCGGCCGGTCGCAGGGCCATTGGATAAACCGAGCTGAGGATCGGACCGAAGGACGCTCAGGTCGTCGGAAAACTGGTTAGCCACGAAGACGAAGCCTCCGTCTGGGCTCACCGCCACCGAAGTGGGAACACGTCCGGCGGGTACTTGAGCCACTTTGCTGAGGGCCCCACTGCTGGAATCCAGCCGAAAGACACTGACGTCGTTTGAAGATAAGTTGGCCACGAAGACGAAGTTCCCGTCCGGGCTTAGCGCCACCGAGACTGGGCTCGAAGACCCACCAGGATCTCCAACTGCCGCTCGATCCACCAGGCTGAGCGCCCCGCTGCTGGAATCCAGTCGAAAGACGCTCAGGTCGTCCGATGATTGGTTGGCCACCACCACGAAGCCTCCGTCCGGGCTCACCGCCACCGAGACGGGGCCCGTTCCGGCGAGCTCTTGACCCACTAGGCTGAGGGCACCGCTGTTGGAATCCAGCCGAAAGACGCTCAGGTCGTCTGACAGCTGGTTGGCCACCAAGGCGAAGCGACCGTCCGGGCTCACCGTAACCCAGACGGGGAAAATGCCGGTTGCCACCCTGTCTACCAGACTGAGGGCCCCGCTGCTGGAATCCAATCGGTAGACGCTGACCTCATTCGAAGACTGGTTGGCCACCAACGCGAATCCGTCCCGGCTTACCGTGACCGAGACCGGGCTTGGGGGCCTTTCAGGATCTCCGGCCGCCACGCGATCCACTAGACTGAGAGCCCCACTGCGGGCATCCAGCCGGAAGACGCTCACGTCGTGCGAAGACAGGTTGGCCACCAGGACGAAGTCCCCTTCCGGACTCAGCGCCAGCGAAACGGGGCTCGAAGTCGTGCCAGGATCTCCGGCTGGCACTTGGTCTACCTGGCTGAGGGTCTCGCTGATAGCATCCAGCCGATACACCCTGATGTCGTTCGACCTCAGGTTGGCTACCAAAACGAAGCCACCGTCCCTGCTCACTGCCACTGAACGGGGGCTGGTTCCGGCGGGAACTGGGCCCCGGTCACTGACTCGGAGGAGATCGCCTACGCTGCTGGTATCCAAGCGATAGATGCTGACGTCGTCCGACAACCGATTGGCCACCAGGATGAAGCGGCCATCCGCAGTCAACGCTACCGAACTTGGTTCATCTCCAGCTGACGCTCGGCCCACGAAGGTGAGGTGCCCGCTGCTGGCATCCAGGCGAAAGACGCTGACGTCGTCCGACAGCCGGTTGGCTACCAGAACGACGCCTCCATTCGGGCTCACCGTCAGCGAGGCTGGGCTTTTGCCAGCGCGCACTGAGTCTGCCAGGTTGAGGGCCCCGGTGCTGGCATCCAGGAGAAAGACGCTGACCTCGCCCGAGGACTGGTTGGCCACCAGCACGGTGTCTTCGTAAGTCGCCAATGAGACTGGGCTCGCCGAGGGAAAGGGGCTGTCAGGCACCTCGGTCAGAGCTCCACTGCTGGCATCCAGACTAAAGACACTGACCTCATCGGAGGACTGGTTGGCCACCAGGACGAAGCCTTTGGACACCGCCAACGAGACTGGGTTCGCTGAGGAAAAAGGGCTGTCAGGCACCTCGGTCAGGGCCCCACTATTGGCATCCAGACTAAAGACACTGACCTCGTCTGAAGACTGGTTGGCTACCAGGACGAAGCCGTTGGACACCGCCAACGAGACCGGGTTCGTTGAAGGGAAAGGGCTGTTAGGCACCTCACTCAGGGCTCCACTACCAGTATCCAGGCGAAAGACGCTGACGTCATTCGAAGACTGGTTAGCCACCAAGATGAAAACTTCGGAGTCTTTGTCCTCGCTGACCGCCACCGAGGTTGGACCACGCCCGGCTGCCGCTCGGGCCACCTCAGTGGGGGTCCCGCTGTTCGAATCCAGGGCAAAGACGACGACGTCGTTCGACGACTCGTTGGCTACGAATAGGAAGCTGCCGTACAGCGCCATTGAGACTGGGCCGTCTCCCGCTGCCACCCTGCCCACCTCACTGAGAGACCCGCTGCTGGCATCCAGTTGAAAGACACTCAAGTCGTGCGAAAACTGGTTGGCCACCAAGACGAAGCGTCCATACATTGCCAGCGAGCTAGGGCCGATTCCGGCTGGCACTGAACCGACCTTGCTCAGGGCCCCATTGCTGGCATCCAGGCGGAAGACGCTCACCTCGTTCGAAAACTGGTCGGCTACCAACACGAAGCCGTTGTATATCGCCAAAGAGACTGGGTTCGCCGAGGAAAAAGGGCTGTCAGGCACCTCGCTCAGGGACCCACTATTGCTATCCAACCGAAAGACGCTCACTCCGTTCGAAAGCTGGCTAGCCACCAAGACCAAAGCTCCGAAGCCTGTGTCTCCGCTGACCGCCACCGAGGTTGGAACCGTTCCGACGGTCACTCGCTCCACCTCACGGAGGGACCCACTGCCAGCCCCCAGGCGAAGGACGCTGACGTCGTTCGAGGATTGGTTGGCTACGAATACAAAGTCTTGGTAGACCGCCAAAGAGACGGGGCCATCTCTGGCTGCCACCCTGCCCACCTCACTCAGGGCGCCGTTGCTCGCATCCAGCTCAAAGACACTGAGGTTGTTCGAAGACCGGTTGGCCACCAGGATAATGCCTTCGTCCGGGCTCACGTCCACAGAGACAACGGAGACGGGAGATTCTCCAGTAAGTACCTTACCCAATCGTGTCAGACGGCCCTGTTCTCCATCTAGCCTCAAGATGACAACTCTGTTCGATTGTTCCTGAACGGCGTAAACGAATCTTCCTCGTGACTCCACCGCTATAGAAGACACCCCCCCAGGGATCGCTGTCGTCCCTAGAGGTGTCAGCAGACGACCTCCCTCTTCAATACGAAACAGGTCTACACCGTCAGAATGAGCCACATAGACGAAATTGCCTTCGGGATCTACTGCTACCGAACGGGGAAGATTTCCAGCTGGCAGCCGGTTGAGCACGGTCTGAGGATTGCGTAGCGTTTGGTATTCAGAGATATCATTTGAGAGAGTACCGACCGTGTAGAGGAATCTTCCCTGCGTCGTCCCTGCATCGTTTTCGGGAATCTGCGCCTTGGCTTCCATCGTCAGAAGCAAAACCAGGACGCTCGAGGTCACGGCGAATCCTGAAGCAAAGGAGCCAAGTCGAAGAGGCTTCGCCATCATGAAGGTCTTTCCCAACGTCAGAAATTCAGCTTCAGTGCGAGCTGAACAATCCTCGGATCGAAGGTGTCGGAGATTCTTCCAAAGTTCACGTCTCCAATTTTCTGCACAGCCTCCCCAGGTTGATTTCTGGATACTTGCCAATTGACATGGTTGAGGAGATTGAAGAATTCGACGTGAACTTCAACTTCCGTATTCTCGCCGAGTCTTGTTCTCTTGATAAGACTCATGTCGACGTTGGCGTACGAGGGTCCGCTCAGTGGTGTCAATCCCAGAGTCCCCACCTGGCCGACCTCCGGATGGTGGAGGGATTCGACTAGTCGTGTGTCAAAGAGCAGCGGATTGCCATTCGGATCTCGGAAGTCACCCGTCATGGACCTCAACTCGGAGTGGCTCAACGTTGTGTCGACACTATTCCCTTGGGAATAGTCCCGCCGCACGAAGGTTCCTCGTCCGGAGATGATCGAAATCGGGGGGCCCGAGCGCCAGTGGATGATGCTACTCATCTGCCAGCCCTCCAGAATCCGACCCAGGGGGCCACGACTCGAAGCGTAACGGCGCCCCGGCCCGACCGGCAGTTCCCACAGAAAGTTGCCCGCGAAGGAGTGGTTCACATCGAAGCTGGCTCTCCTTCTTTCCAGATTCAACCGAGAAACGTCGAGCAGAGGGGAGAGGTTGTCGGGCGTCCCAGAGAAATCGGTCAAGACTTTGCTGAAGGTGTAGTTGCCCTGAAAGGACATCCCCCTGCTGAAGCGACGTCTGAGCTCGGTTTGAAGGGAATGGTAGGAAGAGAAAGAGTTATTTCCCAGAAAGCTGGTGAACAGGGCATTGGGGTTGGGATAGAAAAACTCGGGACCCAGAACAGAAGGGGCGCCAGCCCCGGATTCTCCGAAGACCGAGCGCTGGTTCTCAAACATGAGAAACAGTAACTCTCCTAGCTCCCCGGTCCGCAGGAGGTCCTGTACTCGAGGATCGAAAAGCAGAGTCTGCCCGCGGTTGGATAGAAGGGGAAAGATCTGCAGACTCAAACCTTGGTAGGGGTTACCCGTCCGCTCCAGGTTGAACTGTGCCCTCTTGAAATCTTCCAGGAATCCGTTGCTGACGGAATCTGATTGGTTGAGGTCGATCGCTCTCGCCAAACCGACACCGCGGTTTCCCACATAGCGAACCTCGAATATGGTGCCGGGGAAAACCTGGCGTGAAAGGCTGAGATTCCACTGCTGGACGTAGGGTGTTCGGAATTCCGGATCGATCGCGAATAAACCATTGAGCGGGTTGAGCCGCAGTTGATCGGGCAGGGTCCGGGGGATTTTGAACGTCGGGATCTCAAGCGGTAGCACATTGTCCCGCGAGAGGTTGACCGTTCCGGTGAGATTGGAGACTCGCTTGGTGGCGGTCCATCCAGGATTAGAATCGAGGGCCTTCTTGACCGCGGGGAGACTGTTGTCCACCACGTAAGAAACCGTGTAGCCGGCTCGCAATGAGGTACGGCCGTCGCCGAATGGGTCCCAGGCCAAACCGATGGTGGGTGCAAGATTGTTGAGGTCGTTTCCAAAGAAGGACCGACCGGATTCTCCTCCCGCCCAATCAAGCAAGGCGTCAGGACGCGACAGGGCTTCCAGGCCGCCAACGGGTAAGAGCGCCAACCCCTGGCCTTCCGTGGGCACCGTGTGCCACTCCCAACGAAGACCCAGGTTCAGGGTAAGATTGACCCCCAGACGATACGAATCCGTCCCATAGAAACTGAGAAATCTTTGTCGCAGCCTCCTTTCCGCTCCTTCTCCGGCAACGAACGCTGATGCCGTCGGGCTGTTGATGTTAAAGGTCTGAGTTGCCGAATCGAGCACGCCGGTCAAGAGTGCCAGCAGCTCCGAGGCCCGCTCCCGTTCCCTGAGAGAGATCTCGCCAGGAAACAGAGCCTCCCCTCGAGCAAGTGGATTGGCTCTGCCAAAGCCAAGACGCAGCGAGGGAATGGTGCCATTGTCATCCCCCAGCAGGGTGCTCACGGATCGCAGCTCCGCCCCGAAACGGACGTTGTGACCTCCCGGATGCCAGCTCAGATGCTCGGCATATTCATACGATGTATTTTTCTGGCGCTGGGCAAGGAGGTTCTGGAGGGGGTTGTCCACCAGGGGGAGTTCCAACTGGAGGTCGTTGATAGATTGTTCGCGAGCGAAGGAATCGAAGCTGGATCGTTGCCACCCCCAGCGCACCTCGTTGGTGAGTGCCCTACCGAGATTCGCGTTCCAGGTCAGCGCTCCCATTCTTCGTACCGAGTCTCGGCCTCCGCCCGGTAAACCGGGGAATCTTTCACCGATATCCCGGTTGGGGTCCACGGCATTTTGTAGGCCTTTCGGCAATCGCAGGTCGAACTGACTGAAGACTCCCTCGAGGCTGTGACTTCGACTCAGGGCGAAATCCAAACGAAGTCCCCAAAGGTCCACTTGCCGCGGTCGACTGCTAGCGAAGCGAAATCCGGCGGTGTTCAATCCGTCCCCGACACTGAAATCGTTGGGTAGGGGCATGGAGTTCAAGATATGCTTCTCAATTGTCGAGTCCAGTGACAGAGGAGTAAAGGAATAGAGATTGACAGAGCAGGCGCCCACGGTATTCTGATCCGCCAGATCACAGCTTTCTGCCTGGTCTTGGCCATACCTGAATATTCCGTCCCGGGCGGATCCAGTCAGAACGCTGCGGAGGGTACTGGATGTAAGACTGGGTTCTCGAACCTCCCGCGTGCCTTCGTAATAGCCATAAAAGAACAACTTGTTCTCAACAATGGCTCCCCCAATCTGTCCGCCGAACTGATTTCGTCGCAGGTCCGGTCGCGATAAACCGGACGCATTGTTGAAAAAGCTGTTCGCATTCAAGGCCTTGTTTCGATGAAAGTAGAAGACGCCGCCGTGATAGTCGTTGCCTCCGGACGGAGTCACGAGCCGAATCTGCGAGGCGCCGAATCCCCTGTCCGCACCGCTATTCTGGGTCACGATGCTAAACTCCAGGGTGTTCTCGACCAGTGGCTCGGTGACGCCGAAAAGGCCTTCACTGCGGTCGAAGTGATTCTGGATATTGACCCCATCCTGGACCAGATCATTATAGCTGCCACGCAAACCGTTGATGGTAGCTTGAGACAGTGTCGAGTTGGTCGTCACGCCAGCCTGAAGGCCCGAGAGCTCCAATGGATTTCGGCCATTGAGAGGAAGGTCGAGGATCTGGCGGCGATCGACCAGTGTGTCTAGCTCAGCGCTAGAGGTGTTGATGACCGACTGGGTTTCACTGGCGGGTACACTCTCCGCAACCTGGTCTGGATCGCCTACCCGCAAGGTGACGTTTACCCGTGCAGGGATCGCGACATGTAGCGAGACGTCTTTGATCTCAACGGTCCTGTAGCCGCCCGCTCTAATAGTGACCGTGTACTCACCGACCGGAAGCCGGAGGCTCACTATCCCATGCCTATTGGTAAGGCCAGAGGTGATTTGTTCCGTCCGTTCCTGGTTCATCGCCCTGAATTCAGCGCTGTCGACGCGTCCTCCGTCCTCACTCATCACTCGACCCTCCAGCTGAGTGACCTGAGCTTGAGCAAGGTCTGCCGTCAAGACGAAGATGGGAATTGAGATCGGAATAAGCCAAGCGACGAGTCGTCGTCCCTTGATTCTTAGCCGAGAGTCGCTAGCCAACTTGGTCCTCTCTCCCTGAAGCCTCATCAGTTTCCTGCCTCGGCTGGATGTAGTTTCCAAAGAGACCGCTTCAGTGGTCTGGCGCGAACGCGTACTAGACCCGGCCTTCAGGCCGGGGTCAGCTGCGGCGCCATCTCTCCTGAGGGCCTTTCAAGGTCCTTCTCGAACCGCGGCTTTAGCCCTCTTCGACCCGGAGCCTGGCTGAAGCCCGTATTCGAGAAGCCCGCTGAAGCAGGCTCGGACCTCTGCTTGCTCGCCCACCCGGCCCTGAAGGACCGGTCTAATACGCTTCGCGCCAGGCCGCTGAAGCGGCCTCCTTGAACCGAACACATCCACCGAAGGTCAACGTTCTCGGCGGTATGACTAGTCCATTCCCAGCCAGGAATGCCGAATCCAGAGGCGGAGCAGATTTATCTTGATCGAATACATCTCCTGCTCTCTCGTCAGGAGATGGAACAACTCCAGATCCTGTAGCGCCCTGGCCAACTGGTCCGTATCAAAGCCCTCGCTTTCCGCGAAGTTTTTCAGTTGGCTGCGACTCACGAGATGTTCTTGATCCATCGAGGCCATTTCGAGGATCTTCCTTGCATGGTCACTGATGTAGCCCCTGAAAACCCCCTGAAAATAGTCCGCTCGCTGAGAGATATAATCGTCGACTCCCTCGCAAACCATATCTTCGTTGACTTCCAGCGGCCGGTCTCGATGTCGGCTTACAATACGACTACAGAGCTGCCGTGCCACATAGGGATGTCCTCCCGATTCGTGGTAGATGCGATCGAGACTGGCAGCGTCGTAGGAAGTACCCATCATCTCGCCAATGCCCTGAACCATCTGATTGCATTCCGCCGGTTCGAGTGGAGTCAGAAAGACCTCGTCGTAGTACTGAAACATGGGATTGTCCCGGTCACCCCACTTTCCCTTGCGACAGACGCCTGGGTCCGCCCCAACGACACCGGACAGAATGAAGCTCTCTTGTTGGTAGAGACCGCGGATCTGGCGCAGGAAACCGTCGTAGCCTTCCACGCCACCACTCCCCTCCGAGGGAACCAGTAGCTCGATCTCATCCAGTAGCAGAAGCACTCGCGGCTGTTCACCGTCCTGTTCCAGGAGAGTCTTGAGTTGGAGCAGATCGTTGTGAAAATCGGTGGCAATCTCAGGATACTCCTCTCGAGGATCGTATGTCCCGAGGCCGAAGGTGGGCATTGAAAGGTGGGGAAACTTGACGCGCATCTCCCGGCTCAACGCCTCGATCAGGCGAAAATAGACCTCCTCACATCGCTTCGAGGCAATGCTTTGCAAGTCGACGTAGGCGATCAGGGTCTTCGGCAGGTTCTCGCGCAGCTGGAAGATGAGGGAGGTCTTCCCGACCTTACGCAGACCGAAGATCCCGAAGTTCTCTCGTTGAATGATTTTGGTGGTTAGCCGATTGATCATCTGTCCCCGACCGAAAAAGGTGGCGGCATCGGCAATCGGGTTGTGGACATCGTACAGATCCCCCTGACCGAGCCACTGGTAGAGCAGTTCCTCCAGAGACTCGGAGGCCTTCAGGTTGATCATCGCTTCCTTGAGTCGAGGCGATTCCAGTGGGATGACCGTCAGGGGAGGCTCTTCCGACATCATTCCGTAGATGAGGGCAAAGACATCTTGCCTGGGACGCCCCGGGCCCACTACGAAGGCGATTTCGGTATTGACTTCGTTGGTTCTCTCCATCCCTTCTTGCTTCGCCTTCGTCAGGCCAGCGAAAAGCTTTTGAAGCTGGACAATGTCGTCGGCTCTGATCGGTCGCTCAAAGCATCGAATCCAGGTCCTCTCGAAGAAGGAATAGATCTTCCTTCGGAATGGCTTCGGCGGGTCGACGACGAGGTCATTTGCTTGTTCTGCACTGGAAGAGGAATCCTCCGATGAGCCTTCTCCGCTGGCTTGGGTGTCTGACCCGTTCAAAGCAAACTCAGTTGCGGAGCCACTCGACGAAGCGTGCGGATTGCCTTCGACATCGGTGAGAGTCCAGGGAATGCTGTCGAAGAACTTGGCGGTCACGTCAACAATCGGCAAACGGTCGAGGATCTCTTCCTGGCGCTTCCTCGCCCGAACTTCCCACTCCGGTATGGCGACGATCTTCTGGAAGGACGTCAGCGCCTTGCTCCAATCGCCGTATCTCTGGTAGAGGTGCGCCAGCCGAAAAACCCTTTCGGGGTTGGACGCCGGCGTCGACGTTTCAACTTCGGTTTGCTCGAGGAGACGTTCGTTGCCCCGGATCAGCTGCCCTAGGAACGCGTCGGTGTCCCTCCGACCAGCTGCTGTACCCTCCACCGAATTGCTGGCTTCCTCGGCCCGCTCGAGTTGCTCCGAGGCAAGAGCCGTGTCTCCGTCGGTCAGAGCGATGTGAGCCACGAAGAGCGGACCTTCCGGTGCATCTTCGGGTAGTGTTTCGAGCACCTGCCGATATCGCTCCTGTGCCTCGGGTCGGAATCGGGGCTCCACTTCGAGGATGGATTCGAAGGCCTGCAGCAAGGAGAACGGCGAGTAGTCGTAGGATTTGAGAATCTCAAACGCCTGGTCGAGCGAGTCCGTCCTCCGGCTGGATTCCAGTAGGATTGCTCGAGCCGGCTCATGATCCGCATCTCGATCGAGAATTTGCCGCGACTCCTCGACCGCCTCTTGCAGTCGTCCTTGGATCAAAGAGCCCCGGGCCAGGGCCAGACGGAGATCTAGATTGTCCGCTTCGATGCCCAGAGCGCGTTTATAGACCCCCAGGCTTTCCAAATCGATCCTACCCAGTTTCAGATAGACGCGCGCCAGAAGCAGATTCAGCTCGGGACTCTCGGTTTCCGTGTCGAGCGCCTGTCGGTAGAGTTCTTCCAGCCCCTCACCCGGGACCTCGATCTGATCGTGAATCTCAAGAAGGCGCCGGTAGACCTGCTCCTCCCCCTGGCCCAGCTTCAGAATCCGGTGATAGATCGCCAGGGCCTCTACATGGTTGTGGTGCTCGAAGTGACGATCGCCTGCCTGGGAAAGGACCTCAACATCATCGGGTTTGACTCTCAGATAGCTCTCGTAGAGTTCGGTTAGGCGTCCCTCCTCGCCCAGCCTGGGGTAGAGGTCGCCCAATGGTAAGAGCGCCGAGGCG
>JAKZYH010000047.1:0-2803 GCA_047514575.1 Acidobacteriota bacterium | reverse complement strand
CAAGCAGCTGGGGGCTGTGCATTTCTTCTGCCTTTCCATCTGTAATCTAGCGGATGAAACGCGAAATGTCCAGCCTTTTTCAAAAAAATCTCGGCAGGTAGGGTTGGGCAGGCAGGTCTAAAACACGCTAAACAGGTACGGCTGTCCACAGCCTCAATCGAGATCTCCATAGTTTGGTGGTGTAACGGCCACTACCCATGGAAGCTCTGCGACAGCCTCAACTTTTTCCCAGGGAATCTGGGCCTGGATGTTCCCAACTGGTGGCAAGCCAAGCTCAGGTGGCAGCTGCAATCTGGCTACGATGGTCGCGCCCAGGGCCTCAAGCTGTTTTACCTCCCGAGGCCCAGTGGAGCTTTTCGCATGCAGAAGAAGCTCAAGCTCCCCTGGCGGTGTGACCTTCAACATAGCGTCAGAAAGTACCGATAGATCGATGAGTCCCTCATCCTCCGCTCGCTCACAGCGGTCGACCATCAGCCGAACGGCAGCTGCAATCTTAGATAGCTCTTTCCCCTGGAGCCCTAGTCGAGACGTCCCCTCTTGTCTGGTCCTCGGAGATTCCCCAGCCAGTTGCTCCACTGCCCGGGCTGGTTCTGCAGCTGGCATCGATGCTGACTTCTGCTTGCAATCCTGCGATATGCCACAGGTCAGACTGAGTATACCCAGCAATATCACAGAGGGCTTAGCCGACATCCCTCATATCACCTTCGGTTTCGATTTACTCCGACCTCCCAGTGTTGGAAGAGCAGCGTATCAGCCCTCCAGCCTCATGTCAACGACTCTTTCGGGGGAAGGCCCGTGAGGGCCTCCACTGTCCCGAGTTCGCGCTAGGCCGCTGAAGCGGCCTCCTAGAAAGGGCACACTTCAGCGTTGCTCGGCGGTATGAGGTGGCTCGCTACGTCTAGCGAGGCTTCACCTCAGACCGACAAGCAATGTGCGTTATCACGTTGAATGAGATTGGGCCCGGTTGAGCCTTTGGTACGCTGCAAGATAGCGCACCTAGGTGGTGACTTCACGTTTCCTGGCCAACCGTAAGCGGGCCAGCGATTTTGGTCCGTTATGGGTCCAATAAGAATGACCCAGGTTTCCCAACCGCTACCTAGCGTTTCCCAATGTGACCGAACGTGCCGCTAAGTTACTGGTTTTCCGGGTGGGGCTTGGGCTCATAACCCAAGAGGCCAAATAGGTTCAAACCCGCTCCAGGAGGTACTCCTCGAATCGCTCTCTCAAGGGGCCGTATTCGGGGGCCATGAAAGTGTACTAGCCCAGATCTGACCGTACAAACGGTGTCAGAGTAGATCGCCCCTGACCGGCTGCTTTCGCCTAGAAGGGGTCATGCAAACTCTCCGCTGAGATGTCCAAACGTACGACCGCTACCGGGGCCCAAAGCAGTCATTCGACGCGGACCCAGCGGTCACGCGATCACGAAAAGCTTGTGGCTGAAAAAGTGCGGTGCCTTTTCTGGGAACAGGGACAGGCATGGCAGTTTGAAGCACACGACCAGCGTCGCTGCGATGACGTGGTGCGAACGAATCACCCCTCGTCAACCCGCTTGTTGAGCCTCTGGAAGACATCCGACATACGATCGCGGACGCTTCGCTTGAGGGGCTTCCAGCCGATCTCCCGCGGATCCAGCCACGACATGTAGTATCCA
This sequence comes from Acidobacteriota bacterium, assembly GCA_047514575.1. Classification (GTDB taxonomy): domain Bacteria; phylum Acidobacteriota; class UBA6911; order RPQK01; family JAJDTT01; genus CAUZIZ01. Next base: position 1,152 of record JAKZYH010000047.1, on the reverse strand, counting down.
CAGGCGAGCTCGATACGATCTCCATCCCTCGATCGATTCGGCGCGACGCCGTGCCAGGTGGCGCTGTTGAAGAGAAGAATCGATCCCGCCGGAGCCTCGACCTGCGCCAGATGAGGGTACTCGAGGTGATCTCGCGGCGCGTGACCGAAGTGGTGACTGAAAGGCATCAGTAACCTGACACCGTTGTCCTCGTTCAAGTCGTTCAGCATCCAGGAAAAGGTGAGCGCAAAGCATGTCTCTGGGATTCGAATTCCAAGCTCCTTCAGCCGCGCGGCAGGCTCGCCCACATGGACCGGAAGGCCGTGAGCGCCGGGCTTGAAGCGGCGTGCTCCCGGTTCAGCCAACTGGAAATCTTCGCCGAGGGTTCGGCGTGCCAGGTCGAGACAGATGGGATGAGTCAACGTTTCCTGAAAGAGCTCGTAATCATCGGGTGTCAGGTGATCGAAGACGCTACTGATATGTTGATCCGCCTCCACCACGTCCGGCTGGCTCTCGAAGATGTCGATGAGCCGGCTTGCCATGTACAATGCCGTCTCCCTGGATATCAGGTTCTTGAGTAGTATGAAACCATACTCATCCAGGGTTGCCTTGTAGGACGCGGCGTTGCTTCGAGTGGCTTGGATCATGGCATTATCCAGATCATTGTCCGAAATGAAGAAGACAAAGAGAAGGGCCCACTCGATCCCTGGTCTCTGATCGTGGGAAGCGGCAGCGAAGAGGCCTTCGATCGTGACGAGAACCTGGTCGCAGACGCCCTGATCGCCGAAGCCAATCAGTTGGAAGGAGTCGCCCAGCTTCTCAGCCGATGGTTCGAAGGGTTCATCCGGTTCGTAGAACAGGAGCTTCAACGCGAGTATCCGAAAGCCAGGCCCTCCCAACGTCGGGCGGCCGCGCTGGGGATCGTCAGCACCTTTCTGGTGATGGGTTCACTGAGGCCGATGACGAACTCGGCCCAGCATCGCCGTGCAGCCCGGAGAGCAGCCGATCAATTGGTGGAAACGTTGGGTACCGGACCACTAGTGTCCGGTTTGATATCGTTGATTCTAAAGGACTTAAAGCTCACTTAACTGTAAGATTATAGTCACTCTACTCCTATCTTACTACAAACAAAGGCTTTAGCCGTCTTCCGAACAAGTTCCGCTGTCTTGACTT
>JAKZYH010000046.1:0-3418 GCA_047514575.1 Acidobacteriota bacterium | reverse complement strand
GCGCCAAGCAGCAACGCGCCTTTGATCTTCTGGAGACCATTGGAGTGTAGGCAGAGCGCTGCACTCCCTATCGCACCTATCCCTTTGAAATCATGGCACTTTTCTGCCCCCAACACAAAGGAACTTCAGTCTAGGAGGGTGAAAGTCCCTCTGCCAACCAGATGGAGGTGAAGGCTAGCTTCCCCTTGGGCCATGTCACTGTCGAGACTAGCCCCTCCTCCCGAGAGATCCGACCGCTGCCAACCTCGAAGAACTCGGGCAAGAGCTGAGGGCAGCAGATGGTCGTCGATGCCCAGCAGCAGGCGCTCCCTACGTCCTGGCCCCCCTGGAGCCATCCGTGAATACTGAGGCGTGGTCAACGCGAGAACGCTGCCCGTACCTAGAAACCGACGCCTTGAAATGGGACTGACGGTGATTTCCGACATCCTAGTTCTCCCCCTTAGCCCTGCTCTTCTACTTGAATCTCAGGGAATAGAGATCCGCGTCCTTCATGACGAAACGCAGGCGGACCGGCTTGCCGGCAATCCTGGCCAGGGGCTTCTCTGAAGCGGCCCCGGCATGACTCCGTTCCCACCGCACCGTGTGCTCGATCTCATCTCCCCAGATCAAAGGTGACTCTTCCAGGGCAAAGCCGGGCAAAGGGTTACCTTGGGTGTCCTGGATCTCCAGACGGATGCTACCGGCAGCCGAGGTGGCAAAGTTGAGGATGAGGTTGTCCCCTTGGAAGAGCACGGCTTTGGTAACGAGTTCCCCTCCGGAGTATCTCGCATTCACCGAAACGAACCCATCGGCACGATTAACGAAGCGCTCCACGTGGATGGAGGGGAAGGTGTAATGCCGCTGCACGTAGAGAGAGATCTCGTCGGAAGCTGTGTGAAGGAGCCCCCAGGCAGGTGTATTGGCCCGGTGGGCCCAGTTGCGCACATTCAACCCAGGCCGAATGAAGGCTTCCAGGAAGCGACGGTCCCAGTGGATTCCATCGCGACTACTCATCAACACGACATCCGAAGCCCCCGGGGCAATCAGATCCTGGTAGAGGGGAAGCGTTTGCCAGGGAAGAAAACGCCGGGGGAACGCCAGGTAGATGTGGGGAGCCCGATAATAGGGCGTGGTTGCGTTCGTATAGAGATGCTCCGCCGGGCTGTCACCGAATTCACACCACTGCCCTGCAGGCCAGTTGCGGAAATCCCGGGTCGAGGAGTATCGGATGCTGCGCACACCGTATCGGCCCTGGCGGTAGATGGCGACGTATTCCCCCCGCACTGAATCCCAGAAGACCACGTTCAGGGAGTCGAAGGCTCCATCCGTGAGCAGCGGCTCGTCGCTGGCTGGCTTCCAACTCTTCCCATCCCCAGAGACGAATCCCATGAGCACCGGTTTGCCACCGACATGACCGGTGTCCACTGCCTTGTACCGCTCGCTGGCCGGTGCATCGGGATTGGGGTCTTTGAAGGGTGCAAAGCAGCAGGAAGAGGACCCGGTCAAGACGATGTTATTCTCCTTGGACCCGTTGAACTCATAGAGGCCAAGGGAGGGCCGGGTCCACACGATGCCATCCCGGCTTTCGGCCATGCAAGTCATGCTCGGATGCCCTTCGGGAACGACCTCCCCCTCTGCCAGCAAAGAAGTGGCTGTATAGTCAGGATCACTGCTCCCTCGGTAGTACATCCGGTAGTGATCTTCATCTCGAAAGACGGTAGCGTAGGCGCTCGTAACTCCCTCCCAGGGTTTGTCGAAGCTGAGAACCTTCCCGGCAGAGCGGGGTCGGTGCAGCTTCAGCCTGACACCATTCATCGACTCGATGAGGTAGTCGTCCACGAAGAGCTCCAGCCGGGAGCCGATATCCAGGGGTTCCTGAGGGCCCTCCTGCTCCGCCAAGGCACTTTCCACCGTCAGGGAAATCGCAAGAGAAACCACGCACAGAGTCGCTAGTCTCATCCTCATCGTCCATCCTCCTCAGCGAAAGGGAATTCCGGTTCTCAGCCGAACCCAGGCTAGCAAGGAGGAGGGGAAGGATCAACAGGAGTTAGCACGGGACGGGAACCAGGAGAGACCCCTTCGGCAGAGTGCCTTCAGGGCCTCCTTTCTGGCTTCTGTACGGCTAGGTCTTGGTCCGCCGGTCTAGTTCCTGCTCCACGCTTTCGGCACCCTCGTCACAGAGCCGGTCGAACAGCTCGCGGAGGGTCTCATCGTCCTTGTGCCAGGGGAAGGGCAGGTTCTTTGCCTGCACCGTCTCCTTGCCGAACTCCCAGCCCAGCATTCCCAGAGCCTGGAAATCTTCGCGGAAAGCCGTTTCGAGTTCCCTCCGGAATTCCGGTGCCTCTGTCACCTCGACGAACCGGACCTCACCCTGGGAGGAAGCCGAGACCAGACGCATGTGCCGAGCTGTCCACTAAAGCAGCAATCGGGGTTGGGACAGGCGCGAGTGGACTTCTTACTCCGCTTCATACATGTTTGTTGCCAGAAAACGGGCAGGGAATCCAGCTAGAATCAGGTGTTGCAGGGGCTGCTGGACACAGTCAACAACACTTGCCTGAAGAAGCACCGTACAGCTAGCCAGCAGTGCGCAGATAGATGCGATGCCCCGCCAGGGCGTGCGTGGTATAGACGTCCTCCCCCATCCAGTTGGTCCACGTATTGCGGACAGAGTTATCGTAAATTATAATCTCTAGACAGCAAGGACTGGCTGGGTTGGAGGCGGAACCCCGGAACCCTGGTGGAGGAGTTCGCCAAGGGCAGGCCGGTCCAGGATCTGGGCGTGAAAGGGCGAGCTGAATCAGGGGAAAGGCGTCCCCTCATCCTGCATCAGACCTTCGTCACGGTCGAGTACCCAGATCAATAAGGTGGGCCCGAGACGCCCTCACCGGTCGTGGTGCTACCAAAGCGATCCGTTGATAGGGTGGCCGGATGAGGCGCAGACGTCTGGTTCGGCCCCAACGGTCGGTCTGGTCTGCTCTGCTCTGAAGCCTACAAAGACCCTGAGACTGGAGTCTTTCTCGAGGAACAAGGAGAGAATGATGCGCACACTTGGACGGAATCCGCTCCTGGCCCTGGGAGCACTGCTGTGGCTCGTCGCCGGCGTTGGATCGGCCCTGGGTCAGGCGGAGACCAAGATCAAGGAACCCAGAGGTCGCTTCGACGGTACGGGGCACATTGTCACGGGTGGCAAGCTATCCGATTCCAAGTATGTCAAGGGGACCTCGATCGAGGGCTCCTGGGCCGTGTTGCCGACTCCGCCTCTGCAGGTTGGCAACCGGCGCCAGCTCCTCATGGATGGCTACGTGGTGGAGGATCTTGCGGGATGTCGAAGAGTGGTCCATCGGCCGCGGCGGCACCCGGACAATCCCCTCATCTCCGGCACCGCCTATCTGGACTATGCGGACGCCAACGCGGTGAGCACTCCCAGCGTCGTCTATGA
>JAKZYH010000045.1:0-12302 GCA_047514575.1 Acidobacteriota bacterium | reverse complement strand
GGGGGGGCGGGCAAGCGGCTGCTGGAGCCTGCTTCAGCGGGCTTCTCGGGTAAAGGCTTCAGTCCGGCTCCGGGTCCAGGAGGGCTAAAGCCGCCGCTCGAGAAGGACCGTAAACGGCCCTCAGGGGAGGGAGGAGAAGCGGCTGACCCCGGCGTAAACACCGGGTCTAATACGCTTCGCGCCAGGCCGCTGAAGCGGCCTCCTAGAAAGGGCCACTATGCCGACCGTTTCGCGTCCGATCGGTGGAAATCAAAATTTCAAATATTTTTGGCTAGGACTAGGGGTGCGGTCATTCGATTGCGCAATGAAATCGGACGCTGTCTGTAAGATCAGGTGCCGACTATCACAGCTGGCTATCATGAACCGGAGCAGGTCGGGGTCCTGCTCACTGAACTTGCGGAGATCGGTCGGATGTTGCGCTCGATGATGGCGAGAGCCGGCAGTTTCTGCGTGAAGGGTCCAGACAGAGTACGCGAAGAGTCGGCAGGTTACCTCCCAAGCTCCGAGCGAGGACTATCGTCTCCCGCTCACCTCACTTTTCATGGATAGTTACGGCTCACTGCTCTACTCACGAGAATTGCGAAGCCGCTGTATTTTCTCGACGACGGCGTCATTCGCAGGGGGGAGACGATATCGGCTGAGCTCCTTTGGTGTCACCCAGCGTCCTGGTTCCAGCTTCGGCTGAACGCCAAGCCGACAAAGAAAGAAATGAATCCGAACCTCACCCTCAGGATAGGAGTGGTCCTGGACCAGGAGAAGTTCGGGCCGCTCAGCTTTGACGCCCACTTCTTCTTCCAATTCCCGCTTCAAGCCAGCCAAAGGAGTCTCTCGCCGCTCTAGCTTGCCCCCTGGAAACTCCCAGTAGTGTTCAAGTGAGTCCGGGGTCAGACGGCGCTGGATCCACACGCTATCCTCAGCCCAGAGAATTCCCACTGCCACTTCAACCAACGGCACGGACTGAACCCTTCCAGTGTGGAGGCCATTGCCGTGCACTCACCACTGCTCACCCAAGCAGTCCCACTTGTCCATGATAGAAAACTCCAGCGACTGCGCCGGTCAGCAGGGTCGCCAGGGTTGCGGCCCAGAAGGCGCGCCAGCTCAGTCTGGCCAGGTCCTCCCGCCGCTCCGGCGCTAAAGCCGAAAGCCCGCCGACAAAGATCGCCACCGACGCCACATGTGTGAATCCGCACAGGGAATAACTCAGAATCAGAAGCCCACGAGGCGACAAGGAGCCTGCCTCAACCAGCTTGGCCAGGTCCTGGTAAGCGACGACCTCCGTCAGGATCCATCGTTCGCCGATCAGTTGTGCCGCAGGTGCCCACTCCTCAGGGGAAAGACCGAGACAGAGGATCAGTGGATAGGCCAGAACTTCCAGAATGGACCTCAAAGTCACAGAGATCTGGACTCCGAACAGTTGGTGGGCGATCCAGGTCGAAGCTCCGCCCAACACCAGGTCCAATAGCTCCGCTAGCCCGAGCATGCCGATCAGGAGGGCCCCGATACCGACTGCGAGACGGACCCCTTCTCCCGCTCCCCAGATGATGCTTCCCATCCAGTGCTCTGTCTTTATGTAGCGCTCCATTTCAGGCACCCGATTCATCGTTTCAGGTTCGTCACCCTCGGGGACCAGAATCTTCGCCATGACGACTGCGGCCGGGATGGAGAGGACGGAAGCCGAAATGAGGTGGCCGGCGATAAAAGGGAAGACGTTACTCAACAGGCCGACATAGAAGGCCAGTACGGTGCTGGCGATGGTCGAAAAACCCGCCGTCAGAACCATCATCAGCTCGGATCGGGTCATTCTCTGGATAAAGGGGCGGACAATGAGGGCAGATTCCACGCCGACGAACAGGTTGCTGGCAGTCGAGAGGGCTTCGGCACCGCTCAGGTGGAATCCCCTGTGCGCCGCCCGCGCGGTCCATCGGACCACCGCGGGCAGGATACCCAGATAGTAGAGCAAGCTCGTAACCACCGAGAAAAACACCACCGAGGGAATGACCTGAAAGGCCAGGATGAAGCCGATACCGCCAGCCTCCCCGGGACCGGCGGCAAGTGGTCCGAAGAGAAATCGAGCCCCTTCTCCCGAAGCGGTCATGAGTGCTGCCACGGCCCGATTGAGGAGGATGAGGACCGATCGAAAGGTCGGCCACAAGAAGATGATAAGGCCTAAGCCTCCCATCGTCCCCATCCCCAGGAGGATGGTTTTCCAGGGGATGCGGGCTCGATCGGACGAGCTGAGCCAGGCGAGGGAAAGTAGTACCAGGCAGCCCGCTAGAGAGTAGAGGTTGTACCAAGACATGGTCGGGAGAAGTGAGCGTTAGTGACCTCGTGCAGTGGTGAAGTAGTGCGATGAACACGCAAGTGTTGTGGTAACGGTCCACAGTGACGGAAGGAAATCGCCCCTCAGCGACCCACCCGCGAGAGCTGTCCTCACAGCACTACTGCACTACTATTCACCCTCCTTGTAAGTCACGGTCGCGGTCCCTTCTGCCCCGTCGGCGGGTGTGGTGAAGAAGATCTGGAGAGACTTTCCCCCTCCCTCAAGGACCAGACTCGCCATCCTGGGCGTCATATTTCGGCTCTTGGGCTCGAGTCCTGCCTTCGCCGAATCTCCTTCGTAAAAGTCCAGAATGTCCTTGGCTGGCTGTTTGCTCGGATAGGAGAAGGCACCCATGGAGACGGTGCCTTGCGTACTCGACATGAGCGACTTGACGGTCACGCCGGGCGGTCTCGGAACCCAGGCGGGAATCTCTCCCGTGGCATTCTTTCCAATCTTCACAGTACGACCGCCGCTTTTCATCTCGACGGATCCAGCCTCGTTTGTGTTGAGCTCGAAAGTCTCGGGTCCATCCTCTCCCTCGAATACCGCGGAGAGGTTCCCCTCTTTGATCCTGTCCAGATCTAGCTCGATGGTTTTGTTGGAGGATTTCTGGCGGATCTTGATGGTGTTGTTGGTCTCGTCGATTGAGATGACTTCCAGGTCAGGATTCAAGGTAGTGATCAGCTTGGTGACTGCGAGTGCCGGGTTGCCCTCCATGTCGCCGATAGCATCCTGGGCCTTGTTCCAGACGAAAAACACGGCGCCGACGATCACGATTCCGATCAGCAGAAAGAATGTCAGGACGCCGACTATGATCCAAAGTACGACCCTGGATTTCTTCTTGGCCGGCGGAGCCGATCCAGGTGCGGGCGGTGGGGTAGCCATGATTACCTCCTGTTTGTTTCTAGCGATGACCCTGTGGGGACAATCTTTCCCTTGCCCTCGCTCAAAGTCAACTCCTCTTTCCGGACTTTTCCCCGTACCAGATCGGGGTTATGACGGTTTGCCTACTGCTTTCCCTTCTACTACCTGGAAGTAGATGCTTTCGATCCGTTCCCGGTCGACGTCCTCACTAGCAGCATCGAAAACGATCGATCCGCGATGTTGAATCAGAACCCGATCGCAGAGCTCCAATCCTTCGCTCAGGTTGTGGGTGATCAGCAGAACCGTTCGAGCCTGTTTCTTGAGTTGGCTCAAGACATCGGTCAGGAGCCGACAGCCCTGACGATCGAGCCCCACGTAGGGCTCATCGAGCAGAAGCAGGTAGGGATCATGGAGAAGGGCTCTTGCTAGAGTCAGCCGCTGCTTCATTCCGCGTGAGTATCCTCGCACCAGATGATCCCCCGACTGGCTCAACCCCATCAGTTTCAGCGAGTCAGTTGCCTTGCTGTCGATTTGGGAGAGACCGTACAGACGGCCGTAGAAGGCTAGATTCTCGCGCCCGGTCATCTCGTTATAGAGGAGACTCTGGTGGGACACATAACCCACCAGATGCCGGCCCGGGTCGCTGCCGTCGGGCAGGAAGGAGACCTTCCCTTTTGTGGGGCTGGTCAAGGAGGCGAGGACTCTCAGCAGCGTAGTCTTGCCCGCGCCGTTGGGGCCGAAGATGGTCACGAATTCGCCTGCCGCAATCTCGAGATCTATATCTGAAAGGGCGGATAGGGTGCCGAACTTCTTGGTGAGTTTTTCGAGGACGAGAAGCGGCTTCGAGGCGGGCCGGGATGACGTCACTTCTTCTTCATCTTGGAGCGCTTCTTGGGGCCGAGTTGTTCCAGCCGGTCGAAGACTCCGACGGCCTGACCCTCGAAATCCGATTTGAGCAGTTCGTAGTCCTTCTCGGACAGCTTGCCCATCTGGTAGTCCATTTCGATGTCTTTCAGATTGGCTACCAGGTTTTCCTTTTCCTCCAGGGCCTGCTCCCGATCCAGGTTCCGCGGGTCCTCCCGGACGTCCTCCTCGGGTTCTGAAAAGAGGGGATAGGCCACATAGAGCACCACTCCGATAAACAGGATGGGGGCGATCAGCTGTTCCATTATCTCTCTTGGGGTCTGTCAGGAAGTAACAGATACACTTTGCATCTGTTACTTCCTGACAGACCCTTACGTTCAGAACGACTGGCCTGCACCGTCCGGGGAGCGCTTACCAGTCCTTGAGTTCCTGGTCGAGTAGTTTGCGATACTTTTCGTCGATCCCAGCTGACTTCCTATCGGTCTCTGTAGACTCCTTCTGGGTGGGCTTCAGCCGCTTGGCCACAACCACCACGACTAGAGTCCCGAGGCCTGCGAAAACAAAGGGTAGGATCCAGCCTACGATATTGAAGCCTTCCGCCTTGGGCGCGCCGAACACCTGATGTCCATATTTTTCTTCATAGAAGGCGAAGATTTTTTCCTCAGAGGTGCCCTCTGCGATCAGCTTCCGAACCTCCTGCGTGACTATTATAGCGGTGGGGCAGGCGCAGCTTCGAACCATCTTATTGGCACAGCCGCACTGGCAGACAAGATTTCCGGTAATCCGGGCTACCTTTTCATCCTCGGAGAGTCCCGTCTCCTGCGCCCACAGGGCAGAGCAGGCGCACCAGAGAAGCAGGACACTGGCTGCGCTAAGCCGCTTCATCTCGAACTGCCTTGCTACTTCGGCGCGCAGCGACTCTGGTGGCGGACTTCTTGTCGGGAAAGAAGAGGAAGATTCCCCCGCACGCCATGATTCCGATACCGATCCAGATCAATTGCACCAACGGATTGATGAAGACGTGAAAAGTGGCCTGGGTCAGCTTCTCATCGAAGCTCGACAAAACAACATAGAGGTCGTCTCTAATCGTAGAGCGAATGGCCACCTCAGTCATGGGCTGCTCGCTCTTGTGGTGAAAATGTTTTTGGGGGAAGAGTTTTCCTGTTTCCTCGCCGTTCTGGAAAACCTGCAGGCGGGCAAAGACGACGTCCTTTTCCGGATCCGATCTCTGGACCAGCTCCAGAAACGTGAGGCTGTAGTGACGAAGCTCGAATTGCTCACCCTGCTTGACGGTGACCAGCCTCTCGACGTTGAAAAAGGAGCTGGTGATTATGCCTACGAAGGCGATCGAGATCCCAAGGTGAATGATGAAGCCCCCGTATCGGCGCTTGTTCATGAGCGTCAGGTCTTTGAGGGCGATCAGAAAATTCGTGGGTCTGATCACCTGTCGAGCACGGGTACCCTTGTAGAACTCAAAGAAGATGCTCAGGACCACGAAGCCGGCCGCCGAGTAGAAGAGCAGTGGCCAGAAAGCTCGGATACCCAGGCCAAGCGCTATCAGTCCAGCCAGAAAGCCGCCGCCCAACGGAAAAAGAAAGTTTCTTCGGAAATTCTTGGCTGTGGCCTTTCGCCATGCAATCAGAGGGCAGATGCCCGTGAGTACCAGCAGCGCCAACGCCAGGGGCAAGGTAACTTTGTTGAAGAATGGAGGCCCCACCGTAATCTTCTCGCCCCGAACCCACTCGGAAATAATCGGGAAAACGGTTCCCCAGAAAATGGCGAAACAGATGGAGATGAAAAGGAGATTGTTGAGTAAAAAAGTCGCTTCGCGGGAAAGAAAGGACGTCATCCGCTGCTCGCTTCGCAGTTGATCGGAGCGGTAGAAGATCCAGAAGAGGCCGAACGAGGTACTGGCAGCGAGAAAAACCACAAAAAGAGGCCCCAGGTTTGAAAGCGCAAAGGAGTGAACCGAGGAAATCACTCCACTGCGGGTCACGAAAGTCCCGAAGATCGAGAGCTCGAAGGCCACCAGGATGAGGATGAAATTCCACATCTTCAGCATGCCCTTCTTCTCGGTGATCATGACGGAATGAAGGAAAGCCGTGGAGAAGAGCCAAGGCATGAACGATGCATTTTCGACCGGATCCCAGGCCCAGTATCCACCCCAACCGAGTTCTTCGTAGGCCCAGGTCCCTCCCAAGGTGAAGCCGATTGTCAGGAAGACCCAGCTCACCAGTGTCCAGCGGCGGGTGCTTCGGATCCACGAGGTGTCCAGGCGGCCACTCATCAAAGCTCCCAGGGCGAAGGCGAAGGGAACTGTCATTCCCACATAGCCCAGGTAGAGTATGGGGGGATGGATGATCATGTAGAAATTCTGCAGGAGCGGGTTCAAACCCTGTCCGTCTGCGGGAGCGACCGGAAGTGTCTCGAAGGGATCGGTGGCAAAGGTTAGAAGAACCATGAAGAAGGTGAGGATGCCGGCCAGCACCGAGGTAGCATAAGGCATCAAATGACGGTTCTTGTGGCGGTTCTGAAGCACCGCGATCAGGGCGAACGATGAGAGCACCAGCGCCCACAGCAACAGGCTGCCAGCCTGTCCTCCCCAGAAAGCGGTGAGTTTGTAGACGACGGGAATGTCCCTGGCACTGTAGCCGGCCACATACGCGACCTGATACTGATCGGTGAGGAAGAGCCAGCACAGGCATGCGGAAGCAACCAGCACCGTCACGAAATTCGCGACGATGCTGTTTTCACCGCTGCGGACCAGTTGCAGGTTACCTCGGTATCCGCCCAGCGAGGCAGCTACCGTCCCGTAGACGCAGAGGAGTAAGCAAGAGATCAGACAATAGTGACCCAGTTCAATCATCTGGTGTCAGTTCACTCGTTGGGCTATGGGGATCTCTTCCGGATACTCTTCGCCTCTGCTCTCATACTTGGAAGGACATTTGGCGAGCAGGGTGGTGGCGTGAAACCGCTTCTGGCTAGAATTGTAGGAACCTTCGACGACGACCTCGGCGTGGTCCTTGAAAGTGTCTGGAATGATGCCCTGATACACTACGGGCAGTTTCCCCTCGCTGTTCTTCTCGAAGACCACGAACTCGACCTGGGACAGCTCCTGATCAAGGTTGATCGTCCCCGGTGAGACATGACCACTGACACGAATACCCTCTCCGGAAAGCTCCGACTCTTTCTGCAGCAGTTCGGAGACACTGTAGTAGTAGATCATGGAGTCGTTGATACCGCTGAACATGAGGTAGCAAATTGCTCCTATGATCAGGCTGCCAGCAATGAGGAACTTTGGGGTGGGCATGCCGTTATTGTAGCAAGTTCTGTGGTTTGATAGAAAGAGCCATCTTGAATAGAGGGAATCAGGAGACCGGGCCGGATCTTCAGGTCTGACTTCTGCCTGACTAACGCCTTCGGCGTAGGTGGTGTCCAACAGAGTCAGCCATTAGTTTGGTCGAAGTTTCAGTTCAGTCCTGCCCCAGGAGTCCTGGCCCCATTCGAGAAAGAGACTTCCCGTCAGGGCGTGGCGGCGGTCTCCAGGCCGCCGAGGACCTTCGGCCTGGAGACCGAAACCACGTTTGCGAATGAAGTTTCAGCCTTCGGTCGAGGATAGGCGATATCGTGCGTCACTCAGTGGGGAAGGTCACTCCGTGGGGAAGAGTTGTCCAGCTCTCTCCTCGGAACCTGGGCTCATTTTGCTAACGGCTCAAGTCGTTCGCGGCTCTGTCGGACTTGGCTTCGTAACGCTGGTAGTTCACCCGTAGGGAGACGTGCGACGTTCCGACGTGCGACGAATTCTTGAAGTTTCAGTTCAGGGCCATGGGACAAGGACGCCCGGACTTCCGCTTCACACCCGATAGGACCCGATTTCCTTCAGCGATTCCTCGATGAGTGCCTCGTCATCTTCCTTCGACAGGTTCCTCCCGATCAGTTTGGACGCGACCAGGTGTGAGAGGTCTGCCACATCGCTGCGAATCTGTGAGATCGCCTTCTCCGTTTCCAGCTGGATCTGCTTCTCGGCATTGTTCAGGATTGAATCAGCCTCGGCTTTCGCCTTCTCTCTTATCTCGGCCTTGAGTCTCTCCGCCTCCGTCCTGCTCTTGGCAACGATAGACTGAGCTTCGGCGCGAGCTTCAGAAAGAATGTCTTTCGATTTCGACTGAAGTTGCTCCAACTCCTGCTTCGCCTTCTCGGCGTCGTCCAGGGATTTGCGGATCATCTCCTGGCGCTGGTCGAGCACCGCTAGAAGGGGCTTCCAGGCGAATTTCGCCAGTAACGCCAGAAGGACCAGGAAGGTCAGAATGGTCCAGAGAAACAATCCCGGATCCGGCTGGATCAGGGGGTTATCCATAACGCACTCCGCTCAATTCGAATGAATGAAGGTGAGTTTTGATGCCAGCCCTCATTTCGTCAGTACTATCAGAAGCACGAAAACCTCTGCAAGAATGGCCACACCTTCCAGGAGGAAGAGCGGCAGGTTCACAGCAGCGGTGATCTTATCCGCCGCGGCAGGCTGGCGCGCGATGCTTTCAGCTGCTGCCGCAGTGAATCGCCCGATTCCCAATCCAGCGCCGATTACAATCAGTCCAAGGCCTATAGCAGCTCCAAAATAATGCAAGACTTCCATTTAGGGTAACCTCCGTTTTCGGTCAGTGATGAACGTTCACCGCCATTCCAATAAATACTGCTGTCAGCAAGGTAAATACATACGCTTGAACCAGCACAACGATGATCTCCAGAGCAGAGATTCCTACTGCCAGGGGAACAGAAACCACGAGGCCGACACCTATGCCGGCAGCCGCACTTTCGAATAGATCACTGAAAATGAACACAAAGGAGAGGATCGACAAGATCGCGATGTGTCCCCCCGTCATGTTCGCAGCCAACCGCATGGTCAACGCGAAAGGCTTTACCAACATCCCCATGATCTCGATGGGGATCAAAAGAATATAGACCGGCCAGGCTAGTCCCGAGGGGACCAGATTCTTCCAGTGCTGGATGAACCCGTGAGCCTTGGTCCCGGCCACAATGATGGACAAGAAGGTGATCATCGCCAAAGCCGCGGTGACGTTGAAGTTGGCAGTGGCGGTCGTCCCTCCGTGAAGCATATGGTTGAGGACGGACTCGTGATCCGTGTGCAAGACGAAGCGGTCCAGGGCGCCGATCAGGTCGAATATCGGGATCAACCCCAGTACATTCGCGGTGAGAATGAAGAAGAAGAAGGTCAGAACCAACGGTGTCCAGGAGGTTGCAAATTTCTTGCCTACATTGGGGAGCACGATGGAGTCACGTATAAACTGGACCACGGCTTCGAGGGCGTTCATGAAGCCGGTGGGTATGGGTCGCTCCTGCCTGAGGTATTTGCGAGTAGCCCAGGTGACGAGCACAAATAGGAGAGACGCGGCGATCCAGAGCATCAAGACGTGCTTGGTGACGGAAAAGTTGATTCCGAAGAGGGTGGGAAGTTCGATGATGGGATGGTGCACCGAGGTATTGGACACGTGGCCAATGATGACTTTTCCGGCATCGAATTCCCCAGACTGTGAGGCTGTTTCAGCTATCATTCCTGATTCTCTGTCAGGCACCCCTGAAAATAGCACGCAAGTGCAGGGCTTCGGCCAGATGAAGCCCGATGAAATAGATCGTGAAACTGATCGTAAATGGAATCGCTTCGAAAGCAAACCATCCTACGACCAGAGAAACATAGACACCGTAGAGAACCATTTTCCCCAGAAGCGCTTTGGTCATGAACGCTGTCAGATGAGTCGGCTCTCTCTGATAGACCCTTCTCACCATGAGAACGGTTCCAATTGCCAACAGCAAAGGCGCGATCATTCCCAGGAAGATTTCCACTCCCACTTGGGGGGCCAAGACCCATGAGACCAGAGCCCAGGAAGCCACGCAAAGCACGATAATATACCAGAACAGATTCATGGCTTAAAGACCGTCTTTGCCAATTCGTAGAATCCAACGATAAGGCCCAGGATCAATCCCCCCAGCAAGAACCAGGGTGAGGTGTTTTGCCAGTGATCAATCAGATATCCGATTCCGCCTAGAAGGAGAATCGAACCTATCAGGGTGTAACCGGCCATCATGGCCGGCCCTGATCGACGAAGGTTCGCTTGGAGACTCTGAAACGATCTTGCCTGGAAATGATCGTCTTGGTCGTTGTCACCTCGCGACATCAGATGAGAGGTAGGCTTGCAGCTCTCGCCAGATTGATGAAGGGCTCCGGGTAGATTCCAATCAGGACCGTAAAAAATCCGGTGACGACCAAAGTGACGATCACCCCGACCGAAAGACTGAGGGGGACGGGGAGGTAGTCCTCCTTGAAGAACATCGGAACTACGATTCTCAAGTAGTAGTAGAGAGACACGACCGCATTGACCGCACCGGCTATGGCCACCCAGACCAGGAGAGTCGCTTGAGCTTGTTGGGGCTGCATGGCAGCTTCAATTACGGCTGCGAAAACCAGGTACTTCGCGACGAATCCTGCCAGCGGGGGGATACCGGCTAGCGAAAGGAGAAAAACAAGGGTCAAGACGGCGAGCGAGGGATGACGAAAAAACAGACCGTTGAAGTCTTCGATTGACTCGCCGATGATGTCCTGCCTGCGCAGAGAGATGACGACCGCCCAGACTCCCAGGTTGAAGAAGGCGTAGGCCATGAGATAGACGGCTGCAGCGGTGACACCACTCTCCGTACCCGCCACCAGACCCATCAGCACGAAACCGGCATGAGAGATGCTGGAGTAGGCCAACAGCCTCTTCACGTTCTGCTGGCTAATTGCCGCCACATTTCCCCAGGTCATCGTGACGATGGAAATCAAGGCCAGGGCAGGGAGGTAGAGGTGGTGAAAATCGCCGAAGCCCACCAGGAAGAACCTGAAGAAGACTGCGAAAGCGGCGGTCTTGACCCCGACCGACATGAAAGCGGTGATGGCGGTGGGAGCGCCTTCGTAGGCATCGGGAGCCCACATGTGAAACGGCACCGCCGCAATTTTGAAGCAGAGTCCCACCATGATCATGAACATGGACAGCATCAGCAAAGTCTGATCTTCCAACCCTGATACCTGATCGGCGATCTCCATAAGATTGGTGGTTCCGCTGATTCCATAGAGGAGAGACATACCGTAGAGAATGATGGCAGTCGAAAATGCACCCATCAGAAAATACTTGAGGGAAGCTTCGTTGGAGCGCCGGCGTTGTCTCAGAAATCCCACAAGGATGTAGGTAGAGATCGACATCAATTCCAGTCCGACGAAGATGGTTACCAGATCGATGGCGCCAGCCATAAACATCATGCCCGCCGTGGCGAAGAGAATCAGGGCGTAGTATTCGGTGTGCTGCTCGTTTTCGACACTCAGGTACTGATAGGAGAGGATGACGGCAATGAAGGCACTGACAAGGAAGAGGGCGCTGAAGAAGAGAGTAAACGAATCCTGAGTGACCATGTTGTAGAAAGCGGGTCCGCTACCGGCTCCCCACAGGCTCCAGAGGTGGTAGGAGGCCATGGTCAAGCCTCCCAGTGCGAAGACCACGCTGAGGGATTTTCCGTGTAAACCAAATGAACGGAAGCGGATCTTGCGTTCGGGGAGAAGGAAGTCCACGAACAACAGGCCCAGACCCCAGACGATCAAGTGGAGCTGGGGAGCGATTGCTGCCGAGTTGATTCGGAAGAACTCGAACAGATTATCGACTGGTGGCAGTTCGGCCATCGATTACTCCCCTGCTTTCGGCACTTGCGGGTAGGGCTTCAAACTCACCTGGTCTTACCTTTTCCACTATCTGCTGCACCGGTTCGTGCAGGTAGTCGAGGAAGGTCTTCGGATAGAGGCCGATCCAGAAAGCGAGAACGATCAGCGGCGCGAAACTGGCCATTTCGCGCAGGTTCAGATCGGGCATGAGCTTGTTTTCTTCCTGTTCTATCTCGCCAAACATGACGCGCTGGTAGAGCCATAGCATATAGGCTGCACCCAGGACGATACCGGTGGCTCCAAAGACCGCCCAGAGTCTGTATTCAGAGTCGGCGAAGACTCCCTGCAGGACCATGAACTCCCCAATGAAACCGTTGAGTGTGGGCATTCCAATCGAAGAGAGGGTCATGATGAGAAAGACGATCGCGTACACCGGCATGATGTGTGAGAGGCCGCTGTAGTCGGCAATCAGGCGGGTGTGGCGCCGCTCATATATGATGCCGACGATCATGAAGAGGGCTCCGGTCGAGATCCCGTGATTGATCATCTGCA
>JAKZYH010000044.1:0-5395 GCA_047514575.1 Acidobacteriota bacterium | reverse complement strand
GCGGCCTTCAAACGAGACTTCGCCCTCTGAAGGTAAATCGATCCCGGCAGCAATATGCAATAGCGTCGATTTACCACTGCCACTGCGTCCCTGAACAGCTACTCGTTGCCCCGGCGACAGATCGAAGGTGACCTCCCGCAGCGCGTAACGTTCGCCGGCTCCGGAATCGTAGATCTTGGAGACACCTTGAAAGGAAAGCACCGGCTTCACCACGTCGCTGCTTTTTACCACAACGAAACCACAAGCACGACGTCCCTACCTTCGTACACTGGCACGAAGCCTCGTGCCGTGAGTGGTGTATGTCGCTTCAAGCCGTGCTAGAGTGGGGCAACGGACATCGGCGCTGCCGCGTTTGCTTCCGGTCGCCAAAATGAACACTATGGATCCTGGAAGCATCTAGTATAAGGTTGATCGTAGGGAACCTATCCGGAGAAAAGCAAATCATGCAGAGAACGTCGTGGCTGCCAGCCTTGACCGTGCTCTTCTACCTCCTTGCCAATCCTGTCTTGGGACAGGATAAGAACTCCCCCCCCGAGCCCGAACAAAAGGCAAAAGTCGAAAAGCAGGGAAGGGTGAGGTTGGGGGGAATCTCCATCGGAGCCGGCTACAGCAGGTACGGCTACCGTTCCCCAAGCCTCTACAACTATCCGTATTACTACCGGAGCCACTACCCGCTCTATCATCCGTTCGACGCTTGGGCCCATCCGGGCTACTATCTAGGCTTCGACAGGAGCGAAAGCACCGGTCGCATTAAGTTGAAAACAGAGCATAAGGACGCAAGCGTCTTCCTGGATGGTGCGTTCGCGGGCGTGGCGAAGGATCTCAGGGAAATCTGGCTAGAGCCTGGTGTCTACCAACTCAAGGTGGCAGCCGACCTCCCACGAGCCCTTCGAGCTTCGGGTCTACGTACTGACCGGGAAGACCGTAAAGATCGAAGCCAACCTCAAGGAACAAGAGAAAGAGCAAGCCCCATGAAAAGGATTATCGCCTTCCTTTCGATTGCAATCCTCTACAGCGTTTCCGCCCTAGCGAACTCTGAGGGAACACGTCCACACAGCGAGGCCAGCAAGTACCCGATCTCGGTTGAGAAGGACGGCTTCAAGTTGGGCTCCCGCCTCCTCAGCAAGCTCGAGGTAACACAAGCCTTCGTCACCGACCTGAATCGGGGTTACGTCGTGGTGGAGGTGGCACTCTACCCAGACAAGGACGAGATTGACGTCGCAGGCACTGATTTCACCCTCCAGATTTCCGGTATCGATGCTGAGCTTAGTCCCCAGGATCCGACTCTGATCGCCAGCGGCCTGCAGCAAACGGCTCCGGCGCAGAGGCAAGTGGGCATAGTCCCCTATGGATCAATCGGATACGAGTCTGGTCCCCGGCGCTACGATCGCAACGATCCCTATGGAAACGGTCGTCAAGGGGGTCTCAGAACCTCGGTGGGCGTCGGCGTGATCCTTGACCGTAACCCTACCGCTTCTACCAGCCAGGATCGGCGTGTGATGCAGCAGGAGCTCGAGGACAAGGGACTGCCCGAGACTGTTACTGATGCCCCGGTCGCCGGCTATCTCTACTTCGCCGTTGAGAAGCTCCCCAAGAACGCTGAGCACCGGCTCGAGTACCGGACCCGGAATGGGGAGACGATCGTGCTGCTGCTTCCCAGGAAGTAAAGCGATCGGGATACCCTTGCCTCGCTTCGATCTGGGCTCCGTTCCCCAGGCGTCAAACTCATCTGTTTTCAATCGCCGAACTCTGCTATAGTCCCGCCTCGAAAAACAATTACATTCCTGCCCATCCCTGATCCGATCGGGGTAGGCCGAGGAGAACCAATGACATCCCTTTCCTTCAAACCTCGTGTCCCGGTCTTCGATGCCAATGTGAAGGTTGGAAACCCCCACGACGAATTGTCTCCCTGCCCCGACCGTGCTGGTCTGCTGGCGGAAATGGACACTCACGGGATCCAGAGAGCCGTCATCTACCATGCCCTGGCGGACAAGACCAGCCCGGTGGACGCCAATCGGGCCCTGGAGGACTGGTTAGGAGACGACGGGCGCCTCTATCCACAGTGGGCTGCTCACCCCACACGCCGCTCTCTCGAGGAGGTTCGCGGACTCCACGCCGAGGGCAGGGTCAGCAGTGTGCGCCTGGCGGGCCTGGACATTGTCGATTTCCCCTTTCGTCCCTGGTCCTACGATCCATTGTTGAGCTGGCTGAGTCAGGAAGGCATCCCGCTCTGGCTGGCGCTGCCTGAGATGGATGCTCACGAGTTGGTGAGCACGCTCCAGGCTTACCCGGACCTGGAGACCGTCCTGGTGGGCGCCCACTACATGCATGCCCTCTGGGCCCAGCCCATGATGAAGGCGCTGCCCCGAGCCCATTTGGAGCTCAGCCGGTTCGAACCGATCGGCCAGTTGGAAGATCTGCTGGACGAATTTGGAGCGAGCCGCTTCGTCTTCGGATCCTGGTATTGGAGGCTGGCCATGGGTCCGATGCTTTTCTACCTCCACCATGTGGGGCTGTCAGACGACGATCTGGCACTCATCTGCGAGGGCAATCTGTTAAGAATACTGGGAGAGCAGACCAATGATTGAAGGAGTACGAGTCATCGACTTCCACGGACATGTGGGGTCCAACGACATCATGGGAATGGTCGACGATCCGGATCTGATGCTTCACGCGATGGACGCCTGCGGCATCGACGTTTCCTGTTTGTTCAACATCTATTACCCGAGTGGACCCACGGGGAATGATATGACCGCCCAGTTCGTCGCACGCCATCCCGATCGCTTCGTCGGCTTTGCCTATGTCAGTCCGCTGACGCCGGCCGCCGCTATGGTTGCCGAGCTGGAAAGGGCGATTGACACCCTCAAGCTGGTCGCGATCAAGCTCTACCCTCCCTTCGTTCCCTGGTCTCTGGAGCAGCCTCAGTGGGATCCGATATACGAGTTCGCTGACCAGAGAGGTCTATTGATCATCCATCACACCGGACCCGAGCCCCAGGCCTTTCCTAAATTTCTGGCCGATGTAGCACCCCGTTTTCCGCGAGCCAAGTTCGTTTCAGGCCACTCGGGGAACACACCGGAGTGCCGGGCTCAGGCCATTGCGGCCGCCAACGCGAACTCTAACGTCTATTTGGAGACGTGCTCCACCTTTCGCACTCCCGGAGTGATCGAACAGTTGGTCGCCGAAGCGGGAGCAGACAGGGTGCTGTTCGGCTCGGACACGCCTCTGATGGATCCTCGGCCCCAACTGGGAAAGATCATCACCGCTCAAATCTCGGCCGAGGACAAAGCCCTGGTCCTGGGTGGGAACGCTGCCAGGATCCTGGGGATCTAGCGTCCTTCAGCAAGAACGTGGCTTCGGTCTCCAGGCCGAAGTATCTTTTTCTTTCGAGCCTTTGGCTCGACACACGGCGGCCTCGAGGCCACCGCCACGGGAGAAGTTATGAAACTAGCGACCTGCTCAACCAAGACCGATACTTTCCTCGGCGCGGTAGTCGACGACCAGATCGTTGTAGACCTCGGGGGAGCAGATCGACGTCTTGCACGAAAGGAAAAACGCCCGGCTCACTCGTTCCTGAGCAATATGCTCGAGCTCTTGAGTGCAGGCCAGAAGGGCAGGTCGGCCGCAAGAAAAGTGCTGAACGCCACGCTCGCTGGAGCGGGCAAGAGTCCCGACGCCAAGGTCACCTTCCTGCTAAGCCGGACCCGCCTCAAGGCTCCCCTGGTACCGCGTAAACTGCTATGCCTGTCGGGTAATTACCAGGACCACATAGAGGAAGGGGGCGGTAAGATGGCGGTTCAGGACAAGGAAACGCCCCGCTTTTTCATGAAACCCGCCACCACTACTGTGATCGGACCCGGTGAGCGTATTCTCATTCCACCTGTGGCAACGGCCATCGACTGGGAAGGTGAGCTAGCGGTCGTGATTGGCCGTAAGGCCAAGCAGGTATCCGCTTCCGAGGCACTTCGCTACGTGGCTGGGTATACCGTCATGAACGACGTCTCCGAGCGAAAGCTGAAAATCAAGAATCGCAGCGAGGACCGTGACGAGGACGTGTGGTTCGACTGGCTCAACGGAAAATGGCTGGATACGTTCGCTCCTTTGGGACCGTGGATCGTCACCTCGGATGAGATCCCCGATCCTCAGGCACTCGAGATCAGCACCTATGTCAATGGGGATCGGAAGCAGCACAACAGTACCGCCCAGATGTTGGTTCCGGTGGCGGATCTGATCGAGTATATCTCAGCCATCGTCACCCTGGAGCCGGGGGACATCATCAGTACCGGCACCGTCTCGGGCGTGGGAAATACAACCGGTGAGTATCTCAAGCCGGGAGACAAGGTGGAGGTCAAGATCTCGCAAGTTGGCACCCTCCATAGCAGGGTCGCAGCCAGCAAGAAGTAGCGCGCTTCAGGCTACTTTGTGGACCCGCCATGGGCAGCCTCGTAGAGCAGCTCCACCGGGTGTTGAACCGGGATGCGGATATCCTGGGACGACAGACCGTACTGGATCTGCAAGATGCAGCCTGGATTTGCTGTCGCGATTCGGTCCGGCTTGGTGCTCAGGATCTCCTCCAGCTTCTTCCCCAATAGCTCCTCCGACATTTCAGGTTGAAGCAGGTTGTAGATTCCGGCACCGCCACAGCAGCGGTCTGAATTGGGCACCTCTAGCAGCGACAGGTTGGGGATCTGCTCCAGGAGCTGTCGAGGTTGCGCCCCGACCTGCTGGCCATGGAGAAGATGGCAAGCATCGTCGTAGGCAACTCGCTCTGGTATCGTTCCTAGGCTCCAGGAAGGCTCCACCTCGGCCAGGAACTCACAGATATCCTTCACCTTGTGGGCGAATCCGTGGGCCGCTTCGGAGTGGGGATCGGAGTCTTCTATCAAGTGGTCCCACTCCTTCATGGAAGCAGCACAACCAGCGGAGTTGACGATGATGGCGTCGAGCTCTTGCCAGGGGAAGGCCTCGAGATTGCGGATCGCCAGAGTACGAGCCATCTCCCGGTCCCCTGCATGAGAATGCAAAGCGCCGCAGCAGGACTGGGAAGGTGGCAAGATCACGTCGCAGCCCGCCAAGCGTAGCATCTCAATGCTGGCGTGATGAACCTGGGGAAAAATCAGGGGCATGATGCAGCCTGTGAGAAAGCCCACCCGGTAACGAGAGCCCCCATAGGCGGAATAGCTGGGATCGAATCGCCTCAGAGGAGGGATCTGCGGCAGTTTCTTCTCAGATGCATAGAGTCCGGGAAACAGGCGCGAGAGAAAAGTAGCCTTGCGAACCAGCCACTGTAATCCGACCTGTTGGTAGAAACGTAGAGCTCGACCCGCCTGCCTGAGTAGCCGGTTTGCGGGAAGCAAACGGCGAAAAACGATCCTCTGCAGAAGAGGTGGCGGCT
>JAKZYH010000043.1:0-4069 GCA_047514575.1 Acidobacteriota bacterium | reverse complement strand
GTGGCATCGGACTATTCTCGAGCTTCCGAACGGAAACCTGTTGGCTGGTATCTATGGAGTGTTCGAAGAGGACAAGGCGCCTAGTCAATACCGCGCCAGTATGCAGAAGTTTCGGGCTTTGTTGCTTCGTTCCCGCGATGTGGGCAAGAGCTGGTCCTATGTTTCCACTATCGCCGCGGGTCCGGTGGGTCAGGAGGGATTCAACGAGCCGGTGATCATCCGCTTGAGCCAGGGCAGAAACGAGGGGCGTCTGATCTGCCTGATCCGCACGGGGAGGCAGAATCCGATCTACCAGGCCGAATCCGATGACGAAGGAGCCAGTTGGAACCAGGCACAACCGATGCGCTGGAAGTACAGCAAATTTGGTGAGTGGCAGGACATTGTGGGTGTCGATCCGGATTTGATTGAGATGAGCAATGGAATTCTGGTTTGCAGCTTCGGACACAAACCCGATTTCAAGGACAATGGCATCTTCGTGGCGTTCAGTCTGGACCAGGGCCATTCCTGGACCCAGGTCACGCGGCTGGCGATGGATATTACAGGGGCCTACACCACTGTTCGTGAGATCAGTCCGGGTAAGCTTTTCGTGGTCTATGACGAGAGAGACGGCACCTACCGGTCGCCCTCGCGGCGTATTCTGGGCAGGACGGTTGAGGTGAAGTTGAAGTGATCCGTCAGTTCAAGCTGAAGGCGGACCTGAGTTCTCGGCCTGTTGGGCTATGTAGTTGGACATGGTTCGGATTGACATGAAGTTCTCGATCGTCACGTCTTCCGGTGGAATCTGAAAATCGAATCGTTCTTCGATTAGCCTCACAGTGTTGCATGGACGTGAGGAGATCGCAATCCAACTCCGGGTAGGATCGTGGGCATAGGTGGGGGTTTTTCTTTCCCCGCGTCGTGGCTAGAATCGAAGGAGTTGAAAGGGATCGACTGAACGAGAGAGACTGTTGCTATGAACAACTATCCGAAGCTTCACAATGCGGCTTGGCCTGGCGTGGTGGGAAAGGGACCCGATGCCGAGGAGCCCTTCCTGAACCTGGACGCCATGTTGGATTTGACGGCTGCCACCGAGGTAGACGATGTTCGCTTCGACGGGATCGATCTGTTTCTCAGTGCTCCGCACGTCGACATTGATTCTTCCGAGGACGATCTGAAGGTCCTGGTCGACAAGGTAGGGTCGAGGAATCTCATGATCGGGAGCCTGGTGGCCCCGGTCTGGCCGCCGACCGGTGGGGGATCAGCGATGGGCGACCAGTCGGAGAGGGGCAGGTTCCTGGAAATGGTCACCAAAGCCTGCTCCATCGGCCGGCGCTTGATGGATCTGGGTGTCAGGCCGACTGGCGTCATTCGGATAGACTCCTCGGTGGATCCGGGTACCTGGGCTGGCAATCCTGAAGAAAGCACACAGAAAATTGCTCAGACTTTTCGGGAGGCCTGCGATATTGCCGAGGATCATGGAGAAAGGCTGGCGGCCGAGGGTGAGATCTGCTGGGGTGGAATGCACAGCTGGAAGGAGATGCTCAAGTTGCTGGAACTCGTCGACCGTCCCGGGACACTCGGCTTTCAGGCAGACCTGGCGCACACGCTGCTCTACCTGCTCGGCTACAATGCCCCCGATGCGGCGATTCTTCCGAGCGATTTCGACTGGGACGACCAACAGCAGTTCGATGCTGCCTACGGCACTCTGACGGACGCACTCAGACCCTGGACAATCGACTTCCACGTGGCTCAGAATGATGCCACCGTAAAGGGGGCAGGCTCACATGACAAGACTGGACGCCACTGCCTACCGGATGATCCCAACGGCAAGCTGGATATTGTCCGGGCCTCGGGCTCCTGGCTTCGGGATGGGTCAGGCCAGCTGACCAAGAAGTGTCGACACATTTGTTGGGATGGTTGCATGTTTCCCAACAGTGTCATGCAAGATCCCCAGACATGGAACCAGATTCTGGGGGCGATGGTCCAGGTGAGGGAGGCTCATGGCTGGCAGGAATAGACAGGGGAGCCCCGACCCGACACCGCGGTGGTGCTCACCCCGTTCGAGAAAGAATTTCGGCTATCTCTAGCCACGAACACCGGGAGCAGCCTCGTTGCTCTGTCAGATGCCGATTCTTGTACCTTCTTCCTGTCGCTGAAGTTCACCTTACCTTGGAGATGGGACTCCGGGGTCCTACTCCATCCCCATGATCTGAACCACGACGCGGCGGTTTCGGGGGCGGTTGTCGAAATCCACGAAGACGAGCTGCTGCCAGGTTCCCAGGACCATTTCTCCGTCGATGATGGGTACCACCAAAGAGGGCTTCAGGAGGGCAGCCCGCATGTGGGAAAAGCCGTTTCCATCGTGCCAGGCCTGTTCGTGGTGGTAGTCCCGTGTCGGGGGTGAGAGCTTATCGAAGAGGTCTTCAAGGTCTTGGACCACCCCTGGCTCGAACTCCAGCGTGGTCACACCGGCAGTCGAGCCGGTTGCGAAGACCGTCACGTTTCCTTCCTGGACGCCGCTTTCGCGGATCTTGCTTTCGACCTCTCGGGTAAGATCCAGAACGTGGCATACTCCCTGAGTCTGCAACGGCACTGTATAGTTTTTCAATATCATCCTCACCACCTCACCTGTCGGGAATCCTCTGGCCTCTCTGATCTATTCCTGTCGTTGGACCGCGCGCCTGATGCTCAACTTGAGCCACCCCGGGGCGATCAGTCTGAGCCAGGGTAGGAACCGAAGCTTGGAGGGAATGAAGAGAGTCTTGTCATTCCCAGCCATCGCCCTGACGATCCTTGACGAACACTCTTCGATGCTCACCGACGCCTTTTTGGGTTTGTTCGAGGCCCGACCCAGAGGGCTTCCGTCCTGGCCGAACGCATTTGCCCTGAGGTTGGTCCCGCGCACCCACCCGGGCATGACGTTGAGGATGTGGACCGCGCCATCCAGTTCCTGTTCCAGTACCTCCAGGAAGCCAGTCAGAGCGTGTTTGGACGCTGCGTAGCCGCTGTGGTTGGGAATTCCCAGGACACCCTGTACCGACGAAATCGCAACCAGCGTGCCGCGATTCTGCTTCAGATAGGGAAGGGCGTGGCGGACACAGTGGACCACCCCCAGGTAGTTAACATCTATAAGGCGCTTGAAGATCCCGAGATCCGTCACCGCCTCGAAACGGGACCACATACTGACACCGGCGCAGAGGATCAGATAGTCAAGTGAAGCGAATCTTTCGACGGTCTTCGCGACCAGCTCTCTGCATTGCTCCATCTGGGTGACGTCGGTTGGCTGAACCAGAGTAGCCGAACCCTGCGCCTCGACCTCAGCGGCAACCTGGGCAAGCTCCGATTCACTGCGAGCGGCAAGAACCAGATTCATCTTCAAGGGGCCCAGGTCGAGAGCGAGTTGACGGCCAAGACCGGAGGATGCCCCAGTAATGAGCGCGGTCTTTCCTGCTAGTCTGGCAGCAACTTTCTGATCTATCGTATTCACGGTTGGGCCAAGGGGAAAAGAGCGGAAACGTGAGCTACTCGGCTAACACGTTGTTGCCAATGCCGAAGACATTTTTTGGGTCAGCGGATCGCTTGATGTCTTTGAGCAACTCGATACTTAACGGCGAAAGCGTGTCCTTCATGAAGTCCTTTCGGATCTTTCCGACCCCGTGATGATGGGATATCGATCCGCCGTTGTCGATGATGACCTGGCGTAGAGAGTGCTCTATATCGCTGAAGGCCTTTTCGGGATCGACCAGGCCCCTGGCGTAGAATCCGAACATGAAGTAGATGCACACTCCGGTGTGGTAGACCTGAGTAACCCTGTAGGAGACATAGGGTTTTCCGGGTAGTCCCAGTTCGGCGTACCGCTCGGCGGCCTTCTTCACTACCGCGTCACAGACTGGCGAGATCTTGCTCCAGGGAACCGAGGTCTCGAAGGTCTCTCCCACGATGTGGAAATCAGAGAGGAAGTCGCGGATGTAGGCGATGGCGAAAGTAAGCAGGTAACCCCGGTGTCCGTTGGTGGCTCCGGCAGGCAGTCCCTGAAACTTCTTGGCTAGCGCGTAGATACTGGACTCTTGAAATTCAACCTCGGAGCGGG
>JAKZYH010000042.1:0-2507 GCA_047514575.1 Acidobacteriota bacterium | reverse complement strand
GCTGCTTCCTTCCGGACCTGACCAGGTTCGCGGACGCACGTTGTGGAGGAC
The DNA here is from genome assembly GCA_047514575.1 of Acidobacteriota bacterium. Taxonomy (GTDB): domain Bacteria; phylum Acidobacteriota; class UBA6911; order RPQK01; family JAJDTT01; genus CAUZIZ01. The sequence goes on along the minus strand of JAKZYH010000042.1, from coordinate 2,456 downwards.
CCAACCTTTCGGCATTACCCCGCAAGGCGATTGTCCCGAGACAAGAGATCCTCGGCAGAGCATTCAGTCCCGCTATAGCGGATTGCGGGTCATCCCCGATTTCTCAGGGAATCATGGCACCGCTAACGCCCCACCTAGCACGGCAGGCCCTATCATAGAACATCTTGGTGTCTGGGATTTGGAGCTTGTCTGGGAATGGGTACCTTGGAACCTTGGGACCTTATTTCGGGAGGGCGGCCGGAATCTGAACCGTTTGCACCCCGCAGTCTTGCGGAGCAGTTTATAATCCCAGCCTTGCCCTCCCGAGGTCGGAGACTTGGGAACCTCAACCAATGCAGCTTTGATTCCAGTCCGGCAGAAAATCTATAAGTTCTTTAAAATCAGACTGCTGCAATCTAGAAGTAGAGTCGATGGGTCGGCATTCTGGGCGAGAGAAGATCAATAAGTCCGACTGCACACGTGACTTCTTCACCCACGGTATCGGAAGTTGGGGACAGCTGATAAAGTAAACTGGGAATCAGGACGAGGACAAAGGCCAATGCAAAACCGAGAATTCCGCAGCAGCATTACGACTCAAGGTCGCCGTATGGCTGGAGCCCGAGCTCTCTGGCGGGCGACCGGAATGAAGACGGAAGACTTTCAGAAACCCATCATTGCGATTGCCAATTCCTTCACCCAGTTCGTGCCGGGACACGTTCACCTTCACCAGGTTGGCCGGAGAGTCAAGCAGGTCATCGACGCCAGGAAGCAAGAGGTGCAGATGCCTTTCGCCCTCGAGGACGCCAGCGCTATACCTCAGCGGCCCTTCAGGCCTACGCTGCTCTCACCACCAGTGCGGCACGGGGAAGCTGTTCGCGACCTCAACCAGATCCGCAACGGAGGACAGTCATGAACCAGACACCGAAACAGAGCACATCGAGACGTGAGTTTTTGAAGCGCACCAGCAGTCTTGCCGCCGCCTCCGCGCTCGCTGGAGTGACGATACCTCACGTCCACGCCGGCGAGGACAATACCATCCGACTGGCTCTCGTGGGTGCGGGTGGTCGGGGCACCGGAGCTGCTCTGAATGCGTTGTCGGTTCCGAACGGTCCGACCAAGCTGGTGGCTATGGCGGATGTCTTCTCTGAGCGGTTGACGAGTAGCTACGAGACACTGGAAGCAAGGATTGAGCAGGGGCTGATGCCGGGCAAGGGAAGGAAGCTTTCGGATCTGCTCGATGTTCGCCAGGACCGACAGTTCTTGGGCTTCGACGGCTATAGAAAGGCCATGGATCTCCTCCGGCCAGGAGACATCGTGATCCTCACGACGCCTCCGGCGTTTCGCTGGGTTCATTTTGGCTACGCCATCGAGAAGGGTCTCAACGTCTTCATGGAGAAACCGGTGACCGTCGACGGTCCCTCGACTCGAAGAATGTTGGCCCTCGCTCAGAAATCAGTCGCCAAGAATCTCAAAGTGGGCGTGGGATTGATGTGTCGACACTGTAGGGCACGAGGTGAACTTTACGATCGTATCAGGGGAGGCGAAATCGGTGACCTGATCACATTGCGGGCTTATCGTGTGGCTGGTCCAACCGGTTCGGCGGCTTCGGGTCCAAAGCCCCAGGGTATCAGCGAACTGCTCTACCAGATCAAGAGATTTCACTCCTTCCTCTGGGCCAGCGGAGGGTCATACAGCGATTTCCTCATCCACAACATTGACGAGTCCTGTTGGATGAAGGACGCCTGGCCGGTGCAGGCCAAGGCCAGTGGCGGTCGCCATTATCGCGGCGACTCGATCGATCAGAACTTCGACAACTACTCGGTGGAGTACACGTTTGCCGATGGAGCCAAGTTGTTTCTGGAGGGCCGGACTATGACAAGGTGCTGGAACGAGTTTGCCAGCTATGCGCATGGGAGCAAGGGATCAGCCGTCATATCAACCAGTGGCCATATCCCGGCGTTGTGCCGCATCTACAAGGGCCAGAATCAAACTGATGAAGATCCGATCTGGTCCTTCCCCCAGCCGGAGCCGAATCCCTACCAGTTGGAATGGGACGATCTAATCGAGGCCATCCGTAAGGACCAGCCCTTCAACGAAGTGAAGCGCGGAGCCGAAGCCAGTCTGGTGACGTCCATGGGCCGCATGGCGGCGCACACCGGCCAGATCGTGACCTGGGACGACATCCTTAACCATGACCACGAGTTCGCTCCCGAGGTCGACCAGCTCACGCTGAACTCGAAGGCACCACTGCTGCTCGGACCCGACGGAAAATACCCTATCCCCCAACCGGGTATCACAACGGCGCGGGAGTACTAGTATTCTGTGTTACAGCGTACAGGGTCTGCGCAAGAATAACTTGGTAGAATTGGCGCTCAGATTTGCACCAGATTTGGCCGCGAACGATTGAGCGAAACCGCAGGCGTAGCCAGGTCTACGTTGAGGATTTCGCGATTGAGGAGCGGCCGAAGATGGTGTGA
>JAKZYH010000041.1:0-4315 GCA_047514575.1 Acidobacteriota bacterium | reverse complement strand
CCGAGAAACGATTCCGTCGTCTCAAAGCTCCAGAGCTCATGAGAGATGTCTATCAGGGAGCCAAGTATGTGAATGGAGTCCTGGTCAACCAGGAGTCGAAGGAGAAAGCCGCCTGAGTCTATTTACACACCTCTTGACATGCGCTCGCTTCTTTTCAAACCCGCCTCTAGCCCGACGGCTTGGAGACCGAAGCCAAACCTTGTATCCAAGCAGGCGTCTCCGGCTCATCTTCGGACTTTCTATAGCGTCTATGGCTTCTATAGCGGCGCTCAATTGACAGCGACCCAGACGACCTGCTATGACAGTTCGGTGCCGCAGCTGGTTGTAAGTTTTTCCGTCATCCTGAGATCTGGCCTCCTGGTCTTGACAGCACTGACACTTGCGACCACCCTCTCGCTCCAAGGACAGGACTGGCGACACTATGGTGGCGATGCAGGGGGGACGAAGTATTCGGGGCTGAGGCAGATCAACCGTGAAAACGTCTCACAGCTCAAGCCAGCCTGGACCTTCGATACTGGTGACTTCAGTGATGGCACCCAGTATCCACCCAAATCGGCCTTCGAGAGCACTCCACTGGTTGTGGACGGAGTCATGTATGTGTCCACCCCGTTTCACCGGTTGATCGCTCTGGAACCGGAAACGGGCAAACAGCTGTGGGCCTTCGACTCCGGATTCGATAAGCAGATCCGGTTAGGCCTCTATATCAACCGTGGGGTGGCCTACTGGCAGGAAGGAAGCAAGAGCCGAATCTTTCTGGGTACCCAGGAGGGTCACCTGTTCTCGATCGATGCCAAGACCGGCAAGCAGGATCAAGCATTTGCGGAACGGGGTAAGCTGGATCTCAAGAAGGGCGTCATCGAAAAGTTTCCCCATCTTAGCTATGGACTCACATCCCCAGTCGCGGTGTGCGGTGACAGAGTCGTCGTAGGTGGCTGGGTCAGTGACGGAGAGCCCCAGGGCCCAAGTGGCGACATCCGGGCTTTCGATGCCCGCAACGGCCGACAGGTCTGGCGCTTTCATACGGTACCGCGGCCGGGCGAGTTTGGGAACGACACCTGGGAAGGAGAATCTTGGAAGGACCGGGGCGGCGTCAATGCCTGGTCCGCCATGAGCGTCGACCAGGAGACCGACATGGTATTCGTCCCTCTGACTTCTCCTGCCTACGATTTGTACGGTGGGGATCGAAAGGGAGCGAATCTATTCAGTGATTCCGTGGTCGCACTCGACTGCCGGACGGGCAGTCGGGTCTGGCACTTTCAAACCATTCACCACGACCTTTGGGACTGGGATCTGCCGGCTCAACCCGTTCTGGTCACGGTCCGAAGGGAAGGACAGGACGTCCCCGCGGTAGCTCAGATCACGAAGACTGGTTTCGTATTCGTCCTGGACAGGCTGACAGGGAAACCCTTGTTTCCAGTGGAAGAGCGGGCGGCTCCAGCCAGTACTGTCCCCGGCGAGGAATCCTTTGCCACGCAACCTCACCCGGTAAAGCCTCCACCCTTCGCTCGCCAGTCCATGACTCGCGACGAGATCACCGATGTGACACCCGAATCGCGAGAAGAGTGTCTGGAGATGCTCAGGGAGGCCGTCGTAGAGGGCCCTCTCTTTCGACCTATTGGCTCCCAGTTGACCGTGATGTTCCCGGGGACGAACGGCGGTCCCAACTGGGGTGGCGCTTCTTTCGATCGCGAGAGTGGCCTGCTTTATGTGAACTCAATGGATGTCGGTGCCTTCTTCAGAATCGTGCCCCGTCCCGAGGGTTCGAAGCTCCCCTATCGCGTCCGAGGCACCAAGTATGGAAGACTCTGGGATTCCAATCAGTATCCTTGCCAGAAGCCTCCCTGGGGCTCCCTGACGGCGATCGATCTGAACCAGGGTGACTTTCGCTGGCGAGTGACCCTGGGTGAGTTCGACGAGCTGAAGGCAAGAGGAATCCCCCAGACGGGCACGCCCAATCTGGGAGGCTCGATCGTTACCGCAGGGGGCGTCGTCTTCATTGGTGCCACCAACGACAGTCGCTTTCGCGCTTTTGACAAGGATTCCGGGAAGGAACTGTGGACGACGAGGCTCCCAGCCAGCGGACACGCCACGCCTGTGACCTATCTGGGCAAGGGCGGAAAACAGTACGTCGCTATCGCCGCCGGAGGCGGAAACAAGTACAACAAGAAGTTCACCGGTAAGCTGGTAGCCTTTGCGCTCCCCTAGAATTCCTGCCTTCTGTATTCAGATGCGATTGCTCAGCATCAGGATCCCGCCGTCCTCAGGTCTGGGGGTGGGACTGTTCGTTCTAATGATCCTGGCTGTTTTTCTAGGAAGCATCAGCTTCGGTCAGACGCCGCTGATTTATAAGGGGAAACCGGAGCAACTACCGCGCGAGGTCGCTCCCCAACCAATCCCCTTCAGCCACAGGCTCCATGTTTCGAGTGGAATAGCCTGCAAGGGTTGTCACTCGGGTGCTGATTCCAGTGAGCGCGCAGGGCTTCCCAGGCTTCAGAAGTGTATGTTGTGTCATGGCAGCATCAAAGCGGAGAGCGCTGCCATCCAAGAGCTCTCCAGCTTGGCAGAAGAGGGCCAAGAAGCCGCCTGGGTTCGGGTCTATCAACTGCCCGATTTCGTTTTCTTCAGCCACGCCAGTCACTCTAAGGCCGAGGTTGAATGTGGGAAATGTCATGGCCCGGTCGAAATGAGGGAGGTCCTGTCAAAGGAGATCTCGACGAGTATGGAGACCTGCATGAACTGCCACCTGGCTCGGCAGGCCTCTACCGACTGCCATCTCTGTCATGAGCTGGGCGAGTAGACGACTCTAAGGGTCTGCGCAAGAATACCCTAAGAAAAGCGATTGCGCCCGCCGGCTTTTTGAGTGAGAATGCTGCCAGCGGAGCCACGACGGAGAGTCAAGGCTCCGAGCTATAAGGCACGTCTCCACGACCGCCAACGCATACCGACCCGTCGGCTAACTTCAGCAGGGGGTGAACCACCCCTGGCTGGACAATTTGTTCAGAAAGGAGAATTCCAATCGTGGCGAAGGAGAACAGGGAAGAGATCCTGGCCCAGTCGAACGACATGACTCCGGTTGCAGGAACCGTGGACGTCAATATCCCGATTCATGAGCTCTGGGAGTTTTTCACGCATGCCAATTGGTGGTCCAGGTGGAATAAGTGCTTCTTTTGGGCTCTAAACAAGGACCTGGTCCTGGGGAAACAGCTGATCTGGGCTTTTCAGCCGATCCGCTGGTATTACCTTTACCGGCTGTTCGCGATTGCCCGGATTGTGGAGTTGGAGAAGAACAAGAAGGTGACCTGGGAAGTGACTGTGCTACCGGGTTTCTACGCTCGCCACACCTACCACGTCGAGGATCTGGGAGAGGGGCGAACCCGCTTTGGATCCTGGGAAAAGGCGCACGGGTGGGGCTTCCGCTTGATGAAGAAGTTTTGGATAGCACACTTCACTTTCGTCAAGGATCTGTCGCTGGAGGGTGCCAAGTTTCTGGAGTACGCGTACCGTCGCGACGGAAAGCTTTCCGAAGGAGGCCTGAGACGCAAACCGGGCGGCTGTTCTTGTTCGCTGGTCCTGGTTCTGATGCTCCTCATCTTCGTCGGGGGAGTCCTGGGCTTCGGCTGGTTCTATGTCTCCTTCGTTCGACAAACAAGTACGGAGTTGGCTCCCGGTATCCACGTCGTCTTCGGTGGAGGCGGTAATTCCCTGTTGGTACAGGATGGAAACGAGGCGCTGCTGGTCGACACCAAGTTTCCTCCTGGCTCCAAGACGCTGGGGAAGTGGGTCTCTGGACATTCGGAGGCAGCCGTCTCGAAGATTGTCAACACTCACTATCACTATGACCACACTCGAGGGAACAGTCTCTACCCCGGGGCCAGGATCTTCGCCCACGAAAAGGTCCCTCGGCTCATGGGGCTCCATGACGAGTCCTGGTGGTCGGACCATCCGGAAGGTATACCGAAGACCACTAGCCTGGTCGCTCAAACCCGGAGTATCCAGGTGGGTAAGCACGAAGTCGTGCTGACTCACCCTGGGATTGCCCATACGCACGGTGATCTCATCGTCCACCTGCCGAAACAGAACATCATCGCCACCGGCGATCTGCTTTTTCACACCTATTACCCTTTTTTCGATCTTGGGGAAGGCGGCGTTTCCATTCCCGACTTTATCCCCGCGCTGAGAAAAATTGCCGACGATCATCCGAACGCTACCTATGTGCCGGGCCACGGCCCTCTGGCCAAAGCGGCCGACGTGCGCCGGTTTGCTGATTATCTGGAGGCTCTCTACAGCGAGGTCCAAAAGGCACACAGTGAGGGAC
>JAKZYH010000040.1:0-47674 GCA_047514575.1 Acidobacteriota bacterium | reverse complement strand
AGGTCCAGATACGGGCGGCCTGACTAGGGCCTTGACCCGGAGGGCTTCCCACCCTCTTGAAGGAGAACCATTTCCAGGTTCCCCGCTGCAAGCGTTGTTGCAATTCGTTTCCGGTCGGCAATAACCCCTTTGGGGTAGCGTATTTGTTTTGAACGACTTTGAACCCAGGGTAGCTCGCTTCGCATTGCAACCCTGGGCTACCCGCAGTAACACCTTCGGCGTAGGTGTGGGGTAAGGGTTCTTGTGTCTTACGTTCCAAACTTGACTCAATAGTCACGAAGAACTCCAACCAAACCTTCGTAGTGGAGCCCAGCGGAGCTGGCCCCACTCGAGAATGAAACTTTGGCACCAACAGATGGCAACGATCGCAGTCCTTCGAAATTCACTTGTTCGATATTCTGCGGTTCAGCATTTATCGGTTGCCTTTTCCGGAGCAAGGAGAAAGGCCGAATCACGAACCGTCCAACGCTGAACCTGCGAACTCCGAAGGCGGGAGCAGCAATGAAGTTTCAGCTTTGCGCCCCCACCGGCCGCCTCTGGATGTCATTCCTGAAGGGGATGCGTCCACGGGGACCCGAGGAATCATGCTGTTGTCCGACTCTCTCCTCGGCACTTGTCGCCATCCTGCTAACGGGCCAAGACGTTCGCGGCGCTGCCGGACTTGGCTTCGTTCTACTGCTTTTCCTTTACATCAATCGAGATCGTCCCCGACTGACGTTCAGACGTCTTCAACCAGACACGAGATAATAGGATTACCTTAGCTCGAGCTTGTAGCCCGCCGTTCCCAGATGAGCTCCCTCCTGTTCCAGATCGGCTCGGGTCAGTGGGTGTTCGTCCAACCAGCGTTCGGGGAAGGTTAGCTTCAACGATCTTTTGGCGACTGTGAGCCAGGGCTCGGGAAACGGCGGGGGTCTGCGGCTGCGATGGAGCACCACGGCCAGGCGGAGTAGGATTGCCAGGCGTCCCATCATTCGGATTTGGGAGTTGGGAAGCTCTTTGAGAATTGAGGCTGGGAACTTGCGCCGGTGGCTTCGAACCAGCATGGCGAGCAGCGTCTGCTCTTCTCGGGAGAAGCCAGCCAGGTCGGAGGCGGCTACGATGTACTGGCCGTGCTTGTGATACTGCTGGTGGGCTATGTCGAGGCCGATCTCGTGGAGGTGTGCCGCCCAGCTAAGCAATTGGCGGGAAGCCGCAGAGCCCAAGGACCAGGCATCGGCCACCTCGAGCAGAAGACGGGAGGCAGTCCGTTCCACGTTAGAGGCATGTTCCTGATCGACATGGTAGCGGTTGGCAAGGCCCTTGACGGTTCGCGTGCGCAGGTCTTCCTCCCGGATCCTTCCCAGGAGGTCGTAGAGAATGCCTTCGCGGAGGGCGCCCTGCGAGTACTGCATGGACTCGATTCCGAGTGCCTGGAAAGTGGCATGGAGTAGGGCAACGCCCCCAGGGAAGACCGCCCGGCGATCCGGGTCCAGCCCCTCGAGGTCGAGTCGCTTGATGTCTCCCGCCTTGAGCAGCGCGTCGCGCAGACGCTCCAAGGCTCGGGGCGTGATCCCTTTTCGACTCCAGCCAGCCAGTCGGACTACCCTGTCGATGGAGCGAACGGTGCCAGATGCTCCGACTGCCTGTCCCCAGCCCAGGCGGCGATAACGGGACTGCACCGGCTCCAGTTCCTGAAGGGCAGTCAACTCTGCCTTTCGCCAGCGTTGAGCTGTAATCTCACCATCACCGAAGTGCTGCCGGCTTGCCGACACACATCCCAGATAGAGGCTCTCCATGAGGATCGGCTCGGTGCTCGACCCGATAATCAGCTCTGTGCTGCCGCCTCCGATGTCGAGAACCAGCCGGCGAGAGTCAGAGCGGGCAAGACTGTGGCTCACTCCAGAATAGATCAGGCGAGCCTCCTCGATACCCGAAATCGTCTCGATCGGGTGACCCAAAGCAGCCTCGGCCTTAGCCAGAAATTCCTGGGCACCGTGTGCCGAGCGCAGGGTGTTGGTTCCCACGCTGCGCACGCAGTCAGAAGGAATGTCCCGTAGGCGCTCTCCGAAACGCTGAAGGCAGTCTAGCGCCCGGCGCTGAGATTCGGTCGAGAGCTGTCTGTCGGCATCCAGACCGGCGGCGAGTCGAACCATCTCGCGTAGACGGTCGACCACGACTGGTACCCCGTCTTCGGTTCGCGCCACCACCATGTGGAAGCTGTTGGAGCCGAGGTCTACCGCTGCTACAAAGCTGGGTAGTGGCGAGGGGACCTTGGGCAGAGCTGACATCCTGTTGACTATCTCTTCTGGTCTAGTTTCCTGTCAAGACCGGGAAGAATTGAAGGGTTCTTGGCCTCTGTGGTCTAATATCTCAATTCGACTTAAGACGAGAGGCTTCCGTGGCAAAGACTCTTCCATCCCAAGTGCCCCTGGACAGTCCGGAGGCCTACTTCAACCGTGAACTGAGTTGGCTAGCCTTTGCTCGGCGGGTACTGGCGCAGGTTGTGGATCCACAGGTCCCCTTGCTGGAACAGGTCCGGTTTCTGGGTATCGTCGGGATGCTGCACGACGAGTTCTTCATGAAGCGCATGAGCGGGCTCAAGCACCAAATCTCTGAAAACTCGAGCAAGTTGTCCTTGGATGGCCGGACTCCGCAACAGGAGTTCGAAGTCTGCCGGCAAGAGGTACTGGGTCAGATGGACTTGATCTGCCGGTATCTGGAGGAGGGTATCGCCCCTGCTCTGGCCAGTGAGGGCATTCCGATAGCGGAGTACAAGCGGCTGAAAAAGGCTCAGCGCGCTGCCCTCCGAAGCTACTTTCGGGACGCGGTCCTACCGATCTTGACCCCCCTCGCAGTGGACCCCGAGCATCCGTTTCCTTTTATTAGCAACTTTGGCCTGAACCTGGCCGTCTTGCTGCCTACGAAAGACAAACGACAGCGCTTTATCAGGATCAAGGTCCCGGACAACAGGCCGCGCTGGGTTCCAGTCCCCAAGGGAAAGGGCTTCGTACCCCTGGAGCAGGTGATCGCGGAAAACCTGGACCTTCTCTACCCCGCAGCTCCTCCTCGCAAGGTATTTGTCTTTCGGGTCACGCGCGGCGCCGAAGGTGCGCCGGATCCGGGTAGTGACCTGCAGGAGAGTGCGACGGAGGAGCCTGGCAGCATCATCCGCCAGGTAGGTCGAGAGCTCAAGGCACGACGATTCGCAGGTGTGGTGCGTCTTCAGGTTGACTCCAGTTTTCCGAAGAAACTCTCCAATTGGCTGACCAAGCAGCTCGGTGCGAACGACCTCGACGTCTACCGGACGCCCTATATACTGGGGCTAAAAGACCTGTCGCAACTCGATTCCGGCGACCGGCCGGACCTGTGCTACCTGCCATACACGCCAGTCGATCACCCTCGATTGAGTAGGCTCCCGAAGCAGCCAGGAGCTATCTTCCGGGAGATTGATGGTGGCGATATTCTGCTTCACCACCCCTATCACAGTTTCGATTCTTCGGTGTTGAGCTTCATTGAGTCCGCAGTCCTGGACCCCGCGGTGCTAGCGATAAAACTGACGATCTACCGCACCAGTGCCGATTCGCCGATCGTCAAAGCGCTGGCGGAAGCTTCGCGACTTGGGAAACAGGTAGCCGTGCTGGTAGAAGTGACGGCTCGCTTCGACGAGGCGCCCAACATCGCCTGGGGAAGGTATCTGGAGAGGGAGGGTGTCCATGTAGCTTACGGAGTTGAGCGGCTGAAGACGCACGTCAAGCTGGCGCTGGTGGTGCGGGAAGAGGGCGGTCAGGTGCGCCGATATTCCCACCTCGGGACCGGAAACTATCACACCGGGACGGCCCGGTTCTATGAGGATGTCGGCGTTCTAACCAGCGATGACGACGTTTGTGCGGACGTAGCGTCGATCTTCAACGCCCTCACTGGCGGGAGGCTCACTGGCGATCAACGCCGGATTCTGGTGGCTCCGGTGACCATGCGGCGCCAACTCAACAGCTTGATTCGTCGGGAGGCTGAGCACGCACGAAACGGGCGGATCTGCGGCATCGAGGCAAAGCTGAACCAACTTCAGGACCCTAATGTGATCCGGGAGCTGTATCGCGCAGGCCGGGCGGGCGTACCGATTCGACTGAATGTCCGCGGTCTCTGCTGTCTACGGCCTGGCGTTGCCGGACTCTCGGAGAACATTAGAGTCTATGGCGTCGTCGGTCGCTTCCTCGAACACAGCCGTATCTACGCTTTCAGAAATGGTGGTGATCCCGACTACTACATCGGTTCGGCGGACTGGATGAAGCGTAACCTGAACAGCCGAGTGGAGACGGTGCTCCCGATCCTCGATGAGCAAGTCAAGATGGAGCTGCGCGAGCTTCTGGATGTCTATGTTGAGGACAACTGTTCGGCCTGGGATTGTCTGACCGATGGTACCTACGAGCGCCGCTCCCCGGCCAGCGGGGAGGTTCCTCTGGCGGCCCAGGAGGTCTTCATTCGAATGTCGAAAATCGAGTCTGGCAAGCCTCGGGTTCTGGAGGCTTCGACGGGACAAGTCATCGAGGTCGCGGGCGACCCGAAAGAGGGCCGTTCGACCATCGCGGCCACGGGACAACGAGAGGGATGACGGTGCGAGTCCTGCAGCTGAGCGATTGCCATTTGTTAGGTGATCCCGAGGCCACGCTCAATGGGGTCCCGACTGCTGCCTCCCTCCGAGAGGTCCTGGCCTTCATCGCGGCGAACCAGGAGTTCGATCTCCTGGTGATTTCGGGCGACCTGGCACAGGATGAGCAGCTGCAGACTTATCAGCTTCTCCGTAAGATGTTGGGCGAGTGGGTCACGCGCTTGCGCGTGATTCCCGGCAACCACGAAAACCGCGACTTCATCCGACAGACGTTCTCCGAGATAACGGATGGGTCGGAGGACTTACTGAACTTTTCCCTGAAGCTGGGTGGCTGGCGTTTGATCGGACTAGATTCGCATGTTCCGGGCCAGGTATGGGGATCGATCAAAGAAGGACAGCTGGAATGGCTCAAAAGGGAATTGGCCCTCGATTCCCGATGCCCCACCGTTCTCTTCGTGCATCATCCGCCGATTTCAGTGAAGAGTCCCTGGTTGGATCGGATCGGTCTAGCTGAGCCGTCAGCCCTGGTGAAGATTATTGATAGCTCACCTCAGATTCGTTTGGTTTGCACGGGACACGTACATCAGGAGTTCGCCGGTAGATTAGGTGAGGCCGAGGTTCTGACGACACCCGCAACCAGCTTTCAATTTCGGCCTAAGGAAGAAGTCCCGATCTTCGACCTGGTCTCGACGGGCTTTCGAGTACTGACTCTGGGCGCACCTGGATACCGGACCAGGGTGGTCCGACTACCTTCTTTGACCTACCCGCCCAGTCGGAGAGACAACTGAAACTTCATTGGCGAACACGAGCCTTTGGCTCGCGGGCTTCTCGGGTAAAGGCTTCAGCCAGGCTCCGGGTCCACGAGGGCTAAAGCCGCCGCTCGAGAAGGACCGTAAACGGCCCTCAGGGGAGGTAGGAGAAGCGGCTGACCCCGGCGTAAACACCGGGGCTAATACGCTTCGCGCCAGGCCGCTGAAGCGGCCTCCTAGAAAGGGCCACTCTGCCGAGTGTTTCGCGTCCGATCGGTGGAAATCAAAACTTCAAATATTCTTGGCTAGAGTTGGAGCTGGTCTTCCAACCTTCCCGTACAAACGACCTCGCGAATCAGGGTACTCTGCTGATCGCGCTGAAGGTGGACCTCAGCTTTCCAACCGTCGGCAAGCAGCGTCAGCTTGGTGTCGTCAACCTTGACCTCGGATATGCTGGCGCCCAGCGAGGACCAGAAGAGCATGGTCTGACCCTCGGATGCTACCTGCAAGGATAGGGCGGGTTCTCGATGCCCGTAGTAAGGTGACTGCCAGCCTCGAGGGCTGTCGTTCGCAGCCCGCACCAGGGTGCGGGTACACTCGGCCCCAAGCGCCGTCGCGCGCACGTAGTAGTCTCCTCCGATTGTCATCAGCCGGAGAGACTCTCTGTCTTCCCACTCGTAGGGGCAATCGCAAAGTGTCCAGTTCAGCTGATAGCGGTGATTGGCGCTGCCCGCCAGCTCATCGAACACCAACCAATCTTCTTGCAGCCGTAGGATTCCCCGACGATGCACGACCGGATCCTTCAGCCGCTGGTAGCCCCTGTGTTCTCCCTCCCAATAGGAGAGCCGTCCCCGCTCAGATCGACGGTTGCAGCGAACCACACTGGTCAACCAGGGCAGCCACAGGAATCTTCCGGCCCTCTCCATCTGATCTTTCTCGTCTACAGAGACGGTATTGTGAAACCTGGTATGGGAAAGAGCGTTAGACCAGGGATCTGGCGCGTTATAGCTATAGGTGCCGGGGTCCAGAGCGAGGTTGATACCCTGCCACCAGAGATCGACATGCAGCATATCCGCGTGTGCTGGACGATGCTTGAAAGAGCCACAGCGAACAAAGGCAAATCCTTTTTCGGAACGTAGGGTGTAGTAACCCCCTGCTGACGCACTGAGATCTTCTCTCGGTCGAGATTCTAAGGGAGCCTCGATGGCCTCCGATCCAAATAGCCAGAAGAGATCCTCATCCCAGGGGCCGTTCTCATGGCATCGATGACCCTTGAAGTAGTAGCTTGTGCATTGCGTAATCGGTCGGAAATCCTGAAAATCACAGTTGTTCAGAGGTAGCACCAGCGCTCCATCGTTGTGTCCATAACAGGGGACCCGCCCGCTAGCCTCGTCCTGGAGATCGAAAAGCAGAGAGCCTGCCTGGGCCACTCGGGATCGTGTTGTCTGGCTGAATTCCCTCCGGTTCAAGTCGGCCAGCCGAAGGACCCATAGATAGACTTGAATTACGAGCCGCTGATAATTCAGGGAGTGCTGAGCGAATCCCCCATCTTCGTAGATCAGCTCCCCGGCAAGGCGTTCCAAGAGGGTGTGTCCCAGCTCCAGCCACTGCTTCGACTGTTTGAACTCGGGAAACAGGAGTCCTGCCGTCCACAGCCCCGCGGCTTCGCTAATCGAGTGATTGTTATTTTGACTGAGAGCATAGTCCAGATCGGAGTGGATCCTGGTCGCCGACTCGGCGATCAACTGGGCCATTCCGCAGATCCGTTCGGGGGTGGTGGACTGACAATCCTGGAAAGCGTACAGGGCAAAGCAGCAGGCCATCACTCGGAACGTGGTCTCCTGGCCACACTTCCAGTTGACACCCTGCTGTGGAGGGTTTTGGGCTCTCCAGTCGTCGAATAATAGCCAGAAGAGCTGGGCAAAGTGCTCGTCCCCTGTTCTCCAGTAGGCACGAACAAGCGTGTAGGCGAAGCCAAAGCGGCTGATCTCCCAGATGCCTTTGATATCGCCATATCCGAAATCGCCCAATTGACTCCAGTGTCGATCTCGAGGAGCCTGGTGAGCACTTAACGGATTGTGGTGCCAATCGGGTGGAGATCCCACAGCCAAAGGGGTGTGAGAGAAGTAGTAGAAAGTGCCTCCTTTCAACTCCCGAGCTCGTTCTACTGGAGATGAAGAAGTACCGGAATCCCAATGCTGGAATTGCGTTGTGGAAACTGGGGGACGCCCCCGGAAGAAGAAGGACGGAGCGTTGTCTCGGCGGAACTGCGAGTAGGCGCTGGGCTCCGCCTGTTCGGGGTCGAGTAGGACCCCTGAGAGTGGGATCGAGGACCAATCTCGAGAAGGCAGCCGCAGCCGCATCAACCCGCTCTTCAGTCGAAAAGCATGTCCTAGCCTGAAGGCGATCCAGCGGGGACCGAGTTGGCGCAGCAGGTCAGGGAATCGGTATAACGATGGGATCATCTACCCTGAGAGTAGGGATGCGATCCGGTCCCCAGTCTTTCCATCCCAGAGGGCCGGCACCCTTCCCCTTTTTGGCTTGCCGTCAAGAATTTGTTCGACTTCGGACTCAAGCAGGACCAGGTCATTGCCTACCAGCGTGTTTGTGCCCTGCTGCACGGTTACAGGCCGTTCCGTATTCTCCCTCAGGGTCAGACACGGGATTCCTAAGTAGGTTGTCTCCTCCTGGACCCCCCCAGAGTCGGTGATCACGAAAGCAGCATTCCGCTGCAGAGCCAGGAACTCGATGTACCCGACCGGATCCATGATTTTTAGCTGTGGGCTCAAGCACACATCCAGCCCCTCGATCTGCTGTTGGGTTCGGGGATGGATTGGGAAGATGAGTGGGACACTTTGACTGAGCTTACCAAGGACAGACAGGATTCGCGACAGGGACTCGGGAACATCAACGTTGGATGGTCGATGCAGGGTGACGAGCCCGAACGCCGTGGAGAGGTCGAAGCCGTCGCCCACGAATTTGACCCCTTCGGTTCGCGGTAACAGTTTCACCAGGCTGTCAATCATGATGTTTCCAACCCGCCGAATTCTCTCCGCTGAGACACCCTCCCGCAGCAGGTTTTCATCAGCATCGGCGGAGGGCGTGAACAATAGATCGGCGAGCTGGTCTGTCACCAGTCGGTTGATTTCTTCAGGCATGGTGCGGTCGAAGGAGCGGAGACCCGCTTCGACATGGGCCAGCTTGATCTGTAGCTTGGAGCAGACAAGGGTGGAGGCCACGGTTGAGTTGACGTCTCCATAGACGACGACCCACGCCGGTTTTTTCTCCATCAGAACAGGTTCCAGCCGGATCATGACCTGCGCGGTCTGATGGCCGTGGGTGCCCGATCCGACTTCCAGATTGAGGTCGGGTTCGGGCATCTGCAGCTCGCGAAAGAAAATCTCGGACAGCCTGCGGTCATAGTGCTGACCGGTGTGCACGAGCGTCTGCCGAATGTGGGAGAAGCGATCAAGCGCCAGCAGCAGGGGAGCCGCTTTCATGAAGTTGGGGCGGGCGCCGACCACGTGGAGAACATTCATCAGGGTCAGCTGCTGCCTCGCCTCGACTCTTCCCGCCGAGGAACTTCGTCGAGATGGGTCTGCTGGCTATTCATTTCTTGAACCGATTCCTTCATGTTCATGGTTTGGACTTCGGCGATTTTATCCAATAGCGCCGACTTTCGATCGAAGCAAGGTTTCCTGAGGAGCCTCGGGGTTCTGCCCTGGCCGGACGAGACGAGAGGAAAACAGGGCGATGGTCTTTCCCTTTTCAGCATGGTGGAGGTGGCGCCTGACATCCAGACCGCCTAGAATCAGATCCTACCCGAAGATGATCGATGGCGACGCCTCGCATCTGCCCCCACGGCGCTCACGCCAAAGTGCATCTGTTATTTCCTGACAGACCCTTAGTGGGGGAGAGGGCATCGAGCACTACAGGCCAAAGGCAATCTATGTCGTAATTTGTCTTCACGTGTTTTCTTGCTTGTTTGCCAAAGGACGCTCTCAGCTCGGCTTTACTTGCCAGGTCGACGAGAGACTTGCCTAGAGAGTGGCAATCATGTGGATCGAGCAGGATTCCAACACTAGGGTCGGCAAGAATCTCCGGCACTCCGCCCACTCGAGTAGCGACGACGGGCAGCCCGGCAGCCATCGCTTCGAGTAGGGCGTTGGGCAATCCTTCCCGATGCGAAGGCAGAACGAAGATATCCGCCTTTCTGAGCTGATCCAGTTTCTGAGGAAAATCTAGCCATCCATGGAATTGGAAGAAGTCTTCCAAACGAGCGTCGGCTACCTTCTGCTGCATGGTCGCAAACTGAGATCCTTTGCCACAAATATGGATGCGGCAACCCGTCAAGGCTCGTTTGAAAATCCTTACGGCTTCGACCAGATCGAAGATCCCCTTGTAAGACTCAATCCATCCGACATAAATAATCTGAATGTTTCCGTGAGATGGGCTCTCTGGCCTGGTGAGTTCTAGGTAGGGTCTAGTGTCCAGCCAGTTTGGAATGACCGCAAAGCTCCTAGTTGGTAGTCCTGAAAATGACGGATAGAAGTCCTGCCAGCTTCGACTCTGACACATTATGACGTCGCATCTGGAGAGTACGAATCGTGCAAACCAGCGCATGATCGCTTTTGTCTTGAGATCATCTAGAATCAGACCGGATCGCGGACTGAAGACGACACGCTTCCTTAAGATTCGTGCCAGCAAAACCATGGTTCCCTTCTCAACAAAGCTAGCGCCCGAGCTGGTTAGGATGAGAGCTCCCGTGACCGATGGACGCAAGGCGAACCGGATGAACTTGAACATTCGCCTTGCCGCAAGGAGTGTACGAACACCCCGGGAAGGAGGTGGCACAGACAGCATCGTGCTATCTACCGTGTGCCATTTGATGTATCGAGAAATCGGACTGCGGATTAGGGTACGACATGCCGTGAGTTGACCACCGATCGCGCCATCCCTCGACGCCTTGCCGAAGGCTCCGACGAAGATGTATTCCAATAGGCTATCCATTCTGGAGTGAACCGGGATCGTCAAGCCCTAGTACTAGGCGCTGACTCTGAAGTGCCGAGCCCAAGCGGTGAGTCGCATAAGGCTCCAATCTTCGTTGGGATTATTCTTGAGTCGATAGTACATGAGTCCACAGCGTCGTCCATTCTACCGCCTCTCGGGGCAAGGCCAGAAGAGGCAGATCCCCGGTAGCCGATTCCACAGCAGGATGATCCCATAGAGGGACAGACATTCACCGTCATCGAGAATCGTGTCAAGTACCACTAGTAGTGGAGCACTGCTTGCCGCGAGCCTGCGCCTCAGATGGAACCCAGCCGGTCAGCTTGCTGAGGCGCCGTTGCCATGTAGCCAGGCTCGCTGGGCGAATTGTCTTGGCGTCAACGAGTGTTCGGTCACCTACCGCTGAAATAGTGTGGAGACCAGCACGGAATGGCCAGGTCGAGGCTGGTTCCACCGAATCAACTTCGAGCTCCTCATACTCCTGGGGGTTCATTCGGATCACGTGCTGGAGAGATATCCTAGACCCATACGCTCGACTGCAATCCTGGGCTGGACGAAAAAGAGAATTTCCAACCATAAAGGGGGAGCCACCCGGGCGGGCGGAACGCACATCCAGTTTCACTGGGTTCAGGGCATGTGGGTGCCAGGGGCCCGTGAGAGATTTGGCGTAGTGCAGATAGACATTGGCTCGTCCATCCGCCTCTTCACCGTTCTGACTCCACATCCACCATCGGCCTTCGTGAAACCGGAGCGTCGGATCTCCGCCAGCATAATCCTTCAATATCACTGCCTCCCTCTCCCAACGTCCCTGTGTGATGTCGATGGCCCGGTAGAGCGTTACCTGACGTAATTGTTTCGTTTCCGGTACACACCAGTACTCCCCATCCGCCCGGAACAGGTAAGGGTACGATGCGTGTGCCGATTCGCCGAGAACGTCCAGGCCCCATTCCACAATACGATCTGCTTCGAGGACGAGCCAGGCGATGGTCCCGACACGCGAAGCAGGTGGCATGTACTCGCATAGAACATGTAAGCGACCGTCTATGTTGACTCCGAAGGGATCCGCCAGGTTCCCTTCGAGTGGGAACTGCAACCACTGTACATCGGCCATTCCGGTCTTGAGTTGGTTTATGGGGGAGGGCACGACCCCGACCGCCCAGTGCTCCTGACTCCTAGCCCAGTCTAGTCTGGACTTGAGACGTGCAGCTAGCGACCGGCCCAGAAAGGTCACCATCTGTCGCTGGCTGGGAACTCGGTAGATCTTGGCTTCAGTCTTTGACGGTTCTTGTGTCAGGCGGTCCAGTTTGCCGTTGAGGAGGTCCTTACAGACCTGAGCCGGAAACACGGTCGCGGGCAAATAGACTCTGTCGATGTTCTTCTCATAGGATGATTCGGTCTGAAAGTGGCCCCTGCGTAGGACCACGCCACCGTCCAGGCGCTCCGTTAACCTCTGGAACAGCACTCCGCTCACGGGATCTCGGCTGTAGATCTCCCAGAAACAGGGTGGAGACCCCCCGGTACTTGGTTTCGTCATCATGGTGGAATGACCAGACACCGTGCTGAGCCGCCTCAAGGATTCCGCCACGGATGATGCCGAAAGCGAAACGGAGCAAGAAGTCCAGCCGAAAGGCACGGATCTTTTCCAGATCTTCGTCCCTGAAGTACTCGGAATACTTCCCCTTTCGCACGGGGGTACAGCGGAGGTGCTCTACGTCGCGAAGCGCCTGCGAAAGGTCGACAGTGCGGTGGGAACGAGGGTGGACGAACAATTTGCGGTATGTGCGAAAGAACAGTTGGTGCGAAGACGCGCTACGGATCCTCCGGAACCAGTCCAGCCGCTTATCCTCCACCCTTCCATCTAGAAGCAGTAGTTGGGGATGTGCACCCACCCGGCCCAACTGCCTAATCACCTCTGCTTGCCAGAGAGGGAATCGCGTCCCACTGCACATGATGCCGTAGGCGAGATTCGAGCCACTGGACATGTGCCAACTCTTCGAAGTCATTCTTGTGCGAACTCTGAGTAGCGTATTTATGAAGTGCGGTACTGAGTCGCCGTAATCATCTGCCCTGCCTGCCGCTTCGGAGTCTACGCCTCAGGTTGTTCAGACCATGCTCACCCAACAGTCTTGTAAGTAGCCTTCTTCGGCTCTTCCTCAAGAATCGAACAACGGCGAAATAGGTGGCATACGCTGTATTCATATACTCACGTTGGATTCGGAATCGCTCACCGACTCCGGTGAATCCAGAGGAAGCCCCGCCCAATCGGAACCTGATCAGTACCTCATCGACATGGGCAAACTCGATCTTCATTTTCTGTGTCCTCAGGAAAAATTCGTAGTCAGATGACACCTTGAAGTCTGTTCGGTAGAGTCCTGCTTTCTCATAGACTCGCTTGGGCACGTACCATGATTGATGAAGTGGGGTTCCTTTGGAGACGATTTCGATTGATCGATCTGCATCATCAACTGTTTCCACATTTCCCTTTACGCAAATAGTATCTCCCGCTCTTTCGAAGACGCTAACGGCCTTAGCAATGGAATCAGGGGGTAACATGTCATCGGCATTGAGCAGTTTGATGTATCTACCCCGAGATAACACGATTCCCTTGTTCATGGCATCGTAGATGCCGCTGTCGGGCTCGCTTATCCAACAAGCGATTCTGTCAGTGTAGTCTCGAATGATCCTGAGCGTGTTGTCAGTCGATCCCCCATCGACAATGATGTGTTCCTTCTGTTCATGGGTCTGTGTGAGCACACTCCGTATGGCGCGCTCGATGAAGTCTGCTCCATTCAAAACGGGGGTGACCACGCTAACGAGTGGCTGTGCGTTGTTGCCCTCATGTACGCCATCGAGTCGCCGGCCACTCCTCAAACTTGCAAGAGAAGACAACCATGCAGCGTAGTCTTCGAAGGCAGGCCAGGCTGAACCTCTGAACGCTTTTTCTTCGCTGACAGCACTCTCAATTCCAATCACGACGGAGTTACGGACTAGGACGGGTTGTAGTCAGTTGGGCTTTGAATCTAAGTCACTGATTCTCTTCAACTTCACTACCGCACTGGTGTCTCCGGGAAGTATTGTCAGGGCCTGTGTGTAGTACTTGCGAGCGTCCTCGTACTGGTTCAATCTTTCGTAAGCCAAGCCCATATTATAATAGGCCCAGAAGTCTCTAACCGTTCCGGCAACGCCACGCTGCGAGTGCTCAATACTTAACCGCAGATCCTCTGGTTGAGTTGCGTTGTGCAGCAGTATGGTTCCCAGAAAATAATGAGCAGTGTGATTCTCGGGCTCGCTTTTGACAGCTAGCTCGCAGAGGATTCGAGCTTCAGGACGACGGTCTTCCGCGAAGTAGAGCTTCTTGGCAAGTCGTATTAGATATCTCGATATCGAAGGTACTCCAATCCAGACCTCTTCCGCCTTTCGCCTCAAGCCTTGGTCGAAGTAGAGTAAACCGAGGTACAGTTGAGGGAAAGGGTAAGACAGATCGATCTCCTTGGAAAGGAATGATTCGGCTTCTTCAAGACTTTTCTCTGCCAAGGCAATTCTGCCCGAAAAGTAGTCGGCATGGTAACAGTCCACGCCCGGATCACAACCGAAATTCCATTTGTTTGCATGGTTGGCTGGATCAGCGCTCGAGTCAATCTGCCTCATCAGCGGCTTAAGCGCTCGTAGTTTGAAATCGTTACAATGCAGTCGCGCAGGCCAGTCATCGATAAACAGAATTGCTGTCAAGACTGAGATCCCAAGAAGGGCGTGGGCCGCCAATCTTGCTTCGAATTTCAAGATTAGGTGTCTCCATCGATAAGAAGCTGCTGAGCTACCGCGCGCTTGCTAGCGGATCGCAAACGGTGGCGCCGTCCTCCACCTCTCAACACCTCGCCACATAATCATCTTGCCTCGATGTTTGTTGAACCGACCAACGGGTTCGTTTGCCCCGAGATTTCCGAGCTCATTGCGTCGAGCTTGAAGCATTTTCAAACGAAGGGCCTCATCTCGATCCCAGTCCCACAGAATCAAACGCTCGGCTATTCTAACTGTTGGCGATCATCTAGTGTCTAGCGAGCGACCTCATACCGCCGAGAAAGAAGTAAGCAGAGTGTAGAGAGGGCGATCCTGGAGGATTGCCCTCTAGTCGTGTCGGCGACAACCTTCGGTGATAACCACAACCCCGGAGGTTGTCATGACTGACTATGCCAGTCTATTGCGGGATCACGTCACACTCAAGTGCCGCTGCATCGATCAAGTCTTCTTGCAGGATTACGTTCCGAAGCTGCAGTCGGTGGGCGAAGTGTGCACCTTTCTGCGTTGGGTCAAGGGTCTCAAGATTCCTTCCTCGGCGGCCTTCGGCAAAATCGGCTGAGCCTATGTTGAACTTTTTCTTGACCAAGAAGCCGTCGGATGTTTATCTTGAACCCGCCATAAACATCAGTTCTTCACGATCGCTAATTGCTTCTAACAGCTGAGAAGCTGTCTTTCGCTGATACGATGTCAGCTTGAAGGGGTCTGGTGCTTCGCTTAGCTATAGCTAGGGTGCTCCCAAGCGAGAATCCTGGCTTGGTCTTCTCGAAGAAAAGGCATTCCCCTATAGTGTTGGGGCTCTGAAGACATAGTCTGGCCCCTAACTGCAAGCCGACGATGCTTTTTAACTCCTACGTCTTCATCTTTCTTTTCCTACCCGTTACGCTTGGCCTCTACTATTCCACAGCCCGGATCAGCAGGAATTTTCCGATTGCCATCCTGGTAGCAGCATCGCTTTTTTTCTATGGCTGGTGGAATCCGATCTACCTTCTTCTCGTTCTAGGTTCGGTGGTGTTCAACTACCTGGTTGGCAGACGCTTCGTCGAACGGAAGCACACTGGCTCTCCTCTCCTTGTCTTTGGCCTCGTAACCAATCTTGGCCTGCTTGGCTACTTCAAGTATGCAGGCTTTTTCGTAGCCAACGTCAATACATTCTTCGGATCGGACTGGAGCGCAGGGAGCATCGTCTTGCCCCTGGCTATTTCGTTTTTCACCTTTCAGCAGATCGCCTTTCTCGTGGATGCCTTCAAGGGGAGAATCTCGGATCTGAATCCCCTGAATTACATTCTATTCGTGACCTTTTTTCCCCAGCTTATCGCCGGGCCTATCGTCCACCATAGGGAGATGTTTCTTCAGTTTAGAAACGAAGCCCTCACCCGCCCGAATGTCCGACGCTTTTCGGTCGGACTGACGATCTTCTTCATCGGGCTGTTCAAGAAGGTGGTTCTAGCAGACGGTGCTATGGGCTATGTTAATCCTGTATTTAACACTGTCGCTGCAGGCTACCCGGTAAGCTTCATGGAAGCTTGGTCAGGTGTCCTTTTCTACAGTATGCAGCTTTACTTCGACTTCTCGGGGTATGCGGACATGGCAATTGGTGGAGCCCGACTCTTTGGAG
Organism: Acidobacteriota bacterium; assembly: GCA_047514575.1. Lineage (GTDB taxonomy): Bacteria > Acidobacteriota > UBA6911 > RPQK01 > JAJDTT01 > CAUZIZ01. Next base: position 31,920 of record JAKZYH010000040.1, on the reverse strand, counting down.
TCTTGCTTCCCTCGAACTTCCACTCACCCTACCAAGCCGTAAACATCGTCGACTTTTGGCGTCGATGGCACATGACTCTTTCGCGCTTCTTGCGTGAGTACCTGTACCTACCGCTTGGGGGCAATCGCAAGGGTTCCTTTCGGCGTTACCTGAATTTGATGATCACAATGTTGCTGGGTGGCCTATGGCACGGTGCTGGCTGGAACTTTCTAATCTGGGGTGGTCTCCATGGATTCTACCTGGTCTGTAACCATGCTTTCCGCAGAGTAAGAGAGCTGCTGGGCAGATCAGATCAGCGATCGACATTTATCGGGCGGTTTATTGCCCGGGGTACCACTTTCTTGGCAGTTACCTTTGCCTGGGTCTTCTTCCGAGCCTACGATCTGGAAGACGCACTGGTGATTGTCAACGGAATGATTGGTGTCCATGGAATCATCGTTCCCGCAAGCTATACGAAAGTGTTCGGGACGATTTTCCCGGCACAAGTACTGGAGCAGTTTGAAGCGCTTGCCCAGTCAATTCTAACGTCCTCAGGCGTTGTGTTGGAGGGAGAGCTAACCTGGCGTGACACCGCAGCACTAGTCCACCTGATGCTTCTTCTAGGCATTGTGTTCTGGCTGCCCAATACTCAGCAATTGATGGTTAAGTTTGATCCCGTTTACGAGCTCTACCCCGGAGATCGGTCTCCTGATAGTCCCATCCGTGTGCGCTGGCGGCCTAATTTCATTTGGGCGATTGCGGTTGGTTTGCTGGTCGTGGTAACCCTACTTAACCTCAATAACGTGACGGAGTTTCTCTATTTTCAGTTCTAATTCAAAGACTTGGTGAGGAATGGGATGGATCTCAACCGCGCGCGAGCGCACCTTGGCTACCTAAAGGTGGTTTTCCTACTCTCAATGTTCGGGACCGCCGCTGTGGTTGGTACTAATGTTTATGTCGATCCGTATCTCTTTTTCGATTGCCGCCATGACCCAAGGGATCTTTTTGATTCTCGTCAGCAAAACGCTAATCGGCTTGTGAGCAGAAGTTTTCGTTGTGGATACAACGCTCTCCTCTTCGGCTCAAGCCGCACGATCCTTCTAGGCGATTTCGAGTACTTGCACCATCGAGTGCTCAATCTTTCCGCGCTGAATCTTGTCCACAGAGAATACGGACCCTACCTCAAGCTGTATCTACAACGTTGCGGGCCCCCCGAAACTGTGATTCTTGCCCTCGATTTTCTTGGCTCGAGCTCGTACCTGTTCGGTGACCGTAGTACTGAAATAAGGTCGTATATCAATAATGCTCATTCCTCATCTTTCGTGCTGAAATCTCTGTTCTCGATCAACTTGATGGAACGCTCCCTTGAGAAGATCTTGCGGGGTTTCTTCGGTGCTTCGGCGTATCGGGAGATACCGCGAAATTCTTGGGTCTTTCCTCACAAGCGTACTTACGACCGAATCTACGGTAACTATACCTGGGATAGGGACTACACTTCGATTCTGAGATCAATTCGTGATCTGAGCCCTGGTTCTCTCTTCATTATTGCAACCACGCCTGTTTCAGAGCAGCTTTTTGAAATGATGTTGAAAAAGGGTCTTCGGCCGCAGTATGAGCGATGGCTTATGGCCCTGGTTGAAGTGTTCGGCGAGGTCCGAAACTGTGCGGAGCTAAACAAGACAACTCGAAATCCCCGCCTGTTTCAGGATGAAAATCACCTCTGGCCATCGGTGGCGAAGAGGTTCTTTCCGACTGTCTTTTTTGATGATCGAGAACTTTACCAGAGTAAAGAGTTTGGTTCCCATCTCGATCGCTCCAGCATTGGTCCGTATCTTGAACTGATGCGTTAACCCTACTCTCATCGCGCCATGGAGGTATGAAGCGTAGACAGACGTAAAGTGCCGTGCGGTAGAGTCTCGAAATCGGGTTTGTTGTCGGGACCTCTGTCGTGGCTTTCTCCTATTTCATCGGCGCTTCGATCAATTGGGCGTGGATCTGTCCAGCGGTCTGAAAACGACTACGGCAGCTTAGCGTCGCCAACGCCAAGAACAGCCATAGACCTGGATCGCAAAATGCATTACGGGCCACCTGTGATAGTGCCAGGTAAACAGTCGTTGAAATCAGAATAAGATACATCCCCTGGAATTGAGAGTTCCGATACCTGCGCAGCAAGGTTACTGTTAGAAAGAATAAGCAAGAAATATAGAGAGTCATTCCCAGCAACCCAGTCTCGACAAGCAGCAGCAAGTAATCGTTATGGACTCCGGCTTTGTCAAACGCGTAATACCGGTTAGGAGATTGTGCGAGGTACCGTTCGGAATTGGGAAAGCTCTGCGCAAGCCCAATTCCCAAGAAGCCCGCATCCCGCGCCATGGCGTAATAGGCTGACCACAGCTCCTCTCGGCCCGACAGGGCTCTTGACGACAGCTCGTCATCGGAGTCCAACCTCCTTACACGGTAGGTTAAGTCCCGCCAATTCAGGTCCAGGACCGGGGCAACAAGGAATCCAAGGGTGGGAAATAGCACTGCCACGAGCAAGGTTGTGGTTCGCGTCCGCTTCGTGGCACAACTCAGGATCACCATGACGAGAATAGCAATGGCCACCGCTATCAACGCAGTTCGAGACTGCGTTGTGAAAAGTGCAAGTCCCACCAGAAGGATACTGGCCGGCAAAAGTGCGGTACGCAGTAGAAGCGGCCCGGTCCCGCTCAGCTGATTGCCTAGCAGAATGAGAAGGGTAAATCCTCCATATAGTGCAGCCGTGTTGGAGCTGTCGGAGTAGCCAGAATACCGCGCCAATGCGCTCGCAGTCTGAACGCTGGAAGCCATTTCCAGGGCGTTGACCAGACCAGCGATTGCAAAGACCCACAATGTCACTTCTACGGTTCTGGGAGTTAGGCTTAGGTTTTTCGCAATCAGGTAAGTGACTATACAAAATGCCTCTAGCAGGGCAATGAACAAAGGTAGTCCAAACGAGTCGATTGACGACAGAAAATGCTGCAGGGAAAGACACACAACGTTAAGGAACACCAATACAAAGAGGAGCAGTTTGTCGTAGAGATCAAAATGAAGAGCCGTCCTTCCAACCGATACCTGAGCAAAGAAACATGCAGCAAGTAAGCCTCCGGCAATCCGATCCGGTGTCAAGGCGGGATCGGACCCGATCAGATGAGGCCACACACCGCCAAAGGGTATGGTGAACACGTAGAGGAAAAGCAGATACTGCAAAGCTGTCGGCTGAATTCCTGCAATCTTCATGGCCTGTCACCTTCGTTTGAAAATACGGCATCCGCCTCTCAGAGACTTCCGAACTCCACGGAGCCCTATTGTAGCACTCGCGACAACGCCCTCTCAGGGGTTCCGCCTGCTAGCACTCATCAGCACTCTGATTGACTCGAACAATTGACTTGGTCCATCATTGAGCCTCGCCTCGTTCTGAGAATCGCTTTGGCCCGATCCAGGTTTTTGCTTTCCTCGGAAGGCGAAACAAGCCTGGCAGTTTTCTTTGCCGGCTTCGCATAGGCCCGCTGAATGAACCGCTTAATGAGCGCACTCTTCAGATCTATTCGCATTCTTTCGGCCCATTTAGCGGGAGCTCGACGAAACGCGATTCTAGCGTTTGCGGTCACTCTTGCGGGCACCGCTTCGTTTTTTTTGGGTTCGGAAAATCGAACCTCTATGAGAGGGATCTTCGTTTTGGTGCAGATCTCCTTTTGAGTCAGCTGCCCGCAACACCTGGTTATCCCATGTGGGGATATCCCGTCCTGGCTGCAATCCTGGGCGACGCTTTGATATTCGTCCAGATGTTGTTTTTGGCGGCACTGCTACCGCTGATCATCGACCTGGCACTTCCTCAGATTCAGGCGAACACGCGGTTAGCGCGGGTAGCTGCAACTTCCGTGGTGCTGGTGATTCTGTTCCCGTGGATCTGGTTGTCGCTGGGTTACAACAGCTCGGCAATGCTCTCTCTGCTTATGGTCTCCGGATTTGTTGTGCTGGTCCGGTTGCCAGAGCGGGAGCATCCACTTACACAGTGTGCCATAGCGGGACTCTTTTTCGGTCTGGCTTACAACTTTCGTACGGAGGCTCTTGCAACGGCAGTACTTGTGACGGTGGCCATCTTGGTAAGAGGCCTTGCCACTGGGCTCTGGCGCAGGGCGCTGAAGATGGCCGCTGCTTTTGTAGGAGTCGTGGCTGCCTTTGCTGCACCATACGTTGTATACACTACGTTTGTGCTCGGAGTCCCACGGCTAGCCACCACGAATCGTGGTGCCGCTCTCTACTTTCAGCTAGGAGTTCTTCCGAAGAACCCATGGAAGATCGTTCCGAATGACAGCTTCGCCGCCTCGGAAGCATGGGAGTTTACGGACGATGGTCCTTTTTCATTGGTGGCCGACGAGATATTTACTGAACGATTTCGCAGAGCGGTTGCGACGCACCCCCGATCGTTTGCGGCCCGTGCGTTGGCGGGGCTGAAATTGTGCCTCCAAAGGGGGCTTTATTTGCCTAGGATAGAGGAGCTCTTGGGATTAAACGAATTTGATCGCATAAGGGTCGACTTGGCGCGGGAAGAAATGAAAGAGTTCTTTGGCTTCCGTGCAAATGAGTCTGACATTTCAAAAGCTGCAAGGCATGGTGTCCGTATGAAGGATGTGGCCTCGTTCCATCGACGGCTCATTCTAGTCGAGACTCCTCTGCGGGTATTTTATGGCGCCGCTTGGGGCGCGCTTTGTTTGTTGTGTCTGATCGGAGTTTTCCGTAGCGGGATGACATCGTGGGAGAGTCTGCTAGCCTCAGCCTTCTTGTCAGCGCTGTTCTTGATTGCGATGATCGTGGCCACCCTCCAGAGGCCGACAACGGGTGTCCTCCCGGTCGCACTTGTTTTCGCCCTTCGGGCCCACGCACCTGGCATAAGATGGCTCCTGCGTGGCGCTGCCTAAAAGGTTGGCCCCAGAACGTATGCCGTTTGGAGGGCTGCGATTTAGTCCTTGACACGAGCTTTTGCCCGCTCCCAGTCGACCGATAGAATTGGGTTGGGCTGTCAGGCTAGAATACGTCAGGGCTGGGGGCAATGATTATAAGCCGCGCACGCAATCTAGCACTAGGACGTTTGTCTGTTCTGATTGGCCGGCGTCGAATTGTCTTCGTGGGATGCACAGCCATTCCCAGAGTGTCGCGAGCCAACCGTAGTCGTTCTGGGGGCTGCTAAATTTTTCTGGAGAATCGATGCCCGATATCACTGCACGAAGGTCAGTTTTTTCGACCAGCTGGTTCGATGTCGTTGCCAAGACAGTTGAGCCGTGTGACTCGTCGGCGCCATACTACTCGCTGCGTTGTCTCGATTACGTGTCCGTACTCGCCGTGACAAAGGATGGTAAGGTGTTACTGGTTCGCCAGTATCGCCCTGCCGTTGAACGATATACGCTTGAATTGCCCAGTGGCCATGTAGAAAACGGTGAATCTCCCGAGGACGCCGCGAGACGAGAGCTTCTGGAGGAAACGGGGTTCGAAGCAGGGAAGCTGGAAAACCTGGGAAGCCTGATACCAGACACGGGCCGCCTGTCTAACCAGCTCTGGTGCTTTATGGCTTCCGGTGCTACGCAAAAGGAAGCTTCTCCCACCCTTGAAAAAGGCATAGAACTCGTTGTTTGCACTCAAGAAGACTTGGTCGGCCACATCCTGGAGTCACGGTTGGAACATGCCCTCAATATGGCTGTCATCTTCCTAGGGCTGCTAAAGGCCAAGGCGATTCCCAGTCTCACATTCTAGGGCCAGCATCAATCACGTGACAGCATCGTCTTGGATCCTATTCTCTTACCTGGGTTAACCTTCTTGAAGAGCAACAACTCGCCGCAGGATAAGGGCAAAGAAACTGCCTTCTTTGACAAGCTGTCGGAAACGGCCGAGTACAATGTTTTCACAGAGGAAAGCAACCTGAAGTTGCTGCGACGTTGCCTGGAACTGAGTGGTTTGGAGGAGAGAGCCCGGATCATGGACCTGGGATGCGGCTCCGGCGTTTTCACCTTTCTCCTGAATGAACTTGGGTTCCGCTGCTACGGACTGGATATCAGCGCGCCTCTCGTGGCGGCAGCAAGGCGAAAGAAAACCGATCTGAGCTTTGTGGCAGGAGATATTGAACTGCTACCACTTCGGACAGAAAGTCTTGACGCCATTCTCCTGAGTGGTGTGATCCATCATTTTCCTAGCCCACTCCAGTGTGCACGCGAGGTGTTCAGGGTACTCAAGCCCAACGGTGTTTTTGTTGCGTTCGATCCGAATCGGCGGAACCCCTTTATGTGGCTGTACCGTGACAGGAGCTCACCCTTCTACAGCAGCAAAGGTGTCACGGATAACGAGCGGCCAGTTGTGGCTGAAGAAGTCCGAGAGGTTTTCGGGCAGGTAGGGTTCGCGATTAATAACGATTTCTTATCCGGGATAAATTATCGCTATGTGGCCTCTCCCCTGGTAAGCAAGCTTTTGCCGATCTATAACTTCTTGGACGAGAGGCTCTTTCGGATGGGCCCGCTTACACGTTTTAGTGCGTTCGTTTTGACGTGTGGAAGGAAGGAAGGAATGAATCGTTCATGACTACCGCACAGAGTACCGAGCTATCGGCGGATGTCTGTGTGGTTGGTGGTGCTGGGCATGTTGGGCTGCCGCTCGCGCTCGTCTTTGCAAACCGGGGTCTGAGGGTCGTGGCCTACGATATCAACGAGGAGGCTCTCGAAACAGTCCGAACAGGCAGGGTTCCTCATAGGGAAAGAGGGGCCCAAGAGTTGTTAGTAAGAGCTCTTGAGTCCAAGCACCTGACACTGTCTTCCGATCCAGCGGTTGTGGGCGAGGCCTCCACTATCATTCTAACCATTGGAACTCCGATCGACGAATTCCTAAACCCGGTCTTCAAGGTCGTGAAGGAATGCGTGGACGGGTTCCTGCCTTACTTGACCAGAGGACAGCTGCTCGTTATCCGCTCGACAGTCTATCCGGGTACTACAGACTGGCTCTACAACTACCTCGCGAGCAGAGACTGCGAAGTTAAAGTGGCATTTTGTCCGGAGCGGGTTGCACAGGGCCATGCAATTGAAGAGATTCAGAAACTACCGCAGATTGTGAGCGGCTCCACGCCGGAGGCCGAGCAAAATGCAACAAAGCTTTTCCGATCGATCACATCTGAAATCGTCTCTCTCTCTCCGATAGAGGCGGAGTTTGCGAAACTCCTGAACAATGCGTACAGGTATATCCAGTTTGCTATTGCCAACCAGTTCTACATGATGACAAGTTCGGCGGGTGTGGATTACTATCGTGTCCTGGAGGGGATGCAACGAAACTACCCGCGGGCACGGGACCTGCCCAACGCGGGCTTCACTGCCGGTCCTTGCTTGTTCAAAGACACGATGCAATTGGCGGCTTTTGTCAATCACAACTTTTCTTTAGGTCACGAAGCAATGCTCGTAAACGAGGGCCTCGTACTTCATGTCGTCAAGGCAATCAGCAAGTCATACGATCTCAGTCAGCTGACCGTCGGGTTGCTTGGTATGGCTTTCAAGGCCGACAGTGACGACATCCGCTCGTCACTGGCCTATAAGTTGAAGAAGCTGCTAGATTTTCGGGCCAAGGAAGTACTGACAACTGATCCTTTCGTTACAGTCGATCCCGACTTGCTGCCGGTACAAGAAGTAGTGGAGAGAAGTGCACTACTGATTCTGTGTGCTCCCCATTCCACCTATCGCGACCTCGACTATCAAGAGACACCGGTCTTCGATGTCTGGAATTTTCTCGGGAAAAGCACCTTGATTTGACGCCTTCGCAACCCATCATGCCGTCTTTGCTTCGTTCCCATTTGTACTCGTGAAGCAGGAGAAGCCTATCCGCCTGGGCGTGGTAGGGATCGGATTCGGGCAGCAAGTACTCGTACCTGTCTTCCGGGCGAATGACCAATGTGAGGTGCTCGGCATCTGCGCGAGCACACTGGACCGAGCACGCCGGGTCGCCAGCGGCTTGGGAATCCCACGTCCTTACGGAGATTGGCGCAAGATGTTGGAGGATCAGGACATTGATGCCGTTGCCGTGGCCATCCCTCCCGAACTCCAACCCAAGGTTGCGTTAGCGGCGCTTGCACTGGGTAAGGCTGTCTTTTGCGAGAAGCCACTTGCCCTTACCCGAGAGGCTGCCTGCAAGATGGTGCAGGCAGCCGAGGCGGCTGGCGTAGCCAATATGGTGGATTTTGAGTTTCCGGAGATCGCTGTTTGGCAGCAGGCAAAATCCCTGCTCGAGGGTGGCGGGATAGGCTTGTTGCATCACCTGAACATCTGCTGGCAGGTCGAAACATACGCAAACAGGATGGGGCTGACTTCGTGGAAGACAGACCCGCGATCAGGGGGCGGAACACTGTTCTCTTCAGTCTCTCATATTTTTTATTATCTGGAGTGGTTTGTCGGTCCCATCCAGAGATTGTGGGCGAACTTGTGTCGCTCTCCTGCCGACGACCGACCCGGTGATACGCTCAACATGTTGTCTCTGGAACTGGCCTCGGGTGTGCCAGTCACGTTGTCGGTCTGCACACACGCGTTTCTTGGGAACGGACATCGGATTGAGTTCTATGGCGATTTGGGTACGCTGGTGCTGAGAAACAAGACATCGGATTACGTTACGGGGTTCGAGCTTCTGCAGGGTACTAGGGAAACCCAGCGCCTCCTTTCCCTTGGCCAAACAGACGCGGTGGCTGGTCAAGATGGACGGATCGGAGCGGTGGCCTGTATTGCCGAACGCTTTCTGAAATGGATTAGCACGGGAGAGCGGAGCGTCCCTTGCTTCAGGAATGGAATGCGAGTTCAGCACCTGCTTGCAGCTGCGCGGCGGTCCCATGAACAGGGATCTTGGGTCGAGTGTTCTCCCCAACCTGGCTCGGGAGGGGTGCCGAATGGGTGAGAGAGCCTATCTGGTGACCGGTGGTATGGGATTCCTCGGCTCCGCACTTGTTCGACGTCTGGTACAGAACGGATATCGGGTTCGGGTATTCGACAATGGATCACGAGCTGGTGAGGATCGTCTGGGCGATCTCAAAGGGGCGTTTGAACTCTTGATGGGTGACATCCGGGACGCTGACGCGGTGGCTGCAGCGACGACTGGTATGGACGGGGTTTTCCACCTCGCCTTTATCAATGGCACCGAGAACTTCTACACGAAGCCGGACCTGGTCTTGGACGTAGGCGTGAAGGGGATGCTGAATGTTGTCGACGCCTGCTTGAAACAACAGATCGGGGAGCTCTTTCTCGCCTCTAGCTCCGAGGTCTATCACAAGCCTCCAGAGATTCCCACCAGAGAGGAGGTGCCGCTTACCATTCCCGACCCTTTCAATGCGCGGTATTCCTACGCCGCTGGAAAGATCATCAGCGAGATGCTTGCCATCAACTACGGTCGCAAGCATTTTGACCGGGTTGTTATTTTTCGCCCGCACAATGTCTATGGACCAGATATGGGCGGCGAGCACGTTGTTCCCCAACTCGTGCTGCGCATGCATGAGCTATCCAAGACTGGCCCCGATGTCATTCGATTCCCAATCCAGGGAACGGGTAGGGAAACGCGGGCGTTTGTCTACATCGACGATTTCATCGATGGCTTGGCCCTAGTCATGAAGCATGGGGCACACCTAGGAATCTATAATATCGGAACCACAGAAGAACTCCCGATCGAGACCGTAGCGCGGGAAATCGGTGCGTACTTTGGCAGGTGCATCGAAATCCTTCCGGGAGCCCTCCAAAAAGGCGGCACGCCGAGACGATGTCCCAACATTTCCAAGCTTCAGGAATTTGGGTATGAACCCCGATATCCGTTTAGAGACGGGTTGCCGCCAACAGCCAGATGGTATATTGAGCATGCTGACCGGTACTCAGATACCAAAAAGGTCACCTAAGGAGGAAAGCGTGACAGAGTTGATGGGACAGGCTGGCGCTGGTGTGTCGAGTGTGGTTGTAGACCGGTGTCAGGTCTGTTCAGCTTTCGACCTGGAATCGGTTCTGTTCTTGGGCTACCTCCCCCCGGTCAATGACATGAGGCCGATCGGCGAGCGGCCAAAGGAACAGCCCGCGTATCCGGCCGAGCTGCTTTATTGTCCTCACTGCCATCTGGTTCAGCTGGGCCTGATCGTGGATCCGAGTCGCTTGTTTCCCCCTGAATACCCCTACACCAGTGGAACAACAAGGATTCTGAGGGAGAACTTCGCCCAGCTCTACGAGGAGACTCAGACTCTGGTGCCCCTCAACGCGCGCGATTTAGTTGTGGATGTGGGCTCCAATGACGGCACGCTCCTGAGCAATTTCAAGAAGGGGGGCCATCGAGTACAGGGCATCGAGCCGTCGCAAGTCGGGAATCTGGCAATCGAGCAGGGTATCCCCACTACTATCACCTTTTTCGGGACTGAAATCGCACAGAAGGTGCGACGAGAGCAGGGCCCGGCGACACTTGTCACCGCAACAAACGTCTTCGCGCACATCCAGAGTATCCATGAAATACTGGACAGTATCCTAGTCATGTTGGCTGAAGGCGGCATCTTTATTTCCGAGTCACATTACGTAGAGGGACTGATCGAGACGTTACAATACGATACCGTTTATCATGAGCACCTGCGCTACTATTCACTACGCAGCTTGGAGTACCTGCTGAACCTCCACGGGCTTGAAGTAATCGAGGCCAGACGCATTCCGACTCATGGTGGATCGATTCGTGTTTACGCGGCCCGTAAGGGGAAGTTTCCGGTAGGCGATTCCGTTCATGCCATCCGAGACCTGGAGACTCCGGTCCAGCAATACCGGGAAAGGCTTGCGGACTTCAGCCGTAGGACCACTGTTAACAAGTTGGAGCTGAATAAGTTGCTTCTCGACATCAAGAGAAAGGGCCAGCGCATCTACGGTATTGGTGCCCCCTCTAGAGCAAGTACGCTGATCAATTTCGTCGGGTTGGACAATGCCATCTTGGACAGCGTCCTTGAGATAAGTGGATCATATAAGATCGGAAAGTACATCCCTGGGACCTTGATCCCTGTTCTGGAGGAAACCCGTCTCTTTGATGACCCGCCAGATTTCGCCCTTATGCTCTCCTGGCATATTGCGGACGAAATTGTTCCCAAGCTGAGAGAAAAAGGCTTTAAGGGTGGCTGCATAGTACCGCTACCTGAACCCCGGATCATTCCCTGAAACGCGCCACTCGTCCCATACTATGGGTGTTCAAATTGATATCGTCATTCCTGTCTACAACGAAGGCGAAGGTATCATCGACGTGATGGAGTCCCTTCGGAGGTGGGTCGAGACGCCCTTCCGAGTGTTGATTTGCTACGATCGTGAGGAAGACAATACTCTCGAAGCTTTAAGCACCTATTCGCAGCGCGATTTCGAGATTGTGCGGGTGAAGAACCGAGGGCGCGGAGTCCACAGCGCAGTCGTGAGCGGTTTCGAGGCTAGCCAAGCGAAAGCCGTAGTGGTTTTTCCTGGCGATGACACATTCAATGCTGGAATCATCGATCGTATGTTCGAGAAGTTCAAAGAGGGGTGCGAGATTGTTGCCGCCAGCCGATTCATGGAAGGCGGTCGGATGGAAGGCTGTCCTTGGTTGAAAGCGTTGTTTGTCCGGACGGCGGCGTTTACCCTCTACCATTTTGCTGGGCTCCCCACTCACGACTCCAGCAACGGCTTCCGGCTTTTCTCTCGGCGTGTACTCGATAACATTGAAATTGAGTCGTCGGAGGGCTTCACTTACAGCATCGAACTCCTTATCAAGTGCCACCGTTCGGGCTGGAAAATAGGAGAGGTACCCGCACTTTGGTTCGAGCGGGCCCACGGAAGAAGTCGTTTTCGAGTCCTCAAATGGCTGCCGGCGTATCTCCGTTGGTACGTTTACGCGTTCTTCCCAAGATTTGTCACTGATCGCCCTAGGTAGAGTGGTTCACAAATACGGCGACGTCTGCAGATGGGGCTTGCGAGGCGGGAGGAGGAAGGCGAGGACGACCAGAGGACACTCTAGTCGCCGCAGCACTCGATTCGATTCAATAGTGCAGTCGCTTCTTAATCCCTAACGGGACCGTTGCCAGTAGGTTAGAGATTTTCTCTCCGGCGTTTCCGTCACCATAAAGCAAGTCAGGTTGCAGTCTTCCATTTTTGATTGAGCTACGAATCGCCCCGCCAATGTGGTCCCGATCGTAGTCGACATCCTGAACGTTGTGAGCCCGCTCCCTGCCCGTCTGCCGACTACCCACATTGATTGCTGGCGTTCCAAGGAAAGAGCATTCTCTGATGGCGACGCTGGAGTTCCCCACGATGCAGGAACTGTGATAGAGCAGGCGAAGGAAGTCCTTTGGCATCATGTTTTTGAAGAAGTGGATGTTCTGGGGCTGTTCCCGCTCCCGAAAGGCGCGGATGCCTCTTGAGGTCCCATCCGAACCCGCATCAACGTTGGGCCAAAACCACAGTGCTGGTAGTCCGACTTCGAGGACGCTGTAAAGCGTCTCTGTGACGTTCTGACGTGCCGCCCCGTACTCCGTGGTCACCGGGTGCTGGAGCACGACCAGGAAACCCGGGGAAAGATCCACTACCTTTCCAACACCCCCGTACTTCTCGAATGGATCGAAATCGAGCTGCGGGTTCGATAAGACGGCAGCGGCTAGATCGATCGAAGGGCATCCGGTCACAAACACGGTATCAGGATTCTCACCCATCCGGATGACCCGCTCCGACGCCTTTTCTGTTGCCACAAAGTGAAGATCGGAGAGCTTCGTGACGGCGTGGCGTACCCTTTCATCAATCGAACCGGTGACTTCTCCACCCTGGATGTGGATCAGAGGGACGTTCATGTAGGAGGCGGCCACAGCTGTGGCAATTGTCTCATAGCGATCGGCAACGGTTACCACTGCATCAGGCTTGAGATTGTCAAACACAGTAGCCAGTTCTATCAGGCCCATTCCAGCCGTTTTGGCCATGGTTACGGGGTTTTCACCCTCTACGACCATGTACACCCGAGCAGCGACTTCGAAACCATCCTGCTCGATGTACCTGGCTGTTTCACCGTAACGATCCAACAGGGCCGAAGCCGCCACTACCAACTGCAGTTGGAGGTCGGGATGGGCCTCGATTGCACTCAAAGCGGACTTGATCCGGGAGTAGCTGGGGCGCGCGGTCACAACCACGCAGACCTTTCTAACCATCTTGGTAGGCCTTCTCGAGATCCTCTTGCCGTACAAACTCGTCTCTCTTCAGATCACGTTTCAGGAGGCGCCCAATCAGCTCGGATCGGCGATCGGGAGGGATGCCCGTGCCCGGCTTTTTGAAGGCCAGATGATCTTCCTGGAGAATCGTTCCCGCGTACAGGTCCTCCTTGGCAACGGCGCTCTTGGTGAACAGAGATCGCATCGGTGACATTTCTCTGGCCATGGCGTCTTTGTCCACGGGGTTGGCATTCATCTTCTCGATGAAGCGTACGCCTTCAACCAGCTGCTTCAGCTCTCCAGTTGTGATCGAGGCGACCACATCGGGACCGAACATCTCGCGGCTCAGGGTGACGTGAACTTCCACCACGGCGACCCCCAGGGAGGCGGCTGCCAGGCCTGCGTAGATTGTTCCAGAATGGTCGGACAGTCCCACGGGGCGCCCGTATCTCTCGCGGAAAAAGGGAATCAGGTTGAGGCCGACTTGGTCGGGCGGACAGGGGTAGGACGAGGTGCACTGTAGTACCGTCGTAAGCAGGCCTTTCGACTTGATCCGTTCCACTGCAGCGTCGATCTCTTTCAGGGGACTCATGCCCGTGGAGATGAGGACGGGGTGTCCAGTGCTCGCCATTCGTTCGAACATTGGACCGTTGCTAACTTCCCCAGAAGCTACTTTCCAAGCGGCGACCCCTACGCGGGTCATCAAGTCGACGGCTTCGACAGAGAAAGGAGAACTGATGAACTTGAGTCTCCTTCGGTCGGCGTGCTCTTTCAATCCGGACCAGCCTTCCTCGGTGAACTCCATCCGCTTCCAGTATTCGAAACGCGTCGCGTCTTGAGGGCTGAATTTGACCCTCCAGGGCTCTGATGGAGTGCTCTCAGAGGCGGCAAGGTGGGTTTGGAACTTGACGGCGTCCGCTCCTGCATCTGCAATTGCTTCGATAAAGGAATGAGCCTGTCCCAGGCTCCCTTCATGAGCCTGACCTACCTCGGCAACTATGAAGGTTGATGTTTCGTCAGGTTCAAATACTGTCGTTTTCATGATGGATTTCGCGTCCGAAGAAAAAGGAACACCTGTACTTCAACTGATGGTCAAGCCTCGTCGATCCTGCGACCCTCGCTGAGACTGGTTATTACTGGACTCTAACGCCTGAATCGTTGGCGCCTGAGCGGTCCTCGAGTCCGATCTCTGCATTGCGCCCTGCCATAGTCCTGGCGATGCCTACGTCAACGCGCCTTGACCTCGGGCCCGAATGGCTCGCTCATCCACTACCGATTCAAGCATCACAGTCCACCAGTGCCCAAGACATGCTGGCTCGACTGGAGTTATAGATTCTTGCCCGAACGGAGAGGTGAATTCAAGGTCTGCCCGCACTACTTTGCGGAACGATGGCGTAGCCGCTGGTTGTCCGGGAAGCCGGCTCGCAGGCCAAATTCGCGCTTTCTCTCGCCCAGTCAGACTCTCGTCTGATACGGTTCGACCCCGTGTGGCCTTACGGAGAGACCAGCCCCCAAAGGGGCGGCGTCTGGAACCCATGCTACAATAGCGCTCATGGGGGAACCTGGTCCCGAGGGTCAGGAACGACCCAAATCAGATGCAGCAGCCGGCTCGTGGAGAGAAACCTCGGATTCTCCAGCTGGGCAGCCCAGGATACCCACATCCGGTGCCTACGTCCTCATGCCAACGTCCGCGCCCAGAAACGACCATGATTCGATTTCCTTCGTCACCTATCTGGACGTTCTTCTCAGACGCCGTTGGGTGATTCTGGCGATCTGTGCCTTGTCAGCTCTTGTTGCCTTTCTCTATTCGAAACAGAAGGAACCCAGGTATCGGGCCTCCGCCGCATTCCTGGTTGAGGAATCAGGCAGGGGCACGATAGCGGGAGCACGGGACTATAAGCCTTACCAGGCATTCAGGAATCCGGCAGACTACTACAGGCGCGTTGCTTTGAGCTCCGAAATTCTAAATCCTCTTCTGATGGAGCGGTTTAGCGTCCCTGGTTCGGTTGAAACCACGACGTTGCTAGACTACCTCACCGAAGAAGGCGAACTCGAGGATCGGACCCATTCTGGACGTTCAATTCTTGCTGGGTGTATTGCGATAGGTAGCCAGACGAGCTTTCCGAACCTTCTTTCCCTCACCGTATCGTTTGATAGCCCGGAATTGGCAGCGGATATCGCCAACCGCCTGATCAGCCTGGTCTCGGACTTTGACCGGGGCATCCGGGCGAAAAAGGCGCGGAGCCGCAGCGATTTCATCGACACACAGCTTGAGGTTGCCCAGCGAGAGCTTGGGGAGGGTGAGCAGGCACTCGAGGAGTTTCAGGAGCGCAACCGCCTTTCGTCGATCAAACTCCGGACCCAGCTAGGCCGTTTGGAACGAGAGGTGTTGCTTCAAGGTGAGCTTTTCGTGCTACTTCGAAAGGAGCAGGCTATGGCCCGGATCGCCGAGGAGATCGAAGCCCCCGCCATCTCCGTGCTGGAGAAAGCCTACCCGCCCCGCCAGCCCTATACGCCGAATATTGGAAGCGACGTTACTCTGGCCGGCTTTGCTGGGTTCCTCCTGGCTATTGTCCTGGCGTTCGTGGCGGAGTTCATGACGAAGTTCCCGGAGGCTAGAAAGAGAGCCACCAGTTCAGGAGCATCGGGAGCTGTACCAGAAACGCTTTAGGGCGCTGATTGTCTCCGACCAGAGGGCAATCCCAACAACTACTGGACGGCCTCATGGTAGTGAAAACACGTCAGAGAACAAAGGTGTCGAGACCCTTTGTGGAAGCTAACAGACTATCCTAGCAAGAACGGATTACATCTTCGTCGAGGACTAGAAGCTATGCATTGGCGATTCTTAGCACTAGTTGTTACGTGGGCGCTAAGCTTGTCTCTTTGGGCACAAGACTCGCCAGTATCCAGACCTGAATTACTTCCCATTGAAGAGGCGCCCGTAGTCCAGGAAGAGGCGCCCGTAGTCCAGCAACAAGCCGAATCGGGAGAGAAAGGAATCGAGGACGACTCGACGGTTCCTCCCGAGGGAGAACTCGCCGTCGAGATCAGTGTACGGCGAAAGGAGCTTCCACTATTCGGGCACCAGCTCTTTCGCCTCGATGTCTCCAACCTGACTCCCGGGCCAATCGATCCTGAGACCTATTTCGTTTCTCCCAGGGATGAACTTCTTTTGCAGATCTGGGGCAAAGAGCAGAACTCCGATCATAGTCTCGTCGTCTCATCTGACCACTACGTCAGTATCGAAGAGGGCAAACTGGGACGGGTGTATCTGGGTGGGCTCACTCTGGCTCAGGCCCGCGACAAGATTACACAAGCACTGTCGGAAGTCTACTCGAGCTTTATTGATTTTGACGACCCCTCCAGGAGTGTATCGCGTATTGAGCTGACTCCGACCAAGCTCCAGGAGATCCGCTTTCTGGTGCAAGGAGAAGTGAATAGGCCGGGGAGCTATTCGCTGTATCCCTCACGTTCGAACCTCATCTACGCTCTGGCTATGGCCGATGGAGTGAAGGAGGGTGCCTCGATCCGCCGGGTGAAGATCCGAAGGGCGGGCCGGTCACTCGTGGTGGACTTCTACAGGTTTCTTCTCACCGGGGACCTGGACCAGAGCCACATCCAGGTCCAGAACGGCGACGTGGTATTCGTCCCCCTCAAGGTCAAGGAGGTCTCCATCCAGGGAGAGGTCCGAAGGCCGGGACGATATGAGCTGAAGGACGACGAAGGCTTGCTCCGCCTCCTCAAGATGGCTGGCGACCTCAAACCAGGAGCTAGTCTCGAGAAGGCTCTAGTTTTGCGAACAGAGATGAACCAGGGTCTGGTAACCCTCGATTTCCCTCTCAAGGAGTTGCTGGATACCGCTCGTGATCAAGAGCTGAAGGATCAAGATGTCGTCAAAATCTTCTCGATCCGTCAGGTTCGCGATGACTATGTCAGCGTCGAGGGCGAGGGTGTGTCCTTGCCTGGTGAGTACCAGTTGCGTACCGGGATGAGAATCTCAGACCTGATCAGGGAGGCAGGAGATCTGACCAGGCAGGCATACTTGCAACGGGCTGATCTTGTTCGCACTTCCCGAGGGCAAAAACGCTCCTACCAAAAGGTCGATCTGAGTCGTGTCGTCAAAGGCGAACTCGACTACGACCTGGTCTTGGAGCCCTTGGATCGGCTGGTGGTCTACACGGTTCCGGAGATCGAGGGTTCGGAGGGTGTGGTCAATCTTTCCGGGCATGTAAAACTCCCCGGTCAGTACGATCTCTATCGTGGAATGCGGCTCTACGACCTCCTCTTCGCCAAGGGTGGTTTCCAGGACCCAAACCACTGGAATAAGACCTACAGGTCGCGGGGCGATATACGCCGTCGATCACTTGATGGCAGCCGAAAGTTCTTCAAGTTCAACCTTGAGCGTCTGATAGACGGCGCGCCCGAAGAAAATCACGAATTGCAGGATCTCGACGAAATCATGATCTATTCGGTCGACGAGATTTCGGCCGTTCAACATAAAGTGACTCTCTCCGGTCATGTCAAGCGGCCGGGCCAGCATCCGCTTTTTCAGGGGATGACTATTTATGACCTCCTGGATGTAGCCGGGGGGTTTCAGGACAGGCAGTTCCGTCAGTCGACGTTTCTGGCACGGGGCAACCTGAAACGCTGGGTTCGCCGAGGTTCGAAACTGGAGCGTACTCTGATAGGTTTCAACCTTGGAGCGCTGCTGCTAGGGGATGACTCCGAAGACCAACCTCTCCAGGCAGATGATGAGGTGATTATCTATGCTGCGAAGGATCTTGCTCTCAGACGAATGGTAGCGATCGATGGCTTCGTCAAGAAACCCGGAGTGTATGAGCTTATCAGCAACATGACCCTCGCCGATCTCCTGTTGCAAGCGGGAGGGCTCTTGGAGGGTGCCTACGCTCGGGCCGAGATATCGAGGCTCGACATGCAAGGTAATCCCTCCGTCAAAAGAGAAATCGTCCCAGTTGAAATCACAGACCAGTATTTCAACAATGACGGGCCGACCGGAATCCCACTCAAGAGCAACGATAGGATCACGGTCCGCAAGCATCCTGATTTTGATCTCCAGGATGTGGTTGAGATCAGGGGCGAAGTACGAGTCCCGGGCCGCTATGTCTTACGTGAGGGCATAAACCGTATTTCGGACTTGATTCAATGGGCCGGAGGCTTGAAGGAGCAAGCGGCGCCTCAGGCTGCAAGGCTGATGCGCCAGATCGAGTCAGATATCCTTCCGTTGGAGAACAGGCTGCGGCTAGTTCAGGAGGAAGAGGATAAAAAGGACCTTGCGACACCCCCTTCCAAGAGCGAGCCCGATTCCCCTGAACAAAAGCGAATCGCCTTCAATCTTGAAGAGGCTCTTGGCAATCCAGGATCCTCTCAGGACCTGGTCCTGGATGACGCCGACCAACTCATCGTTCCCCGCTTCGAGAACGTAGTCGCAGTCCGGGGTGCTGTTCAGTTCGAGATATCCATGGCCCATCTCGAGGGTAAGGGTGCCGAGTATTATATCGATCATGCTGGTGGGTACAGCCGAGACGCGGATAGGCAGGGCGCAACCATTATCTACCCGGATGGGCGGCGTGTCTTGAACAAGGGTGGATTCCTCTGGTTCAAGAACCTGAAAGTGCCTCCCATGTCGGTGATCGCGGTGCCGCTTCGGCCGGTGATCGAGAAATCCCCTGAGGAGGTCCTGGGGGAACCGTTGGATAGGGAGGCCGAAACCGACTCATCTCAGAAAGATCGCCGAAAGGACCCTCGCGAGAAGACCCCTACGGATTCGTAGTCAGGCCCACGACGCCTTCGCACACCTCAGAGATCGCCTGGCAAACCCGATCGATGTCTTGGGGTGTCAGATTGGAACCGCTTGGGAGGCACAGACCGCGCTCGAAAATGCCCTCGGAAATCCGGCCTCCCCGGCCTGGGCAGTGCTCGAAGACGGGCTGAAGATGAAGCGGTTTCCAGATCGGCCGGGACTCAATTCCGGCAAGATCGAGCGCCCTGCGGATCTCCTCCCTGGTGGTCCCCGCCTGCTGCGGATCGACGGTAATACAAGTTAACCATCGCGTAGACCGACCATAGGCTGCTTCGGGCATGAAGCCAATTCCCGGCAAGTGGCCCAATTGCTCTCGGTAGCGAATGAAATTGCTTCTGCGGGATTCAATTCGGTCGGGTAGCACTTTGAGCTGAGCTCTGCCAACCGCCGCAAGCACGCTGCTCATGGTGTAGTTGTATCCAGCCGTGGAGTGTTGGTAGTGAGCGGCCGGATCCTTGGCCTGTGACGCCAGAAAACTTGCTGCCTCAATGAGCTCGGAGTCCTTGGAGACCAACATACCACCCTGCGATGTGGAAACGATCTTGTTGGCGTTGAACGAGAAAGCTCCGAACTGACCCAGGGAGCCTACCGGCCTTCCCTTGTAGGTAGCGCCCAAAGCCTCGGCAGCATCTTCAACGACTTTGACCTCGTATCGCTCGCAGATGCTCAAAAGCCGATCGTAGTCAGCGCTTTGTCCGAACACATCGACGACCACCATCGCCTTGGGTAGTGCCCCGAGCCTGGCCCGCTCCTCAAGTTCAGCCTCCACCAGATCGGGGTCGATATTCCACGAATCGGGCTCGGAATCTATAAGAACAGGGATCCCACCCAGATAGACGATCGGATTGGCGCTGGCGATAAATGTGAGCGTCGAGCAGAGGACATGATCTCCCGGCTTGACTCCCGCCAGTCGCAGGGCAAGGTGCAATGCAGCTGTTCCCGACGAGACTGCCAGTGCATGGCGGACACCCACCAACTCCGCGAACTCAGCCTCGAAGGCACGTACTTCAGGTCCGAAGGGAGCAATCCAGTTGGAGTCAAGAACCCGCTGTACCATCTGCCCTTCATCGCCGGCCAGGTGGGGCGGAGATAGATAGATTCTTGCTTCCCTTTTCACAGCCGTTCTTCACACTGAAACGCAACTCGCGGTGAGGTTCATCCAAGCCGCCTATCGCGAATGTACCTGTATCATACAGAGCTGTCCCGTGCACGAGTTTATCTGCTAGCATCTGCTCTGAGATACAAATAAGTTAACGTCTCATTCGGATGAAGGAGTAGAAGGCTACCAATGGCTAGACGTCTCAAGATTGCGATAGTAGGGGGGGGGATTTCAGGCCTCACCAGCGCCTACTTCCTGCTCCAAGAGTGCCTTGAGAAGTCCCTTGAGGTTGAAATCAGCCTGCTGGAGCGGTCGGATCGTCTCGGAGGCGTCATCCGATCGGAGAGGATCGGAAACTGCCTTTTGGAGTGGGGGCCTGAGGCCTTCGTGAGCTACAAGCCGGCAGCACGTGAGCTGGTGCAGCAGCTAGGTCTTGCAGAGCACCTGATTGGTTCCAAAGACGAGCGCCGCCGAACCTATGTGGTGGGTCGAGAGGCCCTTCAACCCCTGCCCGAAGGTATGGCTTTTCTCGCTCCAGTCAACCTGAAGACATTCTGGTCGACGGCTTCTCTGAGCAGAGCAGGCAAGTTGAGAGCCTTGTTGGAACCCCTGGTCGGTCGCAGCCACGGCGATCCCAGCATTCGCTCCTTTTTTGAGCGACGGCTGGGAAGGGAGTTTACCAACAGGGTAGCCGAGCCGCTGGTAGCGGCGATCTACGGCGGAGACATAGGACGTTTGAGTACCCCTAGCGCGCTTCCTCTTCTCTACCAGCTTGAGCAGAAGTTCGGCAGTCTCTGGAGGGGCTTTCGCCAGAACGGATCTGAATCCTCATCCAGCTCGTCTCCACTCTTTCTGACCCTTCGTGGGGGCATGCAGGAGCTGCTTGACCCCCTGGTAAGCAGCCTTGAGGAGGTCGAGATCCTACTCAGCATTGTCGATCTTCGCCTTTCCTCTGGGTCCGCGGCCTTCCGCTTGGGAGCACCTGGTTTCGACGAAGTCTTCGATCTGCTGATTCTCGCTACGCCGGCCGTCGCCAGCGCAGAGATCCTGGGAGATGCGAACCCCGCCGCCAGTCGACTCTTACGCGAGGTTCCCTATACCTCCAGCAGGATTGTCTACCTCGCCTACAAACGCTCGGAGTTCTCCCATCCTCTCGACGGCTTTGGGTTTATCGCACCGGCCAGCGAGGCTCGAGTTGTCGACGCTTGCACCTGGGTTAGCAGCAAGTTCGAGGCAAGATGTCCGCCAGACGCGGTCCTCCTGCGCTGTGTTACCCACGATGGGAGAATGACCCGAAGGGAGCTCTCGGATGAGCAAGCTGCTTCGATGGCTCACGACGAAGTGAGACGCCTGCTAGGAGTCACCTGTACACCCATCTTGGAGCGAGTGTTTCATAACACTCGCGTCATGCCACAATTCGTCGTGGGGCATGGTCAGAGAATTGAAGACTTAGAGAGGGCTTTGGATCAAACTCCCGGACTCTTCCTCACTGGCGCCTTTGTCGGAGGAGTTGGCATACCAGACTGTATCCAGACTGCAAAGCGAACTGCTGAGAGAGTAGCTGCATTTGCGCAAGACCCAGCCTCGGCTCGAGCGTAGGAGAGCACAAGAGCAAGAACTTGTCAGGCTTGAGGAGATAATGGTGAAGCACGCTTTGGAGAGGGCTTTTTCGGGATAGGCCAAGCATGAAGATTCTGGGTATCTGTCACGACGTATTCATCTGTTCCGCCTGTGTGGTGATCGACGGCAAGGTGGAAGTTGCCATCCCAGAAGAACGACTTGATCGAGTAAAGCAGAGCGGCGTTTTTCCCGTTCGTGCCATCGAGCGATGCCTCCAGGAAGTGGATCTTCGCATCGACGACATCGATGAGATCGCGGTGGCCTGGAATCCAGCGATTGAGCTCGAAACGACTCTTGCAGGTTTTGTAAACAGCCGACGCTGGCGGGTTGAGCACATGGTACAGGTTCCAGCGCGCCTGCTATCCATCGCGGGCAAGAGTGGAGCTGACCTGATGAGTCTACAGGGCCTTTGGGAGGACGGCCCTCCCATTACCTTTGTAGATCACTATTTTGCCCACCTGGGCAATGCGGTGTTTCTGAGCCCATTCGAGCGCTGCGCAGTCCTGACCCTCGACGGCCGAGGCGAGAAACATACCGGTCTCCTGGCGCACGTCAACGGGACCGATATCGAGCTGCTCCACGAAGTCATGTTTCCTCATTCGCTTGGTCTCTTTTATGGAGCAGTGACCCAGTTTCTCGGGTATAAGCCGGACGGGGACGGATGGAAGGTGATGGCACTTGCGTCGTTTGCTCAGGGCGATAATGAGTTCTATCTGCCTATGAGAGAGCTGGTGTCGACAGACGAGCGTGGGGGATTCAGCTTGGCGCTCGAGTATTTCGAGCACTTCAACTTCTGGGATCGAAGGCTCTATTCAGACCGTTTCGAAGAGCGCTTTGGCAGTCCTCGTGCTGGGGATGAACCACTTAGCGAGCGGCACAATAGGATTGCTGCCGCAGCACAGCTGGTATTCGAGGAAACGGCCGGCGAGATCTTGACGAGGCTCCACCAGCAAACCGGGCTCGATCGATTGGTGGTAAGCGGTGGCTGTTTTATGAACAGTGTGTTCAACGGAAAACTCTCACAGCTGACTCCTTTTCGTGAACACTTCATTGGGAGCTGTCCCGACGACTCCGGCACTTCGATTGGCGCGGCCCTCTATCTACACAGCAAGCGAACGGGAAGCAGGGCAATGCAGGTTCCCCACGACAACTATTGGGGGATCGAGTTTTCGGATGAAGAATGTTGGGAGGCGGTGTCTCGATATAAGCTTCCCAATGTCGAGCGGTGTGACGATCCATCGCAGCGGGCAGCCGGGGACCTCGCAGACGGGCGACTCATCGGTTGGTTTCAGGGAAGGGAAGAATTTGGTCAGCGTGCGTTGGGGAATCGTTCCATATTGGCTGATCCGCGCCTGCCCGGCACCAAGGACACCGTCAACGCCGCTGTCAAATATCGGGAAGGTTACCGCCCATTCGCTCCCGCGATTCTGCAGGAGCGCGTCTCCGAGTATTTCGAATGCGGTCCCGAGACACGAGTCCCATTCATGGAACAGGTCTTGCCGTTTCGTGAGGAGAAACGGGCCGAGGTGCCGGCGGTGGTTCATGTCGACGGCAGCGGACGACTTCAGACCGTTGAGGCTGATTCGTCATCCCGCTTCTACCTGCTGATCGACTCCTTCGAGAAGAAGACGGGTGTTCCCATTGTTCTCAATACCAGTTTCAACCTCAATGGAGAGCCCATTGTGAGCAGTCCAGAAGATGCCATCCGCACGTTTTACTCCTGTGGACTCGAGGTTCTCTACCTGGGAAACGTCAGGATTTCGAAGTAACAGATTTGCGGACCAGGCCGATCGTTCTTCCATGCGCATTGTCTACTTCCACCAATACTTTTCGACCCCCCAGGGCGCGTGGTCGGCGCGCTCCTATGAAATGGCGCGGAGGCTGGTAGACCGAGGGCACTCTGTCACCATGGTCTGCGGTGTAAACAGGCTAAGCGATCCTGGTATATCCGGGCCTGTGCGCCGCGGTTGGCGCAGCGGAACGGTGGATGGCATCTGCGTAAAACAGGTAGCCATGCCCTATTCGAACTACCTGAGCGTTCCCCGACGTTCCTGGGTCTTTCTACGAGTAGCGTTCAAGGCAGTCGCGTTTGCCCTGCGCGGGGACTACGACCTTTTCTTCGCTACCTCGACGCCCCTGACAGCCGCCATTCCGGGGATCTGTGCCAAACTCTTTCGAGGAAAGAAGTTCGTCTTCGAAGTGCGAGACCTATGGCCCGAAGTCCCGCGCCAGATGGGAGCGATCAGGAACCCCATAGCTTTCTGGGCACTGCTGGGACTGGAGTGGCTTGCCTACCGGACCGCCGATGCCTGTATTGCCCTGTCCCCCGGAATCGAAGCAGGAATCCGAAGACGTAGTCGTCTCGATCTTCCCGTCTCGATGGTTCCGAATGTTTCGGATCTGGAACTATTCAGGCCTGGAAAAGAATCAAGCGAGCGATTCGACGGAACCGACGATGACGACTTTGTCTGTGTGTTTACCGGTGCCCACGGCGTTGCGAACGGACTGGAAGCCGTCCTGGCCGCAGCCAAGCTACTCCATCGAGACGGCAACCGGGACGTCAAGTTTGTTTTCATCGGTGACGGCAAGAAGAAACCGGAACTGATTCGACGAGCCGACGAGGCTGGATTGGACAACTGTATCTTCCTCGATCCAGTGCCTCGCGAGACGCTTGCGCACACACTCGCCAGTGCGGATGTGGGGCTAATGATTCTGGCGAATATAGAGGGGTTCCAGTATGGTACCTCGCCGAACAAGTTCTTTGACTATATCTCGGCAGGGCTTCCGGTCATCGTGAACTATCCGGGCTGGCTTGCGGAATTGGTGACGGAGCAAAGTAGCGGTCTGGCTGTGCCTCCTGGGGAACCGGCGGCCTTCGTCGAGGCCGTCAATGAGCTCAAGTCCAACCCGATTCTCGCTCGGGAAATGGGAGAACGTTCGCGTCAGCTGGCTGAAAATGAATTCTCCTTGGAACGGCTCTCCAATCGTTTCGCCGATTTTCTTGAGAATCTATAAGTCCACCACCTGAAGGAGATCCTAGAACCATGGATGAGGGAAATTCGAGTCGAAAGAGTGCGCTTGATCGTCGCCAATGGGTGAAGCTGAGCGCGGTCGGTGGCCTGGCCCTGTCCGCCACCAGGTCCTCGCTGTCCGGCAGCAGCTCACAACACAAAGCTCCCGATCTGGGACCTCCCCCCAAGAAGCCTTTCGCCGCGTCGCCTATGGATCGCGTTCGGATTGGATTCGTTGGAGTAGGAGGCATGGGGTCCAACCACGTCAAGAATCTGCTGCGAATCGGGGGTGCCGAACTCCGGGCGGTCTGCGACCTCGACCGAGGAAAGGTGGAGCGAATCCAGGCCTGGACAAGGGAAGCTGGACAGCCGAAACCCAAGGGTTTCTGGCGCGGAGAGACCGACTTCAAACGTATGTGCCAGCAGGAAGATCTGGATCTGGTTTACACGGCGACGCCTTGGAGGTGGCACGTGCCGGTTTGCCTTGCCGCTATGGAGGCCGGAAAACACGCCGCTACCGAAGTCCCTGCCGCGCTCACGATCGATGAGTGTTGGCAGCTCGTAGAGGCTGCAGAAAAGTACCAGAAGCACTGCGTGATGATGGAGAATTGCAACTACGGACGCCGTGAGATGATGATCCTCAATATGCTGAGGAAGGGCCTGCTGGGGGAGATCATGCATGCGGAGTGTGGATACCTTCACGATCTCCGGGCCGAAAAATTCGCCTCGGAGAGCGAGGGTCTGTGGCGTCGTGATCACTCCATCAGACGAAACGGTAACCTCTATCCCACCCATGGTTTGGGACCCGTAGCCCAGTGTATGGACATCAATCGCGGAGACCGATTCGACTATCTGGTCTCGATGAGCAGTAACTCCAGGGGACTGTACCGATACGCCCAAGAACATTTCCCTCCGGAAGCTCCCCAAAGGCAAGAGAAATT
This sequence comes from Acidobacteriota bacterium, assembly GCA_047514575.1. GTDB lineage: Bacteria > Acidobacteriota > UBA6911 > RPQK01 > JAJDTT01 > CAUZIZ01. Next base: position 6,257 of record JAKZYH010000040.1, on the reverse strand, counting down.
CGCATTGGGAGACGTCAACGTGAGCTTAATTCGCACGGTCAAGGGCCGGACTATTTTCTTGAGTCACGACTGCAACCTGCCTCGGCCGTACAGCCGAATCAATCTAGTCCAGGGCACCAAAGGCCTCGTTCATGGCTATCCGGATCGCGTGCACATCGAAGGGAGAAGCCCCCAGCATCAATGGGAAGCGGCGAGCGACTACCTCGAGGAATTTGACCATCCGCTTTGGAAGACCCGGGGCAAAGATGCCGAAGGGGCGGGTCATGGGGGGATGGATTACCTGGAGGATTACCGGTTGGTCCAGTGTCTGCGAGAAGGATCTCCCACAGATATGGACGTCTACGACGCGGCGGCTCTGAGTGTGGTCTCAGAGTTGACGGAGCAATCGGTCTCTCAGCGGAGCCGTCCCGTCGAGTTCCCAGACTTCACGCGTGGGGCCTGGAAGGTCTTTCCTTTTCTGGGAATCGTCCAATCCTGACTGGTGCACGAGGCTCAAAGGGGCCAGGGTGATCCTACGATGAAATTATCGATCCTTCCCATATACATTGCTTTCGTCTTCATCTTCTGCCTAGCGATCACACGTAGGGCAAGGTCGAACGAATCGATAGGAGCCGCAGAAGCGCGAAGCGTTTACGCGCTGCTCTTGGCTTTCTTTGCGTGGACACTGATCGCTGTTGTGATGGGTCTTCGGGAGACACACGTCGAGCTGATGCGACATGTGCCGTTGCTGTGGCAGGCGCTAGTCGTGGTTGTTTTGTGGAGTACCGCTTTCACCCTCTCCAGCACGCTCCGAAGTGGCTTGCGCGGTATCGCCACCAGCACACCGGGACATTGGTTGGTTTTCGTCCAGGCTCTCCGCATCGGAGCCCTGGGCGGAGTCATCAAAGGGATCCGAGGCGAGGTCACTTCCAAGTTCGTTTTCTGGATCGGCATACCGGATTTCCTCTTTGGCGTCTCTGCCCTCATCGTAGGTTGGTTGCTGTTGCGAAAGGCTATTGGCCCTCGATTCTTGATCGTCTGGCACCTCGTGGGCTTCGCCCTGATCGTCCTACCGACGTTCCTTCCCTCGAGCTACTGGATGAACGAGCCAGGGTTCTCCTTCATCTTTGAGTTCCCGATGATCCTTGCCCCTAGCGTCGTAGTCTCCACTTTCGTTTCCCTGAACCTGCTACACGCTTGGGGAATCTTTGTGACGGAAAGAAGAACAGAGAGTAGGTGAAAAGGGCGATGCGTGTGGGGTCATCTCCGACTGAAGTCGAGAGGAAGAAGCCTTTGCCCGAGCCGATCCTTGTGTTCTATGGAAGCGGGCGTGGATGCACGAAGGTAAGCACGCGTCTGGGGTTTTTCACCATGATCTTCTTGATCTGATCCTCGGTGACACCTAATCTCCTCAGTTCCGGTACAACGAATTCCAGGACATACGAGTACCCCATCCCGCCATACGCCTTCAGCATCGTCTTGGAACAGACGTCTTGAGACAGAAGCAGGCGGTTCGAGTAGCCGGCCTGAACCAGCTTCAGAATGGCTCCCACGACATCGGCGTCGTGGACTCGGCCTAGACGTGGAATCACCTCACCGAGCAGGTCAAACTGGATGTAGACTCCTCGTTCCAGGAGTCTCTTCATGAAGGGGACGTCAGTGGCCACATGATTGGCGTGTCCGATGATCACTCGGTTCAGATCGCCTCCTTCGGAGGCGATCGCATCCAGGACCCTGAACTTGTCTTCCCAGTACCCACCGTGGTGAAAAGAAATCGCCACCCCGGTCGCTCTGCTCGCACGAGCCGAGGCGCGGACGCTTTTTATTTCGTTGGCCGTCAGGATTCTTGAGGTGCCCACCTCGCCGATGATGCCCGAGCGAATTCCCGTATCCTCGATTCCAAGGACCACATCTCGGATCAGCTCTTCTGTCAGATCCTCCACGGTCCGCTGGTCCATGTCGGGTGGATGGAAACTATCCACGTAGAAGCCAGCTCCCATCACGATATCCAAGCCAGTCGCGTTCGAAATCTGCACCAGGCCTCGAGGATCTCTGCCAAACCCATAGCCAGGAGTCGTGTCCACAAGCGCCTGACCACCCCAGCGTTTGAAATGGAACAGTTCTTCGATGGCCAGGTTCATATCGGTCAGCAGCAGGTTGTCCCGACTGGACGTCGCCCGGACTCGGAGTGCGCTGAGGTTCTGGAGCGATACCGGCTCAGCATATAGCCCCGCATCCGTGGCATTTTTCTGGGGCGGCACCCTCCAATCGAGGAAGATGTGTTCGTGCATGATGGTGGGTCCCAGAGTGTCCGGATCGATGGGCCCCTTCACGGTGATGATCCTGCCGGCCATACTCGGAATTGCCGCGGGCGAGGCTGAACCCCCAGATCTCGCCACCCCAGCCAGCAATCCCGGACCACTGGTGACTCCAATCAACAGGATGACTCCGCAAGAGAGGCAGAGTCGGTTGAGTCGTTTCACGAGACCTCCGAGCTTGTCAGGGGGTGCCCAGTCACTTCACCCGCTCACGCCAGTGCAGCCACTTCTCCCGCATCGAGGCCAGCTGTTGTACATGGTCGGGCGAGAGCGCTAGATTGAAGGCCTCGTCCGGATCCTGCTTCAGATCGTACAACTCTTCGCCCAGAGGAGGCGGATCCGCATCGAGCAGGGTGCTGGCACCGAACCACCGAATATACTTCCACTCTGGCGTACGAACACCTTCACTCTGCGGAATCGCCGCACCCTTCCGCCCGCCACTCCTTCGATCGTCGAGACGGTGCTCGTAGAAGAACTCCGTTCGCCAGTCTGGAACCGATCCCTGCAGCAGCGGCAGCAGGCTGTGTCCCTGCATCTGATCCGGCTGGGCCGAACCGGCGAGAGCAATTATGGTCGGGGCGATGTCAAGGTTCAAGACGATCTGATCGCGCCGCGTGCCGCGATGAGCCTTTCCCAGGCGCGGGTCATAAACCACCATGGGCACTCGGATCGAGACCTCATGCGCGTACCACTTACCCGCAAATCCTCTCTCGCCTAGATAGAATCCGTGATCGGAAGTGAAGATGATGATCGTGTTATCCGCCAGTCTTCGCTCTTTGAGGCGGTCCACAATTCGGCCTACTTCTCGGTCGACTCCGCTGATCAACCGGTAGTAGTTCTTCACCGACGCCTGATACCGGGCCGGGATGACAAACCGACGTCCCCAACGATCTCGACTCACGCTGGTTTTGAGGAACTCCGGCTGCGCCTCAAAGAAGGCCGGGTCGCTCAGCTTTCGCGGGGGGATCGTCACGTCTTGGTAGAGACGAGCCAATGTCTCATCGGCCCGATCAAAGGGAAACTGATCGGTCCATTGGTCTTGAACGTGTGGCGCCTTGAAGGCCACGGTCAGACAGAAGGGCTGCTTTCCATCCTGCTGGTCGAGGAAGTTGAGGGCATCGTCTCCCAGGCGTCCCGTCAGGTGAGGAGTACTACGGTCGCCCTTCTCGTAAAACCAGCCGGTCGACGGGAACGATCGCAAGAAATCGAAGCCGTCTGCCGGTGGATCAAGAAGATGCCATTTCCCGACGTGTCCGACTTGGTAACCGGCGCTCCTCAGGACTGCCGGATAGGTATACCGAAACTGATCGGCCGTGAGCGTTTGATCGAAGCGCTGCACTCTATGACGTCGCGCATACTGTCCGGTGAGGATGCTGGCGCGGCTGGTCATACAGATCGCAGTCGTCACAAAAGCACGGTCGAACGCCACGCCATTTTCCGCCAGTGAGTCGATATGTGGCGTTTGGATAATCGGATTTCCGTAACAACCCAACGCAGTAGCACACTGGTCGTCGGTCAGCAGAAACACGATGTTGGGGCGACGACTCGAAGTCTGACCCGCGGCGACAACAGAAGCCACCACTACAAACGAGACAGCTCCTACAAGAAGGAGCCTCAGGAAACTCAGGGCTCCTGGGCCTGGGTACAATTGATGGACACGATCTCTCATTGCAGAAAGAAGACGGGGGCCTCGATCTGGTGTCTGCATCCTCCAATTATCGCCCACACCGTCTAAACGTGACAGTACTCGTAGACAAGAAAGAATGCTCAAGACGCAGAACCACGCCTATTCCCGGTCGCCACAACCAACACGCTGTCGAAACGGTCGTCCTGAACAGACGGGTCAGGATCCTCGCCTGCCTTCGAAGAAGGTGCAGGTCGCCAGACCTCGCAGCTGCGCTACACGGAGGAGCCAAACCTCTCAGTGCGGACACGATGCGGTTCGATTCCGATGTCTACCAGTTCGGTCGCGACCCACTCAACAAAGGGCGTCGGACCGCACACATAGACGTGCGGCATTCTGTCCAGCCAGGAGAGTATCTGCTGTAGCATGCTTCGATCGATCCGGCGGTTCCACCCTTTCCAGCCGGAAGGACGCTTCCTTGTCAACGTATGCACCACGGTCACCTGCGGATCGACGGTGCTGAGCTCCAGCTCCTCTCGGTAGATGATATCCTCGAGGGATCGTGACGAATACAGAAGCGTGGCGGGTACGTTCGGTGCGGATCGATTGCGGTGCCTCAGCATCGACATCAAAGGCACGATTCCAGAGCCGGCAGCGATCAGCAGCAGCGGACCTCCAACTTCCGCGGTCCATGTGAAGGGCCCACCAATTGGTCCCCTCACCTCAATCTCATCCTTCTCAAGAACAACCTGATGGAAGTAGGGTGATACCTCTCCGTCCGGAATCAGCTCGATTGTGAGGTCGACCACGCCCTCCTCCTCGGGGGCTGAGGCGATGGAGTAGCTGCGGATCGCCTGGTAGCCATCCGGGGCTGTCAGGCGCACCTTGAAGTGCTGTCCCGGTAGGAACGGTTGCCAATCAGGAAGACTCAACGTGAAGGTCTTGATCCGGTAGGTTTCGACCTTGATCCGTTCAACCGTTCCGGTCTGCCAACCGAGAGGGCGCCTCTGCATGGCTCGAGTTGGTCAATCCCCAGTGTGGCGCTGCTCGCGCCAGGGATCGCCGTACATGTGGTAGCCGTAGCCCTCCCAGAACCCGGGCTCGTCCTGGTCCATGAAACGCAGCCCGCGCAGCCACTTGGCGGATTTCCAGAAATAGAGATGCGGCACCAGTAGGCGCGCTGGCCCACCATGCTCTGCCGGGACGGGTTCGCCGTCGTATTGGTGCGCTACCATGCAGATGTTGTCCAACAGATCTTCCAGCGGCAGGTTGGTGGTATAGCCGCCGTCGCAGAAAGCCATCGCATAAGGTTCAAGGGGCTCGAGTCCGGCCTCACCCATCAAGGTCTCTATCGTGACACCCTTCCAGCGGGTATCCAGCTTGGACCAAGCCGTCACGCAGTGGATGTCCACTGTCACCTCGGTCTGCGGCAGGGCCAGGAACTCTTCCCAATTCCAACTCGCTAGCGTTTCGTCATCGCGCTCCAGGCTGAACGTCCAATCCTCTAAGGACGCCCGAGGTGTCGGGCCAGCGGACAGCACCGGAAAGCCATGTTCCAGGTACTGTCCTGGTGGTATTGGGCGAGAAGGTTCGTCGTGCTTTCTACCCAGGAATCCTCGTGTGATCACGATGTCTCCAATCAACCAACCCGCGGGGGCGCTCCCAGTCTTCCTCCTCAACGGGCGCCCCCTGATTAACGCGGACGGCGATCAACGGAGCGGATAGCCAGTCAGCACAAAGTCCTTGCCTGAGAAATGGCAACCGAAACAGAGGGGCACACCGTTACCGGAAGCTACCGGGCTGGACCCGTCGGTGGTGCTGGTGATCTCGTACCAAAACCAACCGCGGCCGCTGGCGCCGTCCGCCTGGGTTTTCACCATTACTGCCCACCCCTGCAATTTACCGTCGGCGTTGTACATCTCTTTGACGGCAGCGGCTCCCGTCGGGTGTTGAGTGTTTCCCGTTTTCAGAGATGCATCCAGAACGGGGTCTAGGAAGACGCGCACCGGCCACCCGACCTTAGTGTGGGGCCCCGCGCTCGGATGATTGCCCGACTCCTTCGCTGCGAACTTCTTGTACCTTCCGGATTGCAGATACTTGAACAGTTCTCGGTTTGCGGTCGGCACTGGACTGTTCACCCCAGTCGGTGTCTCGGCTGTGGACTTGAACGCAGGGTTGACGGCAGCGGCCATTTTCCTGCTCATTCCCTGGTACGCCTTCGACTCTGCGTTCATGGCCATGCCGCTTCGCATCCCCCTGGCCGCTCGCAAAACCGGATAGTACTGGGTAAAGACCCCATTATCCGCGGCAGCCGCTTCGTGGCAGGAGCTACATGC
>JAKZYH010000039.1:0-13945 GCA_047514575.1 Acidobacteriota bacterium | reverse complement strand
CCCAGGAGCAGCGCAAAGGCTAGGGAGAAGGAAAGCGGGAGAAGACCGCTATCTTTGCTAAACAGAGAGAAGAGCGTCGTCGCCAGAAGGCCAGAGGACAGACCCAGGATGAAATATCCCAGGAGTTGCAGCAAGTTGGCCCAATGGATCACACCCTTCCTCTTTTTGGCTCTTCTAGGAAAGTATTTTCAATATAAGGAACCAGTCGTTCGAGGGCGAAGAAGATAACCCTGTCATCAGGCAGAATGGTCGCATCCCCCCTGGGCACCAGGACCTCTCCGGAAGGTCGGGCGATGGCTCCCACTACGGTCCCACGAGGGAAGTGCACTTCTCTCAGCGTCTTGCCAACAAACTTCGATTCAGGTGTGGCTAACAACTCGATTGCCTCGGCCTCCTCCTCGAGGAAGGTGGTCACGGAAAGGACGTGTCCCTTGCGCACGAACTGGAGAATGCGGTCGACGACGGTCAATCGGGTGCTGAAGGTCGAGTTGATGCCCAGGAGTTGGGCCATAGGGAGAAAGTCGATGCGGTTGACCAGAGCCACTGCCTTGCGCGCACCGAGCCGTTTGGACAGCAGGGAGGCGATGATATTTACTTCGTCGTTGCCGGTTAGCGCCAGGTAGGCGTCGATGCCCTCGACATTCTCTTCCCACAGGACCCGTCTGTCGGTGCCATCTCCGTGAACCACAACGGTGTCCTTTAAGAGGGTTGCGATCTTCTGGCAGCGGTCCAAATCACGCTCGAAGAGCTTCACCTGCACGCCCTGATCCTCGAGCCTCAAGGCAACCTCGATACCCAGCTGTTTTCCGCCCACGATGAACACACGTTCCGCGTTCTTCTTTGCCTGGATGCCCATGAACTCCATCACCGAGTCCATCTCGTTCGACGGCACGATGATGTAGACGTGATCTCCCGCTTGGAGGCGATCCGTTCCTCGAGGAATAATCACCCGTTGGCCCCGAAAGACCATCGCCATCAAAGAATTCTTAGGAGGGCCAGCCTGGTCCAGCTCCGTCATGCTTCGTCCCACCACCCAGCTGTTGCTCTCGACGTTCATGCCGAAAAGCTTCACCTTGCCTTCTGCGAATTCCACGATGTCCGAGATTCCAGGCATTTCGACGACTTGAAGGATTCGATCGGCTGTCTCCCGGTCCGGGTGAATTACTAGATCCACGTTGAGTGAATCGCTGCTGCAAATCGAACGCCAGCGGTCCACTTCATGGGTCCGGAGACGGGCGACCTTGATCTTTACGTTGGGATGCATCTGGGCAATGAGACAGCCCAGGACATTGGCTTCGTCGCTGTTTGTGACCGCGATCAGCATGTCTGCCTCGTGCAGCCCCGCTCGCTCCAGGGTGCTGATGCTATTCGCGTGGCCCTGCACAATCCGTGCGTCCAGACCCTCTTCCAGACGCTGACAGCGATCCGGATCGCCTTCCACGATGACGACTTCGTTCTTCTCCTGGACGAGTCTGCGAGCGACCAGCGACCCCACCGCCCCACCACCCAAGATGACGATCCGCATGTCCTTACCTATTCCGGGGAGCGATGTAGGTTGGCTCGCGGCTGGGTTTTGCCTGACCAGCGAAAAGAGGAGACCAGTTCTTCAAAAGGAGGGAGGGATCTAGTCAGGGCCTTCCCGTCGTTCGATGAGAGGACGAAAATGGCGAAAAAACCGGGAGCCTCACAAAATACGACGATCTCCTGTTTTCCTCCTGGGCACCTACAAGATTTCGCAAAGAAACGTCGCAGGCTGGTCGACTCCAGTTCCGAATCGCTGATCTTCAGTTCGGGGCAATGTTGCTGGACGCGGATCAGCTCCAGTTCGCCGAATTCCTGCAAGGACTCTTCGGGCCCCCTTTTGACCAGCCGACCGAACGCGATCACCTCCGTCTGCCTCCAGTCAGAGCCCTCCGCGTACATGACAAAGTTGGCAAGCTGTGCGGCCGACCGGGCATCAATGATCCATCCATCCGGTTCGGTTACGAAGAAGGAAAAGCCCTTTCCATAGATCTTCAGCGTTCGGCTTCCGAGTAGGCTCGTCCCAGGGACAAAAAGGCAAGCTGAGAGGAGTAAGACCCAAGCCCATCTCATCAGGGAAAGTCTAACACGCATTGAGTTTCCAGAAATAGTTGGCTATCCTAATTAGGCTCCGGAAGCAGCGTACGATTCGATGCCTTCCTCCGAAGGGCTGAGAGACGACTTTCAGGGATCCAGAAAGGGAAACGATGCCGGAAAAGACGGTCACTATCAGGGATAACCGTACCGGGAAAGAGTACGAAATCCCGATTGAGGACGGAACGATTCGAGCCAACGATCTGCGGCAGATCAAAGTTTCGCCGGACGACTTCGGCCTGATGACTTACGATCCTGGATTCTTGGCCACGGCCTCATGCCGAAGCAAGATTACCTATATCGATGGTGACGAGGGTATCCTCGAATACAGGGGGTATCCCATCGAACAGTTGGTCGAGGATTACTCTCACCTCCACGTAGCCTATCTGCTGCTTCTGGGGGAGCTTCCGGACGAGACGCAGTTTCAAGACTGGACTGATCAGATCCAGGAGCAGGTAGGGCTCCCGGCCCAGCTCGAAAAGGTTATCCAGGAGCTTCCGGCCGAAGTCTACCCAATGGGGGCTCTAACCGGGGGTGTGGCAGCTCTGTCAATGTTCTATCCCGATGGTCTTCAGGTCGAATCCGAGGAAGTCCGCCGGCTGCAGATCCACCGCCTGATCGCTAAGGTTCCTACCCTGGTAGCCTGTGTCTATCGACGACTCAAGAGTGAAGCCTTCGTCCAGCCGCAGGATGGCCTGTCCTATGCCGCCAACCTTCTTTACATGATGTTCAGCCAGCCTGGGACTCAGTACGAGGTAGATCCAGTATTGGAGCAGGCCTTGGACGCCCTTTTCGTCCTTCACGCAGACCACGAACAGAACTGCAGCACCAGTGCGATGCGCAGCGTGGGAAGCTCGGGGGCAGACCCGTACTCCGCTGCAGCAGCGGCGATCGGAGCGCTTTCCGGCCCCAAGCACGGAGGCGCCAATGAGGCCGTCATTCGGATGCTGGAGGAGATCGGTTCCAAAGAGAAGGTTACCGAGCACATCAGGAGGGTTAAGAAAGGTGAGCTCCGTCTCATGGGTTTCGGGCACCGGGTCTACAAGAACTACGATCCCCGTGCCAAGATCATCAAGCGATTGGCCCACCAGGTCTTTCAGGAAACTGGGTCAAGTCCGCTGTTGGACATAGCTTTGAAGCTGGAAGAGATCGCTCTAGAGGACGACTATTTCGTTTCCCGGAGGCTCTATCCCAACGTGGACTTCTACTCGGGGCTGATTTATCAGGCTTTGGGCTTCCCCTCCTCCATGTCTACCACACTGTTCGCGCTCGCCCGGATGGCCGGCTGGCTTGCCCAATGGGATGAGATGCAGCGGGACCCTGAGCTGAAGATCGCGCGGCCCCGCCAGATCTTTCAGGGGTATGCCCGTCGGGACGTCCCTTCCAGGGAGTCTGCTTCGATCTCGTCCTAGCACCCTGTGTTACAGCGTACGAGTGGCTCTTTTCCCAAATGAATCACATTTCCCGTTCCCCAGATGCTTCGGCCGGCCGCGGACTCATCGCGCAGGCGGAGTTTTGGGATTGTTCGAGATCTGCTGGATCACAAGGGACCCCCGGGAGGGGAATTGGAGTATAATCAGGCCATGCCGATTTTCGAGTATCGTTGCCTGGATTGCGAAAACCGGTTTGAGAAAATTGTCCTGCGGGGCTCCGAAGAGGCGGAGTGTCCCAGTTGTCATGGCATCCATGCCGAGAAGCTGCTGTCTGCCTTCGCGGTAGGGGGAGGTCCAACTTCTTCGCCTTCAAGTGAAACTGGACCTTGTCACTGCGGAGCGCCCCGGCGTGGGATGTGTAGCGACCTAGCGAGCTAGGGGACTTAATACTTGAAGCCGATGTGGATGAGCGCCAACAATTCAGCTGTTACAGTCCACCAGGCTTCAGAAGTTCGTGATGGAGATCGTTGACCGGGACCTCTGAGGGGCTCAACTCTGAACGGTCTCGTCTAGGTACAGAGATGCAGCAAACCTATTTGGAAGGCTACAAGGCCCGCCTTGAGGGGATTAGCCGCTCCTTGCAGACCAAACCCGATCAGCACCTCGAGTTTTTGGGGAGAAAAGATCTGATCGAGCGGATCTTGTTTCTGCGTGAGCAGAAAGATGTCCTGATACTCGGACACAATTACATGGAGCCGCTTATCTACCACCTCTCCGGTGAGAAGGAGCGTGGCGACTCGCTTGCGCTGAGCCGTATGGCGGCCGAGTCGGACAAGCCGATCATTCTCTTTGACGGAGTGCGGTTCATGGCGGAGACGGCCAAGATCCTGAATCCTGAAAAGAAAGTGCTCATTGCAGATCTCGATGCCGGCTGCAGCCTGGCGGATCCATTCACGGCAGAGGATGTCCTGGACTATCGGCGCCGCTATCCAGATGCCCCGGTCGTGACGTACGTCAACAGCTATGCCGCCATCAAGGCCGAATCCGACTATTGCTGCACTTCGGCCAATGCGCTCGAAGTGGTGGAGCATTCCGCACGAGAGTTTCGTACTGAGAGGGTCATCTTCTTCCCCGATTCTCTCATGGGCGAGAATCTGCAGCTCGAGTTCGACCGTAGAGGCGCGGGTCTAGAGCTGATCTATCCGGGCAAATACGACGAGAGATTCGGTCGCTGTGAAGTGCATGAGAAGTTCACTGCTGAGCACATCGTGGATATCCGGAAGCAGTTCAAGATCCCCAAAGGGGGCGAAACCGCCGCGGTCCTGGTCCACTGGGAATGCCGAGCCGAGGTTCTGGCAGAGGCGGATTTTTGTGGCAGTACCTCTCAAATGGCCAATTACGTCAAGCAGCACCACGAGTTGGAACGTGTCTACCTGGCCACCGAATGCGAAATGGCGGCAAATCTAGCCACTGAGTTTCCCCAAGTCGAATTCGTCCAGACCTGCAACGTCTTCTGTCAGCACATGCGGAAGATCACCCTGGATAAGATCCTCCACAGTCTGGAGTTCGAGGTCTTTGAGGTGGAGGTGCCGGAGGCGACCCGACGGGCTTCGCTGAGAGCCATCCAGCGGATGTTGGACATCGGCTAGCAATCTCTCGCCAATCCCATCATAATAGCTGCCCGCTGTCGGCTGGCGGTTCCACTTACAGTGTGCCTAAAAAGGGCGCGTTTGACTTCTCGAGGCAGGCCATGACCCGAGCAGGGTGTGACGAAGTATGAAGATCACGGAACTCGAGACGCCGGCTGTCCTGGTAGATGTCGACATCATGGAGAGGAATCTACGTCGATTGGCCACCTACAGTGCCGAACACGGGCTGAGCGTCAGGCCTCATATCAAGACCCACAAGATTCCCGAACTGGCACATCGCCAGATCGAGCTGGGTGCGGTTGGCATAACCGCCGCCAAGCTGGGCGAAGCCGAGGTCATGGTCGACAGTGGCATTGAGGATGTTCTGATTGCCTATCCGCTGTATGGAGAGGCCAAGTGGCGTCGCCTGATGTCTCTGGCTGAGCGTGCGCAGATCACGATCAGCCTAGATTCGCTCGAAATCGCCCGGTCCATCTCTAGTCGAGCACGAAAGGCGGGAGTCACCCTGAAGACGCTGGTTGAGTTTGATACGGGTATGAAGCGTTGCGGTCTTCCCATCCAGCCCGATTCCATGTCGGTGGTCAAGCAGCTTCTGGATTTGCCTGCGCTCGAGTTTCGGGGTGTTCTGATCTATCCGGGACACTTCCTGAAGGATCCCGAAGAGCGGACTCGTCTTCTCCATCTGGAGAACGAGATGATGTCCAATCTCGTCGACTGGTTTGCGGCCGAGTCGATCCCGCTGCCGATACTGAGTGCCAGCTCGACCCCGACGGCCTATATTTCACACTTGTTCAAGGGAATCACCGAGATCCGACCGGGAACCTATATCTTCAACGACAAGAACACGGTCTGCTGCCAGGCCGCGACCTACGATGACTGTGCGGTCTCCATACTCGCTACCGTTGTCAGCAACCGAGTTCCGGGGCGGGCCGTGATCGACGGAGGCTCCAAGACCTTCTCGAGTGATCGGCTCCTCTCAGGGGACAATGTGGGCTTCGGCCAGGTTGTCGAGGATCCTCAAGTCGAGGTTGTCTATCTTTCGGAGGAGCATGGACATCTTGGTATGGATGGAGCTACCGCCCGATTCGAAGTCGGCGACCTGGTTCGGGTGATTCCGAACCATGTTTGTGCCTGTATCAACATGCACGACAAGATCTATGGGGTTCAGGGCGAGGACGTGGTTGCCGAGTGGCAGGTTCTGGGTAGAGGAAAAGTTCAGTAGGCCGGTAGCCCTCCTGGGAAATGACTTGCGGCCGCCACCATGAAGAGTCCTGAAAGAGTCCTTTACCTGTCGCGTGGGGACGTCGAGAGTGTGGGACTCCGCATGGCCGATATCGTCAGGGCCACCGAGGAGGTCTTCCTGGCGAAGGGCAGCGGCAGGACTGAGATGCCACCCAAGCCGGGAATCCATACTCGAGAGGATTCCTTCATTCATGCCATGCCTGCCTACGTTGAGCCGGCAGAGGCTGCTGGACTCAAGTGGGTAGCGGGGTATCCTTCAAATACGGCGCGCGATCTACCCTATATCTCGGGTCTGATCATCCTGAATGATTCGGCTACAGGGCTGCCCCTGTCGATAATGGACGCGACCTGGATCACTGCCATGAGAACAGGAGCGGCTACCGCCGTGGCGGCACGCTACCTGGCTAGGGGGGCATCACGATCGTTGGCCATACTGGGATGTGGAGTTCAAGGTCGGTCGAATCTAGAGGCCCTGATGGAGGTGCTGAAGGACCTGGAACGAGTGTGGGCCTATTCGACGAGAGCCGAATCTGCCCAACAGTTCAGCTTAGAGTGTCAGGAAAGGTACGATCTTCCCTGCACAGTGTGCGACTCGCCTCTGGAGGCCGTGCAGGCGGCCGATGTGATCGTCACTGCTGGCCCTCCAATCGTGCGGAACCCGTCGCCCGTGATCCTCCCAGACTGGATTCAAGAAGGAGCTTTTGTCTGTACCTTGGATTATGACTCCTACCTGACCCCCGCCGCCATGCACGCAGTCGACTCGTTCGTGACGGACGACATCGAACAGCTGCTGTACTACAAAAGCGACGGCTACTTTGCCGGTATTCCGGAGCATCCCTTGGAACTGGCGGAGATCGTCTGCGGCCACAAACCAGGGCGACAGTCCGAGACGGAGCGAATCGCCTCTGTTCATCTGGGTCTGGCTCTGGAAGACGTGGTAACCGCTCGACTCGTCTACCTCCGTGCCTCTGAAAAGGGAATCGGGACGCACCTCGAGCTCTAGCGAAAGACTAGCCAAACATATTCGAAGTTTTGATTTCCACCGATCGGACGCGAAACGCTTGACAGCATTGTGGCCCTTTCTAGGAGGCCGCTTTAGCGGCCTGGCGCGCAGCGTATTAGACCCGGTGTTTACGCCGGGGTCAGCAGCTTCTCCTCCCTCCCCTGAGGGCCGTTTACGGTCCTTCTCGAGCGGCGGCTTTAGCCCTCGTGGACCCGGAGCCTGGCTGCGAACGCCGAAGTCTTCCTGGTCATTTCGAAGCTAATTCCCAGGCCCTATTCGTTCAAGTCCCCCCTTTGCGTACTCGTTATTGGGATTCAGTCGCAGGGCTGCGCGGTAGAGCTCGCGGGCCTTGGCTAGATCTCGATGACTCTCGGCACAATAAGCCAGTCCGGCATAGGCGAAGTCATCGCTTGGGTTCACCTCGAGAGCTCTGCTGAAACTGGCCTCGGCCTTGTCCAGAGCACCGCCTCGCGCCAGAGCAGCACCCAGATTGTAGTGAGCCCGAGCCTTGTTGGGGCTCTTGGCAGCGGCGTCCTCCCAGAGACTGACCTCATCCTTCCAGACTTCGTTGCGGGCCAATGTCAGGGGAACTGTCAACAGGGTTAGCAGCAGTGTTGTGCCCCAGGCGCGCCAAGACCAGGACTTCAGATCGCCTTTTCCCACGAGAAGCGAGCCCACCATCAGGGAAAAGCCGGCGAAAGGTAGGTAGAGACGGCTCTCACTGAACAGGTCCGAGTTGGGGATGATCCAGGAGGGAGAGTACGCCACCAGAATCCAGAAAAATCCCAGCATCTCAACGGAGCGCTTGCGCCTCGACCAGTAGGCCAGGGCACAGCATCCGATGAGGGCGGCAGCTGCGAGAATTGCCGTCTCCCAATCGGGTCGTCCAATATCGTGATCCAGGTTGAGCGATAGAGGCCACAACATCAGACCCAGGGACTTCCACAACACAACGGGCTGTGCGAGCCAGTAGCCAGCTGCGTCAGCGTGATTCCAGGCAAGCTCGGCGGGGGAATAGCTCACCATCGAGTAGACTAGCGCGGCCAGGTTGATGAGTGCCCCCGCCGTCCACAAGCGCCATCGTGTGGGATTGAGCCCGATCAGGAACGGCGTCACTGCGAGCGCGTCGGCGCGACTCCAGATGGCGAGCTGAAAGAAGACCAATCCTGCCCAGGGAAGTCGCCTGGCCAGAAGCATTGCGGTCAGTGAGAAGCAGGACATCAAGAGGACCGATTGCGACCAGATGTAGTTGACCGTCTGGCTCTGCAGGGGATGAAGAGCGAAGAGCAGAGCTGCAATGAAGGAGAGCTCGAGGCGGCCGAACAGGCGCAGGGTCAAGCTGAACAGTAGAGTGGACGACAGGGCATGAAGAACAACACTGAGCAGGTGGTAGCGTCCGGCGTCGGCTCCGAAGAGCTGATAGATCTGGTGCATCGTCCAAAGCGTCAGCGGACGACCACCGTAGTGATCCAGAAAGGCAGTTAGAGGAAAAGCTTCGGTGACGTATGGATTCTGGAGCATCAGAGGGTAATCGTCGTAGTGGAAGGCTCCGGGAAAGGAATTCCAGTAGGCGATTCCCGTCGCCGCCACCAGAAGCACGCACATCACCCCACCGGTGAACCCGAAGGCAGTTCGGGGAGCCGATCCCGTAGCAGAATCGAGGTGTGCTGGAGTTGCAGCCTCTGAAGTCACGAAGAAGTGCCATTATGATTCATTTCGAGGTCAGACGACAGCGAACCTGACTTCAAGAATTCGTCGCACGGACCGGTCATCACGGACAGGGATGCCCGTGCGACAGAGCCGCGAACGACTTGACTTGTCTGCTGTATGAACCCCTGTTCCGAGGAGAGAGCCGGACAACAGCACGATCTTCCATTATCTTCCATATTACCCACCGGATGTTTCACCCTGAACCATCCCTCATGGCGCCTCCACTGACCGGGAATCACATGATTGCCTTGCCGCTTCCGACCGAGTATTCTTCGCGAATATTAATTTCAATCTTTCAATCGGGAGGTGAGGGATGTCGTTAACTTTACTCGTGGTCACCGCACATCCAGCGGACGCTTTCGATCTGGCCGCTGGGACCATTGCGAGACACATCGAGGCGGGAGATAGAGTCGAGGTGGCTTCGGTCACGCATGGGGCGCGTTCCCACGCGCCCAGCATCTATGATGACAAGCAGGAGGCGCTGGACGCCGAGTCGGAGAATCGACTTCTGGAGCAGATCAAGGCCGAGAAGAAGGCCGAGTTCGAAGCAGCGGCTGCTGCGGTTGGGGTCGAGAAAACCCACTTTCTGGGGATGGACGACGAGCCTTTCGTCGCTACGCGCGAAGCCATTCTTCGCCTGGCCGAGCTTTACCGTCAGGTGCGACCCGACATCCTCATCACCCATCATCAAACCGAGATGAATCACCACGACCACCCGGCGGCCGGCGATGCATCTCTTCGGGCCGTTGTGACGGCTGCGCGCTGGCTCGAGGGATCTCGTCTCAATCCGTATCTGATCCCCACGATCTACTTCTACGGAGCTCAGGATCGGCGCGATACGACAACTTCCCGGGCGACGATAGGTCTACCGGCCACCCATACCGTTGATATTACAGGCGTAATTGAAAAGAAGAAGGCAGCGCTGGCCGCCTTTGCTACGCAGAAGTACCAGGGGAAATCGTACAACACCCCCGAGTACATCAACCGGCGTATCGAGAGTCTGGAGGGTTACTGGGGACTGATCAATGCCTCCACCTATGCGGAGGAGTTCATCGCGCGCCAGCCCCATCAGGTTGAATCGCTTCCGACCGTCTAAGGTGCGAGCTGAGTAGTGTAGTGGGGCGCTGATAGTTTTCGATCCTACTTTCTCTAATGCGGTGGCCTGACTGGGTAACGGAGAGAAATGATGAAAATTGTGATGCATGATCCATGGTCTCTGGACGAGTATCTTGCTGCAGTCCAGGATGCTGCTCCCTCGGCAGAAATAGTTGTGGCGTCGAAAGACAACCTTGCCGAGGAGCTGAAAGATGCCGAGATCTTCTTTGGATTTCATTCGCCGGAGGTGTTCCGTCAGGCGACGAAATTGCGTTGGATCCAGGCCACCTCTGCGGGCATTGAGGCACTGCTAGCGCCGGAACTTGTAGAGCGAGGCCTTATCATTACGAACGCCAGTGGACTCTATTCTTCGCCGGTTGCCGAGACAGCTTGGGCGCTGACGCTGGCGTTGTTTCGACG
Source organism: Acidobacteriota bacterium (assembly GCA_047514575.1). GTDB lineage: Bacteria > Acidobacteriota > UBA6911 > RPQK01 > JAJDTT01 > CAUZIZ01. The sequence goes on along the minus strand of JAKZYH010000039.1, from coordinate 3,338 downwards.
AATACCCACCTTTCTACGGCAGCAGCAAGAGCATCGTTGGGAGGTCCAGATACCGGGTGACTTGGATGGCAGCGTTGCCGGTGTCATCGGACTAGGGGGAATCGGCAGTCACTATGCCCGGGTAGCCGCTGCCTTTGGAATGCGTGTTGTTGCCGTCGATCGGCACCAGCCACCGAGGCCAGACTTTGTCGAATCTCTCTGGCCCATAGATCGGCTCAACAACTTGTTGGAGATGTCCGATGTCGTCTTGATCTCGTGTCCTCTCTGGTCAGAGTCAAGGCACTTGATCAACCGCGATGCACTGGCTCAAATGAAGCCAACAGCCTACCTCGTCAACATTGCCCGCGGCGGTATAGTCGAAGAGAACGCACTTCTGGAGGCTCTCCAATCGGGCCAGATCGCGGGGGCAGGGATCGATGTCTGCGAGACCGAACCGCTTCCAACCGAGAGTCCACTCTGGGAAGCTCCCAACCTGATCCTCACACCCCACTTCGCCGGTGTCTCCGGACATCGGCTGCGCCGCCTGACGAAGCTCTTTTGCGAAAATCTTCGCCATTACCAGAAAGGCGAGAAGCTGGTGAACGAAGTGGACCAGGACAAGGGATATCCGGTCCCAGGGTAAGAGGAAGCGCTAGAATCGAGCGGTCAACTTCAGTCGAAATCGACGACGTTCTCCTGACCCCTGAGTCCCGGTCAGTTTGTTCGAGCCACCGGTTGCGTTGGGAACTGTTCCGGTCGGGTCTGGATCACCGTCGCTGCGATGGGAGTTTCCGTTGTTGCTTTCCGCCAGGTTGACTACGGCGATCCCCGTGTTGATCACGTCTTGGGTGTTGGTTTCTATGGGAGTCACGAAGCCGGTCGGGGTGGGTTTGTCCGGCGCACCGGACTATTACGCCGGCGTCCTGATAGACTTTCCGCCTGAGGATGATATTGGAAGATCGGGTATCTCAAGGTAGATCCGTTCTTCCCATCAAGAACCGGTCGCACTCGCGCGCGGCCTCCCGGCCTTCATTGATGGCCCAGACTATCAGGCTCTGACCGCGGCGTATGTCTCCTGCGGCAAAGACCCCCGGGATGCTGGTCAGGTAGCTGCCATACTCCGCCCGGGCGTTGGTGCGTTCATCTCTCTCGACTCCAAGCTGTTGAAGGAGCTGGTCTTCGGGTCCAAGAAAGCCCAGGGCCAGCAGGACCAGCTGGGTTTGCCAGACTCTTTCAGTACCCGGAATTTCCTGCGAAGCCCAGCTTCCGTTGGTTTGCGACCATTCCACTCCGACGGTGTGTACTTCCCTTACCCGGTCGGCGGAGTCGCCCACCAGCTTCTTGGTCACGATCGAGAAGGTCCTGGGGTCTTCGCCGAATACGGCTGAGGCTTCCTCTTGACCGTAGTCCATACGGTAGACTTTGGGCCACTCGGGCCAGGGATTGTCGGGGGCTCGCTTATCGGGGGGCCGAGGCAGGATCTCGAATTGGGCCAGACTTGTGCAGCCTTGGCGTATGGCGGTGCCGACACAGTCGGTACCGGTATCGCCTCCTCCTATGACGATCACGTCCTTGTCCTGGGCCGAGATGTAGTCGGTTACGGAGTGGCGCCCTGAGAGCAGGCTTCTTGTGTTGGCGTGCAGGTACTCCATCGCAAAGTGGACGCCCGTGAGCTGCCGGCCCGGAATGGGAAGGTCTCTGGGCTTGGTTGCTCCAGTACAGAGCACTACGGCGTCGAAGTTTTTCAAGAGCTTCTCTGCTGAGTAGTCTCTGCCCACCTCAGTGTGGGTCAGAAACCGTACCCCTTCCTCCTCCATGAGTTCGACTCGGCGCTGTACGATCTCTTTGTCTAGTTTCATGTTTGGGATTCCGTAGACCAGCAGTCCTCCAATCCGGTCGTCGCGCTCGAACACCATGGCGGTGTGGCCCGCCCGATTCAATTGGTCAGCACAAGCCAAGCCGGCGGGCCCGGAGCCCACGATAGCCACCCTTCTTCCGGTTCGGAACCGGGGCGGTTGTGCCGAGACCCAGCCTTCGGCGAAGCCGCGATCGATGATGGCCGCCTCGATGCTCTTGATGGTGACGGGGGAACCGGTGGGTTCCAGTACACACGAGCCCTCACAGGGGGCAGGACAGACCCGCCCCGTGAACTCGGGAAAGTTGTTGGTTTTGTGCAGACGATCCAGTGCCTGGCGCCACAGGCCTCGATAGACGAGATCGTTCCACTCCGGGATGAGATTGTGAATGGGGCAGCCGCTGGCCATCCCTGACAGGAGCTCGCCAGTGTGACAGAAGGGCACTCCGCATCCCATGCAGCGTGCTCCCTGCTGCCGAAGCTTTTCGTCTGGGATGTGGTCGTGGAACTCCTGCCAATGCTGGATGCGATCCTGTGCAGGATGGCTGTCCGGGAGCTCTCGAGGATACTCGAGGAATCCCTTTGCCTTACCCATCGATCACGTCCCTGTGTTTCCGGACCGGAACATTCGCCGCTACGCTCATTGAAACTTCTCTACTGTCCGTCGACGCGGGCCGCGTCACCCGCGTTCAGTTGGAAGGCTGCCATAGCCATTTCTTCTTCGGGCAAGCCCCTCTCCAGCACTCGGTTCTGGGCTTCGATGACCCTGCGGTAGTCGGTTGGATAGACCTTGACAAACTTGGGCACCAGACTCTCCCAGGAGGCAAGCACGCGCCGGCCAACTTCGCTGTCCGTATAGGAGACGTGCCTCTCGAGCATACTGGTGACGGTTCTCAGGTCTTCCGGATCTTCGAGAGGAAAGAGTTCGACCATCGCCTGGTTACAGTTGGAGGCAAAGTCACCGGTCTGATCGAGGACAAAGGCGATACCACCGGACATACCTGCTGCGAAGTTGCGGCCGGTCGGACCCAGTACCACCACGCAGCCCCCGGTCATGTACTCGCAGGCGTGATCGCCCACCGCCTCGACCACTGCCTTGACGCCGCTATTGCGGACACAGAACCGCTCTCCCGCGATCCCTCTGATGTAGGCTTCGCCGGCGGTGGCTCCGTAGAAGGCCACGTTGCCGATAATGACGTTCTCTTCTGCCAAGAACCTGGACCTGGCGGCTGGATGGACGATTATCTTTCCTCCCGAGAGTCCCTTCCCGATATAGTCGTTGGAGTCGCCTTCCAAGGTCATCGTCATCCCTGGAGGAATAAAGGCTCCAAAGCTCTGTCCGGCAGAGCCCTTGAAGTGGAGCTTGATGGTGTCCTCGAGCAGTCCCCGAGCGCCGTGCCGCCGAGTCACTTCGCTTCCCACGGAGGTTCCTACTACCCGGTTGCGGTTCCGTATGGGAAGGGTTGCCTCGACCGGATCTGCCGACTCCAGAGCCGGTCGGCAC
>JAKZYH010000038.1:0-4732 GCA_047514575.1 Acidobacteriota bacterium | reverse complement strand
CCTCTATCATTCCCAGCAGGATTCCAGTCAAGGAGATCCGGGTTCAGGGGGTGAACAGTCACGACACGCTCGCTGTTCGAACCGCCATCAAGATTGTCGAGTCACGGCGCTTTCCAATCGAGAAGATGGTGACCCATCACTTTTCGCTGGAGCAGGCGGAAGAGGCTGTCCACACGGCTGGTGGTGAGCTCCAGAAAGAGGGTTTCATCAAGGGCGTGATTGTTCCGGAGTAAGACAAGCCGCTGGAGTTTGCGGCCGAAAAGGAGGCAAAGTGAGCAGCACCTGGGATTACGCAAACCAACGAGAGTACGTCCAGCACATTCGAGACGGGATGCCGCCGGTGATTATCAGCGCGGTGGTAACCGGTGGTCATCAGAAGGATGAGAATCCCGCGGTACCGGTAACGGCAGAAGAGCAGGCCGCCGAGGCCGCCGCCGTCCTGGAGGCAGGTGCTAGCATCATTCACATCCACGCTCGTCAGTCGCAGGACCCGAGCCAGGCGTCGCACGAGGCCGATCGCTACCGTGAAATCAATGATCTGATGCGATCCCGGGCGCCGGGCATCTTGATCGACAACTCCCAGGGGGTGGCGGACCTCTCGATCGAAGGGAGTGGATTGGCTGGAACCGCACACTTCTATAAGTCCGCGCCGATTGAAGCCGGACCCGATATCATGGCCCTCAACCCTGGCCCCATGACTTTCCGCGGCGGAGCCAGCTACACTGGCGGCGGGGACTCACCCAGTAAGGTCTACCTGTCCACATTCGACCACACCGAACGAGATGCGCATCGGTTGAGAGAAAAAGGTGCCAAGCCCCAGGTATTCCTTTACCACCCCGGCCATCTCGACCTGCTGGATTACCTGATCCAGCGAGACGCGTTGGACAAGCCCTATTTCGTTCAGTTGGTTTTTGGCCAGGAAAGTGGGATCAACACCAGCATGGACAGCTTCCTCTACATGGTCCGGAATCTACCGGAAGACAGTATCTTTCAGACCTGTGCCCTGGGTCTGGAGGAAATCCAAGTGAACGTGATGGCCTTGCTCCTGGGAGGACATGTCCGCACCGGCCTGGAAGACTGCATCCACTACCAGCGCGGAGAACTCGCCCAGAGCAACGTCCAGTTGGTAAAGCGGATAGTGCGTCTCGCGGACGACCTGGGCCGGCGTGTGGCAACGGTAGACGAAACACGCCGCATGCTCGGTCTTGGCTAAGTTAGAGGCGGTTTCTTGAGTAGCTTTGGTCTTCAGGCCGAAGTCTTCCTGTTGAGCCTAGCGGCTCGAGGTGCACGACGGTTTGGGAGGTCACCACTTCGCGGCAGACCCGCCTTTTCCGAAAAAGGTTTCGTATTAGACAGGCTCAGACGTGAACTCTACCCGGAGCCCCGGTATCATATATATTTGAGGTAGTGAGTTCGACCGATGGACATCAGGGGGTTTAGGAAGATGATGCCAGCCATGATCCGATCGCTAGCTTTGTCGCTGGGACTCGTTGTATTAGGTTCAGCGCCTCTATACAGCCACGCGCAATCACAAAAGCAGGAAGACATCGACTACTTTGCAAAATGGCTGAAAGAAGACGTCGTCTACATCATCGCCAACGAGGAGAAAGCTGTTTTCGATCGTCTCACCACGTTGGAGGAAAAGGAACAGTTCATCGAGCAGTTCTGGGGAAGACGCGACGAGACGCCCGGGACTTCCTACAACGAGTTCAAGGAGGAGCACTATCGTCGCATCAAGTACTCCAACGAACAGTACGCCGCCGGTTTTCCGGGATGGCAGAGTGATCGGGGCAAGATGTACATCAAGTTTGGTCCTCCTGACCAGATCACGAGCAACCCCAGCGGGGGAACCTATACTCGTGAGATCTACGAGGGAGGGGGCAACGTGCAGACGTTTCCCTTCGAGCGTTGGTGGTACCGGTACCTCGAAGGCGTCGGGCAGGATGTCGAGATCGAGTTCGTGGATCGTCTCAACAGCAACGAGTTCCGCATCGCCCGCGACTCATTCGAGAAAGAGGTCGGCTTCGAGATGGGCCTGGGAGAGACCACATACGAGAGGATGGGAATCTATAGCCGAACCGACCTCAACCGGGCTCGCTATCTGGGCAATCCAGCCAATGCCTATATCAGGAGCTCGCGCCTTCAAGATCAGCCTCTGCAGCGCTTGAGTCGGTATTCCCAGCTGATGAAGCCTCCCAAGATTCGCTTCGATGATCTGCGAACGCTGGTCGAGACGCGCGTCAATTACAGCCAGCTGGACGTGCATCTGATATCCCACGTCACGCCGGTTCATGAAGACATGAGTCTGGTTTTGCTGAGCGCCGAGATCGAGATCAACAATGACAACTTTGCCCTGGTGAGCGAAAACGTTTGGAGGGCCGAAACCAACATCTATGGGCGTCTGACAAATCTCACCGGGCGGGTCGCTTTTGAGTTCGACGACGATGTAGCAGCCGAAATCAAAAAGGATCCGACCCTTCAGCTCCAGACCTCTCGACTGTACCAGAGAAAAGTGCCCCTCAAAGGCGGTCGATACAAGCTCCAGATCGTGGTCCGCGAGGGCAAGACCAAGAGAGTGGGGACGCTGAACAGCCTGGTCATTGTCCCGGGAGAGACTCCTGACTTGCGGGGCATGCTGATGCTGGCAGACAGAGCCGGACGGGTTCGAGAGGGTGAGAGCGTTGTTGACCCCTTTGTGGTTACGGACGATCTGAAAGTCTATCCGAATATCGACAAGACCTTCTCTGCGTCGGAGCAGTTAGGCGTTTTCCTGGAGGTACACAATCTGACGCAGGACATGTCGACTCAGGCGGCGGACGTGAGATTATCTTACCGGGTGCTTTCCGACGGCCAGCCGGTACCCAACTTCGAGAAAGTGTTGGAGCCTCAGAGAGTGGAGAATAACTCGGTCCTCAATGCGTTTTTCGCCGTCCCTCTGGCAGGACTCGGGTCCGGAAAATACACCTTTCAGATCGAAATTTCCGATCTCGTTTCTGACAAGAAGCTGATGCTCACAGACATCTTCGAGATCCATCAGAAGACGGTTTCGGCAGCTTCTAACTGAGCCTCGGTTCTCCCCCCCAAGGCTCTTGCAATGTCGGCCCGCCTCGATTGGGAGCTTCGATCCGACGAAGCGATCCCATGAAGAAACTGATTCCTTTTCCATCACTGCTGTTGTCCCTGGTCATCGTTTTGCACCTCTGCGCCTGCTCCGATCCCTTTTCGGAAGAACCTCGCTCCAAATCAGAGCAAACACAGTCAGCGAGTCGCCCGTCACGAGCTGGAAGGGTGATCCTCATCACGGTGGATACCTTGCGGGCCGATCGGCTCCGGTGCTACGGCTACAAGAGCATCGACACCCCTCGCATCGACGGGCTGGCGGCTGACGGCGTCCTTTTCCAGCAGGCGATCGCACAGGTGCCCCTAACCCTGCCTTCACATTGCTCGATCCTGACGGGTACCTACCCCTACGCTACTGGAGTCCGGGATCAGGCCGGCTTTCGCTTGAAAGCGGAGCAGGAGACACTGGCAGAGATCTTCGAGAGGGATGGCTATGACACTGCGGCCTTCATCGGTTCTTCAGTGCTGAATGGCAACACCGGCCTGTCTCAGGGCTTCGATCTGTACTGGGACCTGAAGGCCAGGGGTGAGTCGGAGCGCCGGGGCGACCAGGTAATGCAGGAAGCTCTGACCTGGATCCGGGCCCGCGGGCGTGGTCGATTCTTTGCCTGGATCCACCTCTTCGACCCTCATACCTCGTACGCCCCGCCCGAGCCCTACCAAACGCAGTATCAGGCAAGGCCCTATGACGGCGAAGTGGCGTTTGTCGATGAGCTGGTGGGAAGCCTGATCGGGTTCCTGAAGGAGAACCGACTGTATGAAGACAGCCTGATTGTCTTTACCAGTGATCACGGGGAAAGCCTGGGAGAGCACGGTGAGGCCAGCCATGGCCTCTTCCTCTACGACTCGACCCTGCGAATTCCCTTGATCGTCAAGATCCCAGGTTCCCAGTGGAAGGGCAAGATCATCCCGCAGCAGGTGCGGGGAATTGACATCGCCCCTACCATTCTGCAGTTGGTGTCCTTGAAGGCCAGGAGACAGATGCAGGGAAGGGGGCTGCTGGCCCTGATTACAGGAAAATGGAATCAGCCGGAACTAGTGGCCCACAGCGAGACCTATTATCCCTATTACCACTTTCAGTGGAGTCCTCTCTTTTCGCTGCGGACGGCGAGCTTCAAATATATAGATGCCCCTCGTCCCGAGCTCTTTGATCTGGAGGCCGATCCCGAAGAAAAGCGGAACATCGTTCGAGAGAACAGATCGATGGCTGCCTCCCTGGAAGAGAGGCTGGAGCAGGAGTACCACAGGTTCACCTCGGAGGATGTACAGAATCGAGTGCCCCAGCCGGAAGCGATAGATCCCGAAAGGATGGCGCGCCTGCGGAGCCTGGGCTATGTGGGCTTCTCAGCCGGAGGAGCCAGGCGGCCGGCTCCCGAAGGGTTGCCCGACCCAAAAGACAAGATCGGCGTGTACAGCCTTCTGATGGAGGCGTTTCATGATTCTGAGCAAGGCCGCTTTCAGAAATCGACCCGGAAGTTGAAGGAGGTTCTTCGACAGGATGACGCTTTGGTTGATGCCCACCTGTATCTGGGATTGAATCTGGTCGAGGCGGCTGATTATCAGAATGCCACAGATTCCTTCAAGAAGGTCCTCGAGCTTGACCAGCAAAATG
>JAKZYH010000037.1:0-6177 GCA_047514575.1 Acidobacteriota bacterium | reverse complement strand
CCCAAGCGGCGTCTTTTCGTCTTTTCGCTTCCGCTCCCACCCCGTCACACAATCTCGACCCCCAGACTCCTCATCAAACTCCCCATCCACCTCATTTCAGCCCCTTTTCGGTCACTTCATCCCTTTTCCTAGGACTCCATCTAAAAGGAAACTCCTATTCACGACGTCGTCGGCTGCGTCAGGAGAATACAGTGTTAGTACACACTCATGCACAGCCCACTCTACTTCAAGAGGGCCTCCCTCAAGACTCGACCTTCCACGTTTTCCAGTTCCAGACCCAGCAAGTGTGCAATCGTGGGTGCGATGTCATGGTTTCGAACGTGCCCAATTCTCTTCCCACGCCTGACCCCTTGTCCGGAAATGACGAAGACCGGGTACATTCTGGGATGGCTGGGCAAATAGCCGTGCCCGTGTGAGTCTCTTTTCTTTCGACGTCGTGTGGTGGAGGAACTCGACGTGTCCGAAACCAGATGTGTATCAATATCAGCGATGATCATGTAGTGCCCGGCAACGTGGGGATCCTCTTCGTACCGCCGCGTACCCAGAGCGTGAAACCCCTCCGGTCTGACGATCCTGGAAACTCCCTCCAAGTGCAGCACCGACTGCATCAACTTCTCCAGTCGAGGCTGATCGCGATCCTCCAGAAAATCCTCGGTAAGCTCAACATACATCGTCCACCCACTGGGGTGCAGGGCCACCTTCCCCTCGAGCCCTGCCTGGGAAAGCAAGGGATGGAGGTTTACTTCATGTCCAACACTGTGAAAACCGTGATCGGCCGTAATGATAAAAGTTGTCCTCTCGGCAATACCCGCCTCACGTGCCGCCGCTCTCAGCAAACCCACACAGTGGTCTGCCATGGTCAGCGCCGCCTCCGACAGGTAGTGTGCAGAGCCATATCGGTGCTGATTAGCGTCGGTTGCAGAAATCAGCGTAGCCACCAGCTGGGGCTTGTGCGTTCGGATCAGGTGACTCGTGGCCTGGGCCAGAATCACATCGCGTGCTCCTTTCAGAGCAAACTCGGGATACCACTTAAAGTACAGGTCGATCGGAACATCGGCGGCACGCAGCTCGGCCAGCAGTTCGGGACTGGCGATAATAGGATCCAGTTGACCCCGCTCATCATAGCGCGGCGGCTGGTGCTCATGAATGATGTTGAAATCGACCGACGGGTCACCCTTGGTTTCGGGCCAAAACATGGCTACCGTCGTCAGCCCTCTGCGTTTGGCCGCGTCAAAGAGCGTCGAGACCTCGATCACTTCGTGGGATTTTTCCGTGACGCTAAAAGACTGGCCTGTCTCCCGGTTTCGCAGGGTGTTGCCGATCACACCGTGGATCCGGGGTGAAACACCCGTGATGATGGTGGCGTGGGAGGGATGTGTGACACTGGGAAACACCGTCTCTCCACTCTCGGCCCAGACACCTTCGCTGGCCAGTGCCCGAATGTTGGGCAGCTCCAACTTCTCATTTTCCAGATGATAGGCTGCGAAACCGTCTATCGAGACGAGCACCACATGAGACTGATCCGCCCCGGCCAGGTACGATCCTGCCCACAGGGTCAGAGAAAGCTGCAACAGACTTTTCTTAAACCGCCGTCCTGAAATCATGGAAAACACCCTCAATAACCCCGCCTACACTTTGTCGAGACACACCATGAAGGTTCAACCTGCCGCGGTTCCGTAAATCCAGCCCAACTTGAAGGATCCGTCAGTTGCGGCTCTTCAGTAGGGGAACTCACGGCGCCTCCTTCGAGTGATTGATCATCTTGAGTTTTGGACGCGTTCGAGGTGGACCGGCACGAGGTCACCGTCGTGCGCCAGTCGCATGCATGCAAGATGGACTTGGCCGAGTTCAAATTACCCTTCCGGGCTCACACCCTCCTGCGAGCCAATCAATTCCTCCTCGACAGCCAAACTACTCCTAGATGTCTGAACCCCAGTATAGAAGATAACTGATGCTAGATAGGTAGGCTATGAGGAGGCCTCCGTGGCGGTGCTGGAGGATCGTTTTTGTGTCACAAGAAGCAAGCGGATGTCCAGGTAGATTCCCCCAAGGAAGCACCGTCTTTCACGAGCCAGCTAGCTGCGATAGAATCGTGACGTCTTGGTCGGTCCGGCGATAAAGCATTACGGGGTCCTCGGCCACACCGGTGCGGGCGTACGAGTGTACCTTCAGATGAGTTGAATGGGAGGGAACATGCCAGTTCTGTCTCGCCGCAAAGTGTTGGAACCCACGTCCCTGGGCTTCGCCGAGTGGTACTTTCCCACTTGTCGGCGGACGTTGGCTTGGCGTCCCCCCGGCCTCGGCGCAGCTCTGCGGTCCCTGCCTACAACGATCTCAAAGCACGGCAAGGCCATTTCCACGCCCGGGCGAAAGCCGTAATCCAGCTCATCCAAAACGGCGGCCCAGCCAGATGGATCTGTTCGATCCGGGGCCGTAGCAGCCCATCCCAGGGCTATCAGGCACCTGATCGCCATAAGAAAGGACCCTCCAGGGTAGTGAGGAAGGAAGACATGTTGAAAAATCGAACGAGTCTTCGGATACCGCAATCCATCCTGATCACCTGCGCCTTTTGCCTTGTCGTCCTGGCTTTCGCGTTGACTTCATCTGGCCACCATGCAGAGGCGATAGAGATCGGAAAACACAACACCCACTTGCTGCCGAAGGGCAAAGAGGCAGATGGGATTATCGGTGACTTTGTACTGCGCAGCCAGAGAATCCATGCTCTGGTCAGCGGGGGCTTGCCCAACCGGAGGGCAAACATAATGCACGATTGGGATTCCTCGATTCCTGGTACTCTCTTTGATCTTGATCTGGTGGGAGCTGACAACGACCAGATCACTTCATTCCGGCCCGGGCATCAGAGTGGCCAGGTCAGCTACGTGAGAATCCTCACCGCCAGTGGAGATACCGCTTCTATCGAAGCGGTGACGACAGCGGCAAAGGGTAATGGCCTCTATACACGACACGTGTACTCCCTGGGCTCGGAATCGCAGCACCTCGAGATCCTCTCGACCTTTCGCAACGAGTCGAGTCAGACAAGAGAGATCGAGCCGTTGCCGATATGGAAATCACCGACAGGCTACGAGAATCTGAACCAGTTTTCGGAAGTGTGGCAGGCCGGCGCCATCCGAGTTGGAGACAGCATTGACCCCTTCGACAAGCGCGCCTATGCCTGGGCACCTCTCTCCCGAAAAGATGCTTCACCGTTAGAAAAAAAATTCCAACTTCAGCCGGGCCAGGAGAGGAGCTATGCCCTAGCCTTGACAGTGGCTGACTCGCCTCTGGAGGCCTTCGGCCTGGCCTCCAGTCTCCTCGGACCCAGCGGTAGGGTCAAGAGTAGCGTGATTGACCGTGCCGGAAAGCCTGCACTTCACGCGTCCCTGCTGGTTTCCGTCAACGGTGTCCAGTTGCCTGCGTATCCCAGTCCTGCGGGGGAGCTGGACTTTCTTCTTCCCCCTGGAGAATACGAAGGGATCCTCATCGACCTGGGAAGGCCGGCGCAGCGCCTCTCCTTGGTCGTGGCTCAGGATGAGACGACGACGCTCGAGCTCTCACCGCCTCCCGCGTCTGCCGTGTCTTTTCAGATTCGAGACAGCAACGGTCGCCCCTCGCCCGCCAAAGTTCAGTTCCTCGGCATCAGGGGAACCGCTACGCCCGAATTCGGGACAGTTTACCGAGCTCACGGCTGCGACCACCAGTATCAGACCCACGACGGTGCCTTCACCCAACAGGTCCCCCCTGGCGATTACCTGATCAGAATCACGAGAGGTCCTGAATTCGATCTGGTGGAGCGAGAGGTTCAAGTAGAACCACAGAAGGAGCTCCGCATCGAGGCTACTTTGACTCGCACGGTGGATACTACCGGCTGGATCAGCACCGATTATCACTCGCACTCCACTCCCAGCGGTGACAACCATTGCAATACCCATGATCGCATTATCAATTGCGCGGCCGAACAGGTGGAGTTCATCCCCACCACCGAGCACAACCGCATCTACGACTGGAGTCCCTATATCGAGCGACTGGGTTTGTCCCGCGAGCTGTCCACGATTGTTGGCCTCGAGCTGACAGGGAGAGGCCAACATCTCAATTCATTCCCTCTCGAGTACACACCCCTGACCCAGGACGGCGGTGCTCCGGAGTGGCAGTTTGACCCCCGTCTGAACGCGATCGTCCTGAGAAATCTCTTCGACGCGGGCCCGGATCGATGGGTTCAGGCCAATCACCCTCAGGTCGGTGAGGTCTTCAATGACAGAGATGCTGACGGCGTCGGCGACGGAGGGTTCATCGGCTTCGAATCGCTGGTCGACGCTGCAGAGGTCTGGAGCACTGAGATTCTGAACCCTGATCCGACCTACTTTCGGATGCGAAACGGAGAGAGGGTTGAGACTGAAAATCGCACCTTCGGTTGGCTGCAATTGCTCAACCAGGGAAGGCACGTCTGGTGTGTCGCCGTCAGCGATGCCCACCGGGTATTCTGGGGTCCCGACCGCCTGTCTGGCGGCGTAGGAGGATGGCGAACCTACGTCCCCAGTTCCACCGATGAGCCCCACGACATCGATCCGAGTGAGGTGATCCGGAACTCCAAGGCCGGACAGATGATGATCACGAACGGACCCTTTCTCGAAGTGGCAACGGATCAAGGACTGCCGATCGGTTCCAGACTGATCTCTCCCGGCGGCGTCACGCTTCGCGTTAAGGTCCAGACGTCCAATTGGATTGAAATTGACCGGGTCCAAGTTCTTGTCAACAGCCGTCCACTTCCGAAGCACAACTACACGCGTTCTTCACACGGGCAGTTGTTCCAGAGCGGTGTCGTCAAGTTTGAACAGCAGGTCCGTGTCGACTTGCCCCGGGACGCCCATCTGATCGTGGTCGCCACCGGTGAGTCCAGCACCCTGGAAAAGGGATGGGGTCGCAGCCAAGAAGCCCATATGCGCCCGGTGGCGTTCACCAACCCGATCTATGTGGACGTAGACGGAAACGGCTTCCAGCCGAACGGCGACACCTTGGGCCATCCTCTGCTGGTGGCAATGCAGTCCCCCTGAAGACGAGTGGACTGTAACATCTGGATCGCTGAAAACTACCGTCAAAATGTCCAATTGTCACATAGCCGGCTACCGATCCTCACCGTTTGTAGCTCTTTGCATTTCATTGTGGCTGGCCCCAGTTTCACTTGCCGCCGGTCTGCCCATGACCCAGCCCCTGGAGATGCCAGGTGATCTGTCTCTGCAAGTGCTGGCGTCGGTCGACCAATTTCTGCTGCGAGAGATCGGCAAGTCTCCAGAGCTAAGAAAAAAGCGCTGGAGTTGGGACTATTCGTCTCAGAAAGCCTACTTGAGCTCCATCAAGGAGAACCGGGACCGTTTTCGACTCCGCATTGGAGCCGTGGATGACAGGCTTCCGGTCGAAGATTTGAAGCTGGTTTCCACAGTGGCGCGTGGACCATTGGTCGCCGAGAGCAAGCACTTCCGTGTCCTTGCCGTCCAGTGGCCAGTCTTCGAAGGGGTGGACGCCGAAGGATTGTTGCTGGAGCCGTCCGGAGTGGCAAAGGCCCAGGTAGTGGTTGTGCCCGACGCCGACTGGACCCCGGAGATGGTGGCCGGTCTGGTTCCAGACGTCCCGCTACAACAGCAGATCGCCCGGCTCTTGGCGGAAGCGGGTTGCCGGGTTCTGGTGCCGACACTGATCAACCGCAGGAATACCTGGTCGGGAAATCCCAGGATTCGAATGACCAACCAGACGCATCGGGAGTTCATTTATCGGCAGGCCTACTTCATGGGACGGCATCTGATCGGCTATGAGGTGCAGAAAGTCTTGGCTGCCCTGGACTACTTCACCCGTGAGAAGACGTCCGGGGGCGAAGCCGCCTTGGCAATTGGCGTTGCCGGACACGGGGAAGGGGCCTTGATTGCCCTGTACAGCGCGGCGCTTGACGCACGAAACCCGGCCATGCTTTCGGTGCCAAGTTGGCAGACCGTGGAGAGCCATTTCAACGCATCTGTATATCGGTGAAGAAAAGTATCGCATGGTGCAGCCGGTGATCGGCCAGACCATCTCCCACTACCGCATCCTGGAGAAGCTCGGCGAAGGTGGGATGGGTGAGGTCTGATCCGAAAAGGAAAGTCCTATTGATTCCAGATTTCGGCGGTGTCCCGGGCGCATGATTCCCAGCCC
>JAKZYH010000036.1:0-8392 GCA_047514575.1 Acidobacteriota bacterium | reverse complement strand
GAGGGGATCCATCCCAGAGAGGACTCGCTCGGCGGCCCCGTTGGTGTACAAGACGTGGGTTTCCTGGATCTTGCTCAAACTCTCGATGAGCCGCTCGCTGCTGACCCGCAGCTCAGACTCCCGCAGGAGCAGCTGCAGGATCGACAGCAGCAGCAGAGCAAAGTAGCAATACAAGGCGTGCACCCGGATCTTGCTGTCCGTCCAATGAAACATAGGCCACCAAGACCCGCGGCGCCCCTTACTGATGCGAAACAGCTTCTCGCTCTTCCACAGCTGCCGGTGCAGCTGCACCAGGCGCACACTGTCCCAGTCCGAGTGGTCGGTAAACAGGAGCCGCTTGCCGAGATAGCGGCGCTGGACCTGGCGCTTGGTCGGGCCATCCCAGTGCCAGCTCAGACGAGCGACCTTGCCCCCTTTCTCCTGCAGTTCGTACACCAGAAACTCCCGCAGATGGTCCCGGGCCGTCCACCGACGGATCTTCTGCTCCACCGACTCGCGTCGGTATCCGGATCCCCGACGGCTCTGGTGCCAGGCCTCGATCGCCGCCGCCAAGTCTTGGAGTCGCTCTTGAACTTTGCCCTGCTGCACATTGACCGAGGCCCGCTGCTTGCGGTAAAGCGTCGGGCTAAACACTAGCAGCAGGGTCCGCTCCTTTCCCCAGAGTTCTCGTTGGCATCGATACGCCTTCACATGCTTGCTACCCGCTAAGGCCAGCTTCTCGTAGTGCTCGAGTTCCACCTCCATGAGATCGGGCACCCAGCCCAGAGGCACCGCTCCCACGTAGTGCATCTGACCCTCGAGCGTCTTGAGATTCTGCTTCGAGGGATTGCCTCGGTCAAAGACCAACGTCAGCTGCTGAGGTTGCCGCCCCAGGCCCTGGGTCCAGGCCCGCACCATCCCGGTCCAGGCCTCCTGAAAGTGGCTCACATCCGGCCGCCGTCCTTCATAGCACTGGTGATACAAGGGCAGCTCGGTGGCCTCATCCTCGAAGAGCGCCAGCGAGACTTGACGCAAATCGTGACGCTTTTGCTTGTTGTGGCCCCGTTGGGCCAGCTCGCTCCGTTGGTTGAAGCTATCGATGAAGCTGAAGTAGTTCGTCGTGTCGTACAGCAGCGTCTTCTCTCCCAGCGAGAAGCGCTCTTGGACCCGGGCCAGCAGGTCGTGCTGAATCGCCTCGATGTGCTCGGCGTTGACCTGATCCATGTGATCCCAAAAGCGCTGGCTCGTCAGCTGCCCGGCGCGGGCCGGCCACAGCCGCGACAGGACACTGCCCTGGTACCAGCGCTCGAACAGGGCTCGCTTGCTGCACCCCTGGATCGCCCGATTGAGGGCGGCGATGACCAGATACTGACCCACCGATAGCGGGGTACGACGCTTGGCCTCCACCGGCGGCACGTGACGGTCCACGATCTCGGCCAAGCCCAGTTGCTCACTCCAATGCCAGAGCAGGGCCGAGGCCCCAAACTCCCGATGTTCCAGCTGGCGCAAGGGACTGGGCCCAGGCGTCTTCCCCCGGGTGTAGGCCGTCTTGATCTCCTCCAGGACCCGTTCTTTCGGGCCCAGATAGACTTGCTCGACGATTCGGGGCTGACCGTTGACGCGAGCGGATCGAACCCAGTAGGTGTAGAGACGCCCCTTCTTGCGTTTGTCGACGAGGCTAGACATAGTAGGGTACTACATATCACTCAAACATCCCTGTGTCAAGGAAAAACATACAATTCTTAGGGTAATACGACCCCCAGGGATGCCTGGGGCTCAACACCACAACTCCAACCTAATCAGCGGGTTACTCTCCGGCAGGCAAAAATGCTAAATTGGGGTTCCGTAAACTCCCGCTAGGAATCGGCGTACCCTGGTTGTGCCAGCGACGGCGGAACTGCCCTGACCATGCCGACGTGTGGAACTTTCGCCGACTCTGGCAGCAAGAGATAGCCGACCTGCGTCGGGAGCTACTGCAGGGGAGCTATTGTCTGGGCTTCTGAAGGGGACGACGCTCGAAAACGGAGAGGTAGTCGATCTGCTCTCGGCGGGTGACTGTCAGCTGCACGCGGTTGTCAGCCGTCTTCCTTTATCGAGGCTGTCTCGAGTACGGGGAGTTCAGCCTTGAAGGAGCGACCGCAACTGCCGCAGACAAATGCTTCGGCACTAGTCAGGAAGCGATACTCTCGAGAGTCCACTGCGCAGTGCGGACATGCTAGTGACTCCGGAAGGTGTGCGACGTGTCGTTTGGCGCGGATTGGCTTGGGAAGTGGGGTCGCCATGCCTTGTTCAGACTCGGCGCGCACGTGAATGGTGAGGCTGGAACTCGATGGAACAAACCATGCCCAGCGAGCACCGAAGTCCCACGCGCGCGGCCATCTCGGCATTGCTGGAACCGACCGGCCTTCCAGTAGCCACGACCCCGCTGACTCCACAGAGCGGATGTCGGCCCATTCCATGAGGGTGGAGACGACTCCAGGAGCGATGTGGGTGAAGTAGCGATGCCGCGAAGGGTGCCAGCCGAATCGAATCACGAATGCCGCTGGCGTGATCTCAGCGTCAGCGCCCAAGTCTGACACAAGCATGAAGCGCAGAACCTTAGAGACCTGAGCACCGAGAGGTTGGCG
Source organism: Acidobacteriota bacterium (assembly GCA_047514575.1). GTDB lineage: Bacteria > Acidobacteriota > UBA6911 > RPQK01 > JAJDTT01 > CAUZIZ01. The sequence goes on along the minus strand of JAKZYH010000036.1, from coordinate 5,786 downwards.
AGTTGCACCAGCCAAGATCCGGTTGACTCGTGCGAAGTCCTGCGCCGGCTTGCTCCCTTTTGAAGCCATCTCAATGAAGTCTGACTAACGTTGAGTATCAGCTGCGACGCGGAGCATGCGAGCATCGTCAGCTGCATGCTGTTGGGCATCAGATTACTCCAGGACGACCTGTTCTATGATGTTTGCTCCCCATCGAGATGAACTCCATACGTACGCGTCAGTAGCAATTTTGTTTGTCCGTGCATAGGCTACTCTCCTCCTCGCCTCCGCCTTGTTTAGATACCCGCCAAGTGTTATTGCATAAACAGGAACCCCTGAGGCATCCGCTGTCCGGTACACATGTAGGCCATATTTCAAGTTAATCGCCTTTAATTCTACAAGCTTCCCACGTAGATCAGCGTCGTTGTAGGGAGAGGCGATGACTGGGAAGAGTTATCCTCGGTTTTGTTTTCAATGCTATCTTGAGTGTTCGCGAGTCTATCCAGTTGAGCCGAAAAGTTCGTCTCGACCCCAACCCCAATTTTATCTAGTGATTTTTCTATCTGAGCAATGGAGATTGCTCTATTGGGATCATCCTCTGATTCCGATAGCCTATCTCGTAGCACAGTCACTTTTTCGCGAGTTCCTTTTTCTTACGACTTACCACGACCACCTCCCGTCTCGCTACCTCAAGGCTCTGTTCAAGTTGGTTCTGACCATCAAGAAGTGTCTTTTGGTCGGCAGTGAGCTTCTTGTTCTCCGCCGCTACTTCTCGTTGCAGGTTGTACAACTTGACGACGTGATTCCCGCTCAAGTTCTTCTCTCGTCTTCAAGGACTTATCTCCCAGCTTGGTTATGCTGCCTAACGTCCCGGCTCAGCGGCCGAACGACCACACATCAAAACCAGTACTTTATCCGTCACGGTCCGCTGCAGTCAGTTGTTAGGCGGCTGACTCCTGTTCAACGTCCCAGCTAGGAAACACCAACACAGCAGGATGACACTTTAGCGCCCTTGCCAGCTGCTTGGCACGTTCGACACCCAGATTGATCCGCTCCCGTTCAATCGCAGAGATCGTCGACTGAGGAATCCCGGAGGCGGCCGCGAGCTCATTCTGACTCATCTCCTGCAACTCACGGATGATCCTAACGGATTCGCCGGGAGACACCGCGATTTGTCGCTTCGCTTTTCGGTAGCTGCCCATCCCTATCTCCTCCGATAGTCGTGCGGCGTAACGCTAACCATTTCTACTCGGATAACATCACGTTCGATTTGATAGATCACACGGTACTGCTTGCCCAACCTCGACGATCGATGGCCTTTCCATTCACCAGAGAGGTTCTCATCGTTGAACCCACGGATGAGGCGCAGGCCTTGCGGCCCCGAAATGGCGACGATGTCCTTCCATTTCTCGTACCGTTTCAGGATCTCTACTGGCAGTTTCTGGAGCTGTCGGGCGACTCTCCGGTGCTCATAGATCTCCCACATACCAAATACAGTATATATACTGAATAAGGTATGTCAATGGCGCTGGCCCCATGCCGCCTAACCTGGACCATCAGCGGTTTCTGCGGAGCGCAGAGGAGCAGGAATCCGACTGCATGGCTTTGTTAGCCGATCATGGTTCCAACACCTAGACCTCAACATATGAGGCTCCATCATCCGGCGGCAGTTCGTACTTGAGGTAGTAATCCTGTTCCTGTGCCTGTCCGCCTTGGCGATGGATTCTTACGCGAATATTGAACATTCCCCATGTCCAAAAAGTAACAGAGAACCCATTCTTGCGATTCTTCGAGCTCCTGACCCTGTCTCTGAACGAGGGATGGAGTTCGTATTCCACCAGCACTATTTGGTCAAGTTCGCGATCGTCACCATCTATCCAAACTCCCAGGTGGTAATGCTCCCTACCCCCCGGGTGAAAGACCTTGTATTTGATTCGCCCATCGACGCTTCGAATTACGTTGTGCCGTACCGTCACGCTCACTAGCTTATCCTCCTGTAACCGCACCCCGGTCTACGATCGCGATTCCTTCAGCGTCCTCTGGGAGCCCTTCATCTTCGGGTTCTACTGGTACAGGTTTGCCGGCAAAGTTGACGCTACTTATGCCGTGTGCCTCCAAGGCCTCATTCGAGCGAAGGTCGTATTCGTCGAGCATGTTTACCTTGAGAGACGTTTCTTGATTGATCCTCTCGTTCATTCTTTGGAGAAAGAATCCCGGCTCTTCCGACGAGCTAGATACACTGACATCCACTGCGAACTGGTATAGTTCACTCTGGAGGTCTTCCAATACCTTGGATTTCTCCCATGTTTTGTTTGAACTCTCCTCCCACCGAAACAGCTTGTCCGACAGACTCAGCGTGCCTGTGATCACCCCCGCCACGCCTGTGAGGATCCTTGATCCTGACTCCCCTACCAATATAGTAAGCGCGCTAATCCCAGTGACAACACCGATTGATAACGTGAGCCACTTCAGGATCTCCGCTTTTCGACTGGTTGCTATGCTGCTAGCTGTATAAGCAAGCCGGTATCTTTCCATTCTCTTCCATGAGTCCTTCGCGCGACTCAGGAAGGCATTGAACAGCGTCTCGTCCATTGACTTCTCACATCCCAATCTGAGATAGGCGATTGGCTAACGGCGCGCATCAGCCACGGCGTCCTCGCCGTCGGCTGAATGCGCTTGTTCGCCTCCTCACTTGTTGAATTCATCGAAGAACTTCTCGTCAACGTCAAAGGTAGTTCGGGGCGTGAGTCCGAGTTCCAGCTTCTCAAACATCTCCACGAGTTTGTCCCCGTCCACAAGCTCAACGGGAGGCGCACCGTCTCGGCGCGCCTCCCGTCTTGCGTCCTGAGTGAAGCTGCCCGTAGTGAGGATGATTCCTTTCTCGGCCCGGCCGAGCATGGCCCCGCGGAAATCGCGGATCACGGGTGCCCCAACAGTGCCTTTATACCGTTTGCACTGAAACAGCACCTTGAAGGTGACGAAGGGATTCACTTCGAGAATCCCTTCCCCATCAATCCCATGGTCTGCGGATTGTCCGGTTACTGACACCTGCTGGAATCCGGCCTCGCGGAGAAGGCGCTGACAAAGGCGCTCGAATCCGGAAAAAGGTAGGGCCATGATGGTTGTCGAGTAGTTGGTTACGATAGTTCGCGGCTGCGGAGATGTCGAGATCTTCAGCTGACTCGACCTCGTCAGTGTCCTCGAGCTTCCGCTTCTGTCTCCGCTTGGCGGCATCGGCCTGGACCTGCCTCTTGAACATCTCCCGCGCATCTGCGTAGGTGAGGTGAGTCTTGGAGCCCTTGTCGGTCAGGCTCCAGATTGCTCGCTTGGAGGAATCGAGTAGGCCCTCACGCTTCAGGTAGAAGCGTGCCCATGCGACTTGGTTCTTAACCCGTGGACCTCCAGACGGAAGTGTTTCGTTGAGTTGCTTCTCTGAGACACCAGACAAGTCTGCAACCTTGTCCGTTGCTTCATCGGGCGTCGCGGAGCCACCAAGGTCCCGGAGGGCATCAAGTAACGGACCGAAGTGGTGAAGGAATTGTGTGCCTTCTTTCTTTCGTGCCATGACAACCTCACCGCCTGGCTATCTTTCAGGCGAACGTGCTTCGGATGAGAAGCGCGACATCAGGAGCGTCTTTTCGATCCTATTGTTAGACGGCACTTCGCCTACCGCTTTCGCGTTCTTCGCGAAAGGCGTTCTTAAGGTCCGTTGCAAGACCATCATGATCCGGAAAGAGTGTAGAGTGTGTGATCCCCAACAGCCTGAGGTCGTGGAGCATCTTTCCGGTGCAGTCTGATGGGATTCGGTACTTCCTAAAGAAGCCATTGTCTTCGAGTCCGGTCTCGCGTGCAATTCTCTCAAAATCATGTTCTTCCGATCCGTGTAAGGTGAAACACCCGCGTTGTGATTTCATTCGAGGATGTGTGTAGGTGGGGATGATAGCTATCGGCCAACGGATGTCACTGTGGGCGCGATGGGACGCGTCGAAGGAAAGGTTGCATCGTGCCACAAAGGCGGGATGTTTGGCATCCGGAAAGATTTCTACCTCGAGCGTAGCGCAGTTAAGTTCGAGAGGATGAAGAACCCACACCCAGGCGTCGGACTTTCTCTCGGCACCCTGAACCGCGAAGTAGAGTCCGATCAATGCTCCCTCGCTCCAATCCAACAACCGCGTGGGGACGCCAACGTGCTGCATTAGGTAGAGCCATTCATCCTGCATCTCGCGGGGAGGCGTTTTGCCGAACATCGGCGCCAACTTCTGGAACCGTTCAACTATGTCCCGTTCCCGAATTCGGATCCCACGTCGCATAATGCTAGACAACGGCGGTTTTGAACTGTCTGCCTGACCGCGGAACCAAGGCGAACAATCAGGGATTAGACGCCAGTCTTGGGTATCCTTCAGCACGCATTCCACGTACTGTTCCACCGATTTTACGTCGGTCCTTCCGAAAGCAGCAATGGACTTACCAGACAAGCATCCGTCCTTTCCTGGAGCCTATCCGTACAAGATGAAGTTCCTTTTCCTAGTGGCCGAGGAACCCTGAGAACCGGGTAACCTTCAGTTGCGTCTAACGGTTGGCCGCTCAGCCGCGGGCGGCGATCACAGTCGTCCAGAGCACATCCGCGTCCGAGCCGCTCGCCGGCTGCAGCGGCTTGTTATACACCAGCTGGTCTAAGCAGAACGCTCGAGGGAGCGCACTGCAATGAGATCAGATTCGGCTATCGGACGGACATCTCGGGGCTTCAGGGTCACGAGAGCTTTGGTTCGGCCGGCCGCCGTGACGAACTCAACTTCCAGACCGTCGGGTGCATAGGTTTCCACGACGGCACCGAGATCGCCGGAGCGGAGATCGTGCTCAGGTAGGTCCCTGGCCAGCACAACCGTGTCGAGCGGTGAGTAGACCATGGTTACCTAGGATACACAGTCACAAGCCGTGGTGTGTCGTCTCCCTCTAATACGATCCAGACGGTCACCACATCAGCAGCGCCCGCCGGCCCTTCCAAGCGGCCGAAAACAAGGTATTTCTGGCCATATTCCGTGGTTGGTCCAAGTTCCGCGTCATCCTCAGCGAACTCTCGAAGACGAGCATGCAGCTCCTCCCAGGTGCCGGTCGTGAAACCCAGGCTTGCGAAAAACCGAGCCTTGAAGCGGCCAACCGCATGGGCTGTCGAGAGCAGGTATCCTCGAAGCTTATCTTCCGGGACCTCTGCCTTGTCTGCGTTCGGGATCTTCACATTTCACTTCAGTGCGTATACGCAGCTACATTCTTCATCACAGACTGTCTACCGGACTCCTGACGCCCCGGTCGCCACGATTCAGGCGGGTGAAAATCAACGTGGTTCGGACGTTCGCGTCGGCTAAGAAGTCTCAAGCCGGTTGGCCAGAGCCTAGCACATTCTTGCGAGGCGTTCACCAAGAACCTAGTACGACTACCAATGAGGCGCGATCGAAGGATCCTGGGTCCCCTGAAGACTTCCCGCCAGGACCTACGAGGTCCGGTAAGCTGGTGGGATCAATGTTTGTTGGGTGGGGAATCCTGCGCTCTAACGAGAATGTGAGAGTGTTTCAAAGGATCAAGGTTCTTGATCCCGTCACGGATCGATTGGTTGGGAAAACACATTACTTGGGAGTCTCCAATCCAATTCAGCGAGCTGAAATTCCTGTGCTCTTGCCAAGGTCCTCTGACCCAGGCACGGGAATCGCAATCGTGAATGCGAGTGATACAGAGACGTTGACCCTCGAGGTGCAATACTGGGAGGGGCCAGGCAATCCTCTTGTCGAGGCGACTCTGGAAGCGGTAATAGC
>JAKZYH010000035.1:0-2625 GCA_047514575.1 Acidobacteriota bacterium | reverse complement strand
ATCCAGAGCTGCGCCGGCAACGTGGCCAGCGCTGAGGGCCTCCGCCAGGGCATCTTCCAGCACAATTCCCCCACGCGAAACCACGATCACATAGGCTCCCCGCTTGAGCCTTGCTAGTCGCTGTCGATCCAGAAGTCCTCTGGTGGAATCGATCAGGGGGGCAGTCACTACAAACCAGTCGGAGATGGCCAGAACCTCGTCAAGACGCTCCGGTCCCCAGACTTCCTCCACCCCTTCAGGAGGGTCCATCTGAAGGACATCGATCCCGTACACCTTCATGTCGAAGCCGCTGGCGCGCCTGGCCACGGCCTGACCAATATCGCCCATGGCCAGGACCCCCATAGTGGTCCCCGCCAACTCCCGCATGGCGCCCTGGTATTTATTGGTATCCCAGCGGTGCGCCCTCCGATCCTCAACAAGGTCGGGAACCCGGTGGGCGAAGGCCAGCACCATTGCCAGGGCGTGGTCCGCCATGGCAATGACATGGGTCTCCCGGGCATTGGTCATCACCACTTCGCTCTCGACCAGCCCCGGAGCCCCTTTGAGGACGACATCAAATCCAATGCCGATGAAGTGAAACCAGCGCAGCTTCTTGGCCGCCCGGAAAACCTCGCCGCTCATCAACCCGAACTGGACTTCGGCGTCGGGGGCTTCCCGAAGCTGTTCCTCAACAGTGTAAGCGGGCCGGAAATCGACCTCGGAAAAGCTGTTTCTCAGGTCCTGGACAAAGGCATCACCCAGGTCGTACGCTAGAATAACCTTCATAATCGTTGATCTCTCCAATCAAGAGCTGGACTATCCCTCCAGGATCCGCCGAATCACAGGCTCGAAGACTTCAGCCATCCGCATGAAGCCGAGATCCGAGGCTGTTTGATCCGCCTCTCCTCAGGGTTTTCCATCATTCTTCCTCCGGGGCCCACTCCCGATCGCGGCTCTGTTCGGGCCGACCGCTCCCTCCACATGTCTTGGGATACCCTTCCTCAGACGGAAGAGGCTCTGGGAAACTGCTTCATGGATAGCGGTGTATGACTTTTCCGAAGGGTAGTTCCACGTCCTGCTTGACGTAGAACGCTCCCATCATCTCCAGAGGCTCAAAGATATAGAGAGGGTCCGAAGGCGACTTCTCGAACTCAACAGTCCCTTCGCCTCCCACAATCAGATGGGTCGTAAAGTTCTTGTACTGAATCAATGTCAACTCGTGGACCTCAGGAGGGGCGCCCTTTTCCGGAGAGGGGATCCGTTTCAAGTTGAACAGGTTCCCCAGAGGAGGTAACTCCTCTGCCTCTGCTTCTTTCAGAAGATTCATGCTGAAGCTCATGATCCGTATGTTTCCCCGCTCTACCACGCCCCGCATGATCTCTCCCGATTCCGATAGCTGGACCCGAGCCAACTTCTTGGGAAACCCCCAGATCTCGCGGCCCGCTGCCACGGCGGCGTCATTGTCCATATAACAGTGACAGCAAAAGGCCCCTTCAATGTCCTTGAACCGGGCTCGGATGAAGAGCGCCGATGCATGATAGCCACCCAGTCCAGTGACATGCGGGTAGTCACAGACAGTGGAGATGACCTGTTTTTCCGGCGTCAGCTCTAGCGGAGCTGGAAGCACTCTTTCCAGGACCGACTGCTCGGCCCGCCAGACACCAATCAGGCAGCGCGCTCCCACATACTGATAGGGGGGTTCCGGATAGAAGAGACAGTGATTGGGCGTACTGTAGGCTCTCTCGACCCGGGACATGACTGGCACTCCTTTTCAGCTTCGGACCATCGTGAAGTGGTCGCTCTCGACCTCTCGATGTGTTAAGAAAAACACATCGAATACTGATGTACAAGCAGCGACAGACTTGGAAGTAAAGCAATCCAATGATGAAGGAAAATTCGACGATCGGATTGCTGGCTCCGCTCCTCGCCCTCACCCTGGCTTTAGCACCAGGCTGCGCCGGACCCCTCCCGGGGGAATCGAGACCAAATATCGTCTTGATCGTAGCCGACGATCTTGGATACTCCGATCTGGGAAGCTACGGCGGCGAGATCCACACCCCAAATCTGGACCGCCTTGCCGCTGGCGGTCTCCGGTTCAGCCAATTTTACAACAACGCCATCTGCGACAAGAGCCGCGCTTCTCTTCTGAGCGGGCTCTATTCTCAGCAGGTTGGCGGACGCCGAATGGAAAACAGTGTCACCCTTGCGGAAGTGCTCCAGTCCGCCGGTTACCGCACCCTGATGACCGGGAAATGGCCCCTCGATGGGATGCCGCTCGAGCGAGGCTTCGATCGCTATTTCGGGCTGCTTGACGGGACCTGCAACTGTTTCAACCCCGGCGAGCAGCGACCCGGCGAGCTCCCTCCCGGCATCAAGTCCACGGGTTCGCTGGCGCGCTTTGCCATCGACTCCAAGGTGATCCATCCCTTCACACCCGAAGATCAGAACTTCTATACGACCGACACCTTCACCGATTATGCCCTCGACTACCTGGATCAATATGGCCAGGAGGAGCGCCCTTTCTTCCTCTACCTCGCCCACAACGTGCCCCATTACCCGCTTCAGGCCTGGCCCGAGGACATCGCCAGGTATCGGGGACGTTACAAGGCCGGTTGGGACGAACTGAGGGAACAGCGTCTCCAGCGG
>JAKZYH010000034.1:0-18107 GCA_047514575.1 Acidobacteriota bacterium | reverse complement strand
GGCATAGGGGTGGTGGTCGCGGCCGGTGTTGGAATCTCGGCCTACCCGATTCTCCCCCAAAGGTGTTCGTCCAAACTCGGCTCCCCAGATGACCAGGGTTTCATCCAGCATACCCCTCTGCTTTAGATCCTTGATCAGGGCTGCAACCGGCTGGTCGGCCATCATACAGTTGAAGGAGAGACCTTTGTCCAATTCGCTGTGGTGGTCCCAGGAAGCGTGATAGATATTGACGAAGCGAACTCCACGCTCGACCAGACGGCGCGCCAGCAGGCAGTTGCGAGAGTAGGTCGAAAAGACCCCCTTACGGTATCCACGAGTCTTTACCTCTTCTTCGGTACGGTTGACTCCGTAGCTCTCAAGGGTCTTCTCGTCCTCGCCGGAAAGATCGATCAGCTCGGGCGCTGCCGATTGCATTCGATAGGCCAACTCGTAGGCTGCGATTCGCGCCAGGATCTCAGGGTCCCGGGCCAGACGATGGTGTTCTTCGTTGAGCTGACGCAGTGTGTCGAGGCTCTGGCGCTGACACTCGTGGGGCAAGCCCTCCGGGTTGGCCAGGTTGAGGACCGGATCACCCTGATTGCGAAACAGGACCCCCTGGTAGGTAGAAGGTAGGAACCCGCTCGACCAGTTCGAGGCTCCGCCGCTGGCTCCCCGTCCCGCGGTCAAGACGACGTACCCTGGGAGATTCTCCGAAGTGCTGCCCAGTCCATAGTTGAGCCAGGAACCCATGGAGGGACGGCCAAAGGTGGGCACGCCCGTGTTCATCATGAGCTGTCCCGGATGGTGGTTGAAGGTTTCGGTATGCATCGACCGAATCAGCGCGATGTCGTCGGCGCAAGTCGCAATGTGGGGAAGGTAGTCGGAGATTTCCATTCCGCAGTCGCCGTGCTTCTTGAATTTGACGCCGCTGCCCTTCAACACCGCCGACTCCTTCTGGATGAAGGCGAAGCGCACCTTCTCCAGCATCGACTCGGGCATGGGTTGCCCATCCATTTCAATCAGCTTGGGCTTGGGGTCGAACGTGTCGATCTGGCTGGGCGCCCCTGCCATGAAGAGAAAGATGCACGACTTGGCTTTGGGTGCGAAGTGGGGAGGTTTGGGAGACAGCGGATTGACGATCGTTCCTTCGCTGGTCCTGGGGCTCGCGTACAAGCCGCTCTGAGCCAGCAGGCCGCTTAAGGCAATTCCTCCCAGTCCGCTGGCGGTGCTGGTCAGGAAGTCACGGCGGGATTGGATGATTCGTGCCTCAATTGGGTCCATAAGCCATTACTCCCGGGTCAGAAACTCGTCCAGGTTCATCAGGGTGCGCGCGGTGACCACCCAGGCGGCAGCCGCAGGCGCGTCCACAATAGAGGGCTGATAGTAACCCACGAGTTTCTCGGCACTTTCCGTGTCTTGCTCGAAGAGGCCCTTCTGTTTGATTAGCATCTGGGAGATCAGCGCCGCTTCTCGATTACTGGGGTTTCGTCCCAGAGCCAAGCGAAAGGCGTAGCGAATCCTTCCTATCTCGTCTCCAGGCCCGTTTTCGACTACTCGCTTGCCGAAGGCTCGAGCACACTCCACGAAGGTGGGCTCGTTCAGCAAGGTGAGGGCCTGTAGGGGAGTGTTGGATCGGGTACGCCTGACACAGCTGGTATTCGAATCGGGACTATCAAAGGTCATCAGCATCGGGTAGGGCACCGTTCGTTGAAAGAAGATATAGATTCCGCGCCGATACTTCTCGAGTCCCTGGCTCTCTGACCACTTGATCGAGTTGGCATAACCCAGGTTGGCGATGTCGGAAGGCAATGGAGGTCGGACACTGGGGCCTCCGACACGCGGGTTGAGGAGTCCCCCGACAGATAGGTACAGATCTCGGGTCACCTCGGACTCCACCCGGAATCGTCCCTGACGGGCCAAAAGGACGTTCTTGGTGTCGCGGTCGGCGAGCTCCGGCCGTATTCGGGAGGCCTGACGGTAGGTGGAGGAACCGACGATCAGCCTGATCATCTCCTTGCGGCTCCAACCCCGCCGCGTGAACTCGGAAGCCAGCCAATCGAGCAGCTCAGGGTGAGACGGTCTTTCGCCGCGAGTACCAAAATCCTCGCTGGTTGAGACCAGGCCCTGCCCGAAGAGCTGCTCCCAGAGTCGGTTAACTTCTACTCGTGCGGTGAGAGGATGGCTGGAATGGGTCAGCCATTGGGCCAGATCGAGCCGGTTCGGCACGGCTCTAGGCGAGGAAAGTTTCGGCAGTACCGCCGGTGTTCTGGGCTCTACCTCTTCACCCTTCCTCAGGAAGTTTCCCCGGATGTGCACGTGGGTCTTAGGGGGGGCTGGATTTTCGGCAAGGACCTGGCCCAGCGTACCGGGCGGTTTGGGTTCAGCCCTCTTATGACCTTCTACCAGAGCCAGAATCTCTCGCAGGCCTGGATCCTGACTGACAAAGTGCGAAAGGATCGCGGAACTCTGTTCTTCAGTGCGCCGGCCAGGTGGAGTGCTCAGGGCCTGCTCCACCTGATGAGGCATAACCTGGTCCAGGGATTTGCGGTCTGCCGTCGTGACAGAGATCTTGAAGGCCCCAATATTCTGTCCTTCGCCCTGTCGATGTTCCAGGGTCAGGGTGAGTGTTGCCCCATCTCTGCGTCCCGCATTCTGTTTCAAGATGAAAAGGGCCTGGTGGTTCCGGTTGGGGCCCAGCGGGCCTCCCACTCCCCAGCCCGTTTTCGGGTCTCCGTCGATCGCATTGGAGACATCAAAGCTTTCCTGGGAATGGCTGGCCAGGGCCCCAGTGAAGGGAAGTTCCCGCACGCCAGCGGTCGGATCGCTCATACGGGTGTCCTGCATCTTCAACTCGGACAAGACGAAGTTCCCATCCTGGGCGCGCCCGGGTCCGTGATCGGGCAGAGACTCATGCTTCAGCAAGTCAAGTCGGACCGCGGTGATGCCCTTCAGCTCTGTGTTAGCGACGATTGTGTAGATGTCATTCTTGGGATTGTTGCCCCCGACCAGGACGGACGAATTCTGTCCCTTGGTCAGGTTCGCGCCTCCGGCCGAACTAAAGCTCGCGGGGTCAAGGAGAGTCCACTCAACTGGCTTGTGCTCGAGTCGCTCTTCCCACTCAGTCAACTTTCCTGCGCCTGCCTTGGTAAGCGTCTGGGTGAGCTTCTCTCTGTATTCGGCGGCGGTTGACAGAAGTTCCTCGTGCTTGCTTTCCCAGACGGCCTTGGCTCGATTGTAGGCGGACACTTCGCCTTCAAGCGCTGCCGGGATGTTCTCTTCCACTGCCGTATTGAAGAACGAAAATAACTCGTAATACTCGCGGTGCGACAGGGGATCGTACTTGTGGGAGTGGCATTGCGCACAGCCTACTGTGAGACCCATGAAGACCAGACCTGTGGTATTGGTCCGGTCGATCACCTGCTCGATCCGGTATTCCTCCTGATCCACTCCACCCTCGGTGTTGGTCAGGGTATTGCGGTGAAAGCCGGTTGCGACCCTCTGCTCAACGCTGGCGTTGGGCAGCAGATCTCCGGCAAGCTGTTCCGTCAGAAACTGATCGTAGGGCAAGTCCCGGTTGTAAGCGTTGATGACCCAGTCGCGATAGCGCCACGCGTGGAGCCGAATCCTGTCCTTTTCGAAGCCATCGCTGTCGGCGTAGCGAGCCAGGTCCAGCCATTTTCGTCCCCAGCGCTCTCCGAAGTGAGGAGAAGCGAGCAATCGATTCACGCGCCCCTCGTAGGCGTAAGTGCCAACCTGGTTCCCGATTTCGGACTCTGGGTTGGGAGGTAATCCCAGCAGGTCCAGGGAAAGACGGCGGACGAGGGTTGCTTGATCGGCCTCGGCGGAAGGCTCAACGCCCTCCTGCTGCAGCCGTCGAAGAACGAAAGCGTCGATCGGATTGCGCACCCAGTCCGACCCTTCGACCCGGGGGACTTCGGGCCGCCGAATGGGTTGAAAGGACCAGTGTCCCGGTTGGGGCTTGGAAGAGGGATCGGCACTCTCGCCGTCACCCGAAGGCCACTCGACACCCCGATCGATCCAGGAACGGAGCAGCCCCACCTGGGAGTCGGTGAGGGGATCTCCCTGGAGCGGCATCTTCATCTCGTCCAGGCCGCCAACCATATGAATCAGTCGGCTTGCGGCGCTGTTTCCAGGTTCAACGACCGGACCCTTGTCTCCTCCTCTCAATAGATCTGCCCGGGTGTCGAGGCGAAGGCCGCCCATTGCCTTGGCGTCGCCGTGGCACTGGAAACACTTTTCGGCCAGCAGTGGTCGGATGTCCCGGGTGAAGTCTACAGCGCCCGCCGTCGGACTCGGCAGGTCGGAGCGGTTCTCCTTGCTGGATCTACCCAGGCAGGGAGACGCGGCAAAGGAAAGAAGGAGCCCGAACAAGGTCAAAAAGCTGGTGGTTAGTCGCCATTTCATGGCTGAACCTCTTGAGCAACTAGACCTCAGATTCTAAACGATCCTGGTCGCAAAGGGAATGTTCCTCAGAGCAAGCATTCGTCGCACGTCTGAACGTCTGAACGTCGCACGTTGCTGAGGAAGGCATCTATTGATGTAGTAGAAAAACAGTTCTGCGAACGGGTGAACCGCCAGTATTACGAATCCAAGTCCGACAGAGCCGCGAACGACTCGCCTTGTCTGCAATCGACCCGTTAGCAGTATGACCCCATGTTCCGGCCGTCGAGGACGACGAAGAAGGGAGCGAGCTGCACAACTCTTCCCCACGGAGTGACGCAGAATCTCCCCTTCAATAAGCCCCTCAGTCCCGGCGAATCAAGCTGGACGCCACACAGCACGAGGCCCACAGCATTTCCACGAAAAGGAAGAGAAAAGCCCCGAAAAAGAAGCTCCACCCCAACCGCTGCCGGCAGTACACCAGGAAGCGGCGATTGAAACCATAGAATAGGACCAGCAGCATCAGTGCCGCGAGTGCCGCGGCCGGATCCCAGGCGCCCAGACCACCCAGAACCAGGATGGGAAGAGGAAGTGCGACTGAGGCGATCCGGCTCCACCGATGTGCGCGATAGTAGAATCGACGCTGCTCTTCCTTCGGCTTGGCTCTTCGCAGGTCTCGAATCCGACGTTTATCCTCCAACAAGATCCCCTTCAAGGAGTATCGTTTCAAGTGCCAGCCCTGAACTCGGCGGTCGATAACAAAACGGTGCCCCGCCGTTCCCAGATTCAACCCCAGTTGAAAGTCCTCCGCCGTGGCCAGGGCCGAGTCGAATCCACCCGCCTCCTTTATCAGCTCCTTGCGGGCACAGAAGATAGGGGTGTGGACGAAGGGACTGAGGGTCTCGGTGGTCCGGTACAGAAAGCAGGTGTTCAGGTTCTTGAAATTGGTCCAGAAGCTCGCGGCCGGAAGGCGATCGGCATAGGTCCCCAGGACTCCCCCTACCTCAGTCCGGTGGGAATACAGATCGAGGCTATCTCGCAGCCAGTCGAGGCTTCGTTCCGGCAGTACCACGTCCGCGTCCAGGAAGAGCAGGTAGGGATGACGTGCGGACTCAAGGCCTCTGTTGCGCGCGGCTCCCGGGCCACCCTGAGAGTCGAGCCGGATACACTGGGCAGGGACATCGAGAGTCGAAAGCACGTCCAGTGCCGAGGAGGTCCCATCCGAGGACCCGTCGTCAACCAGGATTATCTGCGTCTCGGCAAGGTTGTTCTGCGCCAGCGCCTCGAGACACTGCGCCACTTCGGGCATCGCATTGTGGGCTGGGATGATGATGGAGATTGGATAGTCTCGAGCCAGGGTGTCGGCACTACGCAAGCGATCCTCCTGCGCTTCAGCAGAAAACGGCTAGCGGGTCAAGGACATCCCTGGGCCGCGTAGCATCTCGGTGGCCCATTATATAGAATCGACTCCATGGGACGAATCTTTCCATTCAGAGGCTACCGTTACGACTCCAGCCGGGTTGGACCACTAGAGGATGTGGTGACCCAGCCCTACGATAAGATTACCCCGTCAATGCTGGAGGAGTACCTGCGACGGCATCCTCACAATATTGCCAGGGTGATCAAGAATGCCAACTACGAGGAGGCCCGAGAGCATCTTCTGAATTGGATTGATGATGGGGTATTGAAGCAGGACGGGGAGTCCTGTTTCTATCCCTACGAACAGGTTTTCGATCTGGATGGAAGTCGCGTCTCACGACTGGGCTTTATCTGTCTCACCTCCCTTGGCGATTCCAACCTCACAGTGAGAGGGCACGAGAGAGTGTTGCAAGCTCCCTTACAGGATCGACTCGAGCTGATCCGGCACACCCTCTCCAACGAAGGTCTCATCTTCATGCTTCACTCGCAACCGTCGATGGGAGTGGACAAAATCCTGTCGCAGGCTATTGAAGGAGAGGAACCTGAGATCCAGGTTGTGGATGAGGATGGTGTGATGCACCGCCTCTGGTGTCTGGTGGATCAATCCATTCAGGATCAGATCAGTGATGGCCTCGAAGAGAGTAGATTCTATATCGCCGACGGCCACCATCGTTTCCAGACCTCGGTCTTGTTTCAGCAGGAATGTCTGGAACAGGGCTTGAGAGAGACCGCACCGGAGAGTTTCGATAAGAGGATGATTGCGCTCTTCAACATGGAAAGCCCTTCCCTCAAGATCCTGGCTACGCATCGTGGCCTGAGGAATCTACCTGAGCTCGATGCAGAGAAACTGCTCGGCGACCTGTCTCAGAACTTCCACGTGCAGCCTCTGGAAGATGTAGCTGAATTGGATGCCGAGATGGAAAAAGGAGGCCACTGCCTGGCGCTGGTGACCGGTTCTGCTGGGCGCATCCACCTCCTGCGTCTAAGAGGAGAGATGCTGGACAACAGATCCTTCATGTCCGATCTGAACGGCCCCGCCCGGGGTCTGGATGTCAATATTCTGCATGAGGGAATCCTAAAGGCCTATCTGGGGATCGGCCCCGAGGAGGTGGCCAGCCAGAAATACGTCGACTATTTTCGCGATCGCCTGGAGCTTATCAGGGGAGTGAGTCAGGGAAGGTATCAGCTGGGCTTTCTCCTCAACCCCACGCGTCTGAACCAGGTCCGTGAGCTCTCCGAGAGGGGCGAGAAAATGCCCCAGAAGTCGACCGATTTTTATCCCAAGCTGTTGACTGGATTGGTCCTGATGAAGATGGAGTCTGAGCCAAGCTCTACCAGAGACCAGATTAGGAAGTGAACGAGGATTGCTCTTTGGAATCAGAAGGTTCTGACGACACCGGCTTCCCGAAGAAACTTTAGAGCGGCCATTTCCCAACATTCTGCTGACAACTCAGGGGAACTCGGGAGAAGCCCACAAAAGGGACACCGTACAGCTCTCGATCTTCCACCCTCGGCGGAAACTCTCCAGGTTCTCGCGACATCCGGATATGCTCTCGATCACCGCCCGTGGGATAATTCTGGCCCAGCGGGGGTGGAGCTTTGTTGGTTCGTTGGTATCTCATAGCATGGGGTTGGTTGGCTGTTTGTCTGGCTGTTGGAGGCCTAGGCGCTTTCCGCAGCTTGAAGACGTCGGGTGTGGCTCAAACAATCGACTTCGACGATGTTCCTATTCTTCGGATCTTTGATCTCAACTATGGGGCCATCTACTGGTCGGCTGTTGCTTTAGTTTTACTCGTTGCCTGTGTCGCCTACCCATTGGTGCAACTACGTCGGCGCCTGGCCTGGTGCCTCTCTGAACTCCTCCTCGTGGTTCTGGTAGTATTCAACAATCGCTACAGCTTCGATCAATCGGGTGAGCCCATCGTCGCGGCTCCCAGCCTTGGCGACTGGCTCCAGATACCCGCCTTCGCACTCACAGCCGGTCTTCTCGTACTTGGGATCGGAGGCTCAGCGGAAGGGTCTCGCTCTCTGCCACCGACTCAGACAGAAGGTGGAACCAGGGAACACCTGATCCGAGTCTTCATGCTGTGTTTCTTCGCGGTTGGTCTACGGGCGTTCTGGGATCACGGCAGTTTCTTCGATAGCGACCGTTTAGGTGGTTTTGATCTAGGACTCGTCCTTCGCGAGTTCGAAACCTCCCAGCTGAATCTTGTGCTCTACTCAACCTCAGCCTTATTCGCAGCAATCTGTGCATCAGGCGGTGTCCTCTGCTGTATCGGTTTTCGTTGGCTGGGCCAGGCGGATCAAAGCCATGGCAACCAGGTCGAGATTCGCCGACAGTCAATTCTGCTCAGCCTCACCTGGGTGGGTGTCGCACTGGTCCCGTGGCAGACTCGGATCCTGCCCGAGATTGAAGCCCATCAGGCATGGATCTTTCCCGTCCAGGTGCTGGGTCTGGCTTTTGTCGGTCTGACACCTCTGGTATTTGTAAGTGGCCTCTTGATGAAGTCAGATTTCGATGAGATTTATCAAGGGACAACGCAACCGGACCACCGGCTACCGTATCCGAGACGATCCGAGTTCGCTCTCTGGAATCTTCTTCTCTTTCCCTTTTACCCTCTCTTGCGTCTCGTCCGTCGGCCCAATCCCTGGGTGAACTATTTCGTCCTGATCTATGCCTCAGCTGGATCTATAGCGGCTGCGAGCTGGGCAGTCAGCTGGGCCATCCGTTGGTATGACTTTCCCGATTGGCGGGGAATGCTCGAGGTTGCCCAGTTTCCCTCCTTCCGAGTCTTCCTAGCATTACTGACTGCATTCCTGTGCTATCTGGCATTGCGCTTCCTGGGTCGTCGAAAGGAGGATCGAACGCGGCATAGCTCCCTCGGAATCGTACGAAATATGGTCCCCTTTGGACTGCTTCTGATCTGTTTGGTCTTCTCGTCTTGGCCTCTTTGGGGCTGGGGACGAATCAGCCAAAACGTGTTCGCCAGAGCAAGCGAGTACAACTCACAGCACGAGTTCGAATTACGCTTTTTACACTGGCTTCTTGACTGGGATCGCGACGGTTACGCAGCTGTGCTGCACGGCCCGGATTCGGATGACTTCAATCCTGATGTGATCCCAGATGGAGTCGTCCAGCCGAGAAGGGTTCTCGCACCTGCAGACGACTTTCTCGTTCACACGGCAGAAAAGGCCGGGTCGTTTCCCAGTGTGGTTCTTCTCTTCCTCGAAGGAATAGCGCCCCAGGCGATTTCGGCATACGGACTGCGTCACCCCGTAGACACTCAGGGCAGACCGCTGCAGGCAACTCCTCATCTCGACTCGTTGGCTTCGGACGGCGCCTTCTTCAGCAACTGTCTCGGCTACTATCCAGCCACCTGGGAGGGGTGGATCGCTGTCTTTAGCGGCCGGTATCTACGCTTCGGCGATCCTCATTACTACGACCCGGACTTCGGGGATCGCTACGGACGCTACAGCAACATCTACAAGATCCTCAGATTGACCCGGATCAGCCAATGGTGCCACCCGAACATGGACCCGTTTGAGAGCCTGCTAGTCCCGCGGGATCTAGTTGGGGATGCTTGGAAGACAACCGATCGATTCTCCAGTTTTGTCACCAGGGATGAGCACGGCAAGGGAATATGGCGGGGCGACAAGCGCAATCAACGGATACTCGAGTTCATCGAGCACCTCGATCCAGCAAAGAGGTTCTTCATCAGTGAACACATGAACGACAGCCACGAGCCCTGGCACCGGACTCCGTTGAATCGAGCGAGGGAGCTGGGCTTCGGGGAAGGACTGGAGGTTTTTGAAACCGACGGGGTCCTGCCGAATGGGCACGAGGACGACCGATACCGGCTCTATCTTCATCTGGTCTCGCGGGTGGATGGCCAAGTTGGCCAGATTCTGGATAAGCTTAAGGACGAGAACCTGTACGAGCAGACACTGATCATTGTGGTTGGAGATCATGGCCGGCAGTGGTACCAGCATGGACACGGTGGGCACATCGTCCACCTTTACCGACCCGCGCTGGCCGTCCCTCTGATCATCAAGATGCCCGGAATGCAGCGTGGTGTGAGGTCTGAGGCACCGGTGCTGCAGTTTGATATCGTCCCCACGCTGATGGAGCTCGCTGGGGTGAGACGTCTCAGCCGAGAGGGAAGCATTGATTTTCCAGGACGTAGCTTGGTTCCGATCATGATGGGGGAAAGCGGGGAAGAGATCCTCGAAGGGTATCGGAAGCGCGAGCTGCACCTGGCCACCCACTTTGATCTCCAAGGCATCCTCTCTGAGTTTCGATACAAGCTGATTTTCGATCGGAGTGCGGGTACCTATCTTCTCTTTGACCTGGAGGCGGACCCGGAGGAGACCCGAAACCTTGCCGACAAAGATCCGGCACTGCTTGACACGATGGTCGCAAGATTCAGGAACTCCTCTCGGCGCCATTCGGCCGGGCTGAATGGATTGCGCTGAAGACGTCGCTTTCAGTGCAGTTAGCAGGAATCGAGAGAGCGTCCCGGTCACGTCTGTCGGGATTTCAACAATTCGTTCTTGACAGGAGTAGGCTGCGACAATAGGATCCTGCCCACACTGAGACGTTCTAAAACGGAGGGAAACAAGATGGTTGAAAATGCGAAAGAACAGACAGGTCGGCGTGAACTTCTGAAAAAGGTGCTCTACGTGGCCCCTGCAGTTCTGACGCTGGCGATTCTTCCGGACTACTCTGGTCTGACTGTGTCGGCGAATAAGAAAGGCGAATAAGAAAAAGGGAAGTAAAAAGAAGGGTGGCAATGGACCTCCCGACGCCGATGTGACACTGTGCCATCAGTCTGGTCCGACGGCGGAGCAGACCTTGACTGTCCCGGATACCGCTGTGGAAGGACATATGGGGCACGGAGATACGATAGGCGCTTGCAACACTGAGCCCTAGTTCCGTGGTGCCGGGGTATGCCTTCTGACGACACGGAGAAGCCCGAGCGCCAGACCTACCTTCGTCGTCGAAGTGGCCTGAAGGTTCAGTCGATTGAAGGTGAATACGTAGTCGAGGACGAGACTCGCGGTCTGATGCATCAACTCAATCAGACCGCCAGTTTCGTCTGGGATTGCTGCGACGGAAAGTCCACTCTGCAGGATATCGCCCACCAGGTCGCGTCCAAATTCGAAATCGATTCCGAACGGGCTCATCTGGACGTCACAGCTCTCACAAGGCAATTAGACGAACTGGGCCTGCTGGAAAGCGTCGAGGGCGGTTGCGCCTGAGATAAGAGCCCGTCCGGTCCAGCCGACCGCCAAGCCCACCACGGCATGCAGCTACGAAATAGGACCTATCACCTTCTCTTCCCGACTCCAATCTGGGAATACCACTTCGAGGACTGCGAAGAATTCAATGACAAGTTGTTCGGCGACGTGATGTCGTTTGATTGGGAGGCCTACAAGGAGGAGAATCGGCTCTCTTTTGGAGACTCGCTAACATCGAGGAGCGAGGATACTTTCATTCCATTGGACCGGGCCCCGGGGATCATGTTTGTTCTGAAGACCGCATTGGAAAAGGCGCATGAGGCTGCTGAAGATTACGGTTGGGATCTACAAAGGAACGAGCTGCGGGCAGATGAATACTGGGCGAACGTGAACAAAACGAACGAATACAATATGCACCACAATCACGCTCCGGCCCATCTGAGCGGGGTCTACTACGTTCGGGTGCCTGAGAACTCCGGTGATATCCGATTCGTCGATGATCGAAAAGTCAGAACCGTGACCGAACCCAACTCGATCAACAACAGTCCTATATCGGTTGAAGACCACACCTTCAAGCCCGAGGAAGGCATGCTTCTCCTCTTCCCGGGTTGGCTCGAACACTTCGTCGATCAGAATAAATCTGAGACGGCCCGAGTATCTATCAGCTTCAACATAGAACTGAATAAAAAGAAGAACGGGTGACGGTCCCGAACGAACCTTCGTCCAGAGCAGTCAACAGCCGAGTAATTCTGTTCACAACGCGGCACGCTTAAGTCTTAGAGTTCTCCCAAGCATCTTGGAGCCTTTCCCTCACGGTTTCTGGACCCGTTTCGCCGAGAGCTTGTGTCCCTGCTGCGAGTACCACTCCATCTGACTCATGATGCCTCTGACGATTTTTACGTCCCGTGCAGTCAACTCTGCCTTGCCCAGAAAGCGCCTGATTGACTTCATGATCGGTCCTGGACTCGAGGAGCTCAAGAAGCCTATCCGGATCAGCACTTGCTCAATGTGCTCAAACATCTCTTCGCGCTGGTCCTGGCTTACCAAGACCGGTGTGGAGGTCCGCTCGACCGGGTCTAGCGCGTAGATTTCGTAGGCCATCAGCAGGACCGTTTGGGCCAGGTTCAGAACCGGGGACTCGCCGTGAGAGGGAACTACTACGAGATACTGACACCGAGCCAGCTGTGCATCGGTCAGTCCTCGGTTCTCGGGGCCGAAGATGAGGGCGACCTTCTGCGTCCCTGCGTATTCTCGGATCAGGGGTGCGATCTGTTTGGGGGTGTAGAAGCGGTGGTGGGTGATGCGCTCTCTGGCCGATGTAGTGCCCACCAATATCTGCTCTTCGGCGACGGCCTGATCAAAGGTCTCATAGACTTGGGCCTGTTCGACCAGATGGACCGCTCGGGTCGCCATCTTGAACGCATCTGGCGTTAGATGCTCTCTGGGTTTGACCAGCTTCAGGTTCCTGAGTCCCATGTTTTGCATGGCTCGAGCCGTGGAACCGATGTTGCCCGCGCTTCGGGTCGCCACCAGGACGATCGTGATGTGATCCAGGAACTCAGACATTTTCCACGCCTACGTTCTGACGAATTCTCGAAGTCCTAGGCCCTACCAGCGCTGCTGCCCCATTCGAGAAAGAGGCTCTACCTGATCTCGGGAGGGATCACCTACGCCGAAGGCGCTATTGCGGGTAGCCCAGGGTTGCAATGCGAAGCGAGCTACCCTGGGTTCAAGTCGCCGCTTCTTCTACGCTGAAAGCGTTGTTGCAATTCGTTTCCGGTCCGCAATAACCCCTTTGGGGTAGCGTGTTTTGGAACGACCTTGACCCAGGGTAGCTCGCTTCGCATTGCAACCCTGGGCTACCCGCAATAACCCCTTCGGTGTAAGAAATGTCTCAGATACTTCCATTCCTCACCAAATCAATCGTTTACGTTTTTCTTACTCCCAGATCTGAAAATCAAGTTCCCGGTCAGTCCAGTCCGGTCATCCTGGATCATTCAGCGGGAAACTTCGGCTGAGTGTCTGATAGATTGTGCTGTTGACCGGTCGCTCCTCGGAACTTGGCCCCATGTTGCTAACAGCTCAAGTCGCTCTCGGCTCTGTTGACTGCGCTAGCATGGAACTGCTCATTGCTCGCTATTCAGGTTCAGCTTAGCCAAGTTACAAGTTCCGGGTCACGGGTTGCAAGCGGTCGGCCATGAGTTCCTAGCACGGTGAGGATCGACAAAGGTACACTTACTTTGCCATCCCCAGGCTTGTTTGTGCTTGCACCATGGAAAAGGAGTGCTGCATGAAGCGGAAATACCTAGGTCTTACTGTCTTTTCAGTTCTTTTCTTTTCGTCTACGGCTCTTCTCTGGTCTTTTTCCAGCGGTCCCTTGCCCAGTTTGACGGGGGGATTCCAGGAGCAGAGCTGCAACTCCTGCCACAGTAGTTTCGAACTGAACCAGGGACGAACCTTGGGGGGTGTTTTCCACCTGGCCGGGGTTCCGAAGATCTACAGTCCGGGGATGACCTATCCCATTTCTGTGATCATTGGTCAGCCAAGTCAGTCGCGTTGGGGATTCGAACTATCGACTCGATTCTCAGTCTCGGGGCAGCAGGCCGGCGCACTCGTCCCAGTGGACACGACCACTCAGCTCAAGGAGTCGAATGGAGTTCAATACGTTTCTCATACGGCGGAAGGGACCGGAGCTGGAGTGACGGATGGACCCTTCGAGTTCCACTTCAACTGGACTGCTCCGGAACAGTCGGCCGGGGCAGTCCTGTTCAACGCCTCGGGAAATGCTGCCGACGGCCTCAGTTCCAGCGAGGGAGATTACGTCTATACCGCCGGAGCCTATTCCGGGACCGTCGCTGTTGAGGCGCCTCTTGTCGCTTCCCAGGAAACGGCCAAACCGAGTCGGCGCCTGAATACCAGCTCTCGTTTTGCACATCTACCTATTCCCATCGACCTCACTAAAGGAGACCTGGAAGTCCACATCGAACATCGGTTCCTGGGGTCGCTAGAGGAGGGCGGAATCGGTAACCTGTTCGGAGTCGACTTCGGGGCCAACATCAATCTCGGGATGACCTACGCTCTGACCGACCGGATCGCGGTCTCGGCTTCCCGCGCCCGTCTCGAATCCGATGCCTTTTCCCCGGTGATTGCCTTCAGCGGAATGTATGAACTCCACAACAAAGAGAGTTCCTTCTGGAACCTGTCACTTGTCGGCGGGATGGAGGGTCGAGATAACTTCCAAGAGCACTATTCGCCCTTTCTCCAGTTGGCAACGTCCTTCGACTACGGGAGGCTGCGCACCCATGTGGTTCCGACCATGATCTTCAACAGTCGGGAGGATGCACTAGCCGCTTCTCGAAATGGGATAAATCTGGAGGACAATCATACTTTTTCACTGGGTCTGGGAGGCGATTTTGCCATCCATCCACGCTTTTCCGTTATCGGAGAGTACGTTCCCAGGCTCGCAGGCTTCGGCGGATTCAGGGAGGACGATCCCGCCATCTCAGGCGGTGTCAGGATCAGGACCTTCGGTCACGTTTTTACGGTCCTAGTATCAACTTCTCAGGATTTCACGCCGGGGCGCTACGGTGTGGATTCGACTGGGGACTTCAGGCTCGGCTTCAATATCTATCGGAGGAGATAGTCGAGGAGACCCGTCAAGTGCCGGGTTGCCGCAACAGGTCTGGGTCCAGTCCCAGGTCCAGCAGGCACTGACGCCACTCAGACCAGAATCTGGCCCGAGAAAAACGTTTGGCGTTCTGGATCATTTTCCCTTCTTGGAGAGAGTTTTTCTCGAGCGAATCGACGGCCCCCCGGAGGGAATCAGCAGTGCTATCCCTAAAGAAGATGCCCGTCTCCTCGTCCACTACGCTTTCGGTCACGCCCCCCTCTCCATAGGCGACGACAGGGCATCCGCAGGCCTGAGCCTCCACCGGCACCAGGCCGAAGTCCTCGTGTCCTGGGAAGATCAGCCCTCGTGCTGTCTGGTAGAGCTTCCGGACTTCGTCGTCAGGCTGCCAGCCCAGAAACTGGACGTTGGGCCGAGCCATTCGTCGAAGGCGACGAAGCAGAGGCCCCGAGCCCACGATCCGTAGCGCCTTTCCGCTGCGGTTGAAGGCCTCGATAGCCAGGGAGATCCGCTTGTTGGGCACCAGGCCAGAGACAATCAGATAGAAGTCCTCACGACTGGTGGTTGCGGGGCGAAAGAAGTCCAGGTCTACGAACGGGTAGATGACACGCGACTCTCGGCCGTAGGTCCTGCGAATCCGCTGTTGAACCGTCCTGGAGACCGCCACGAAGGAGTCCACCGACTGGTTTGCCTGCGTATCCCAACTCCTGAGGGAGCGGGAGAGCAGTTTTAGCAGCATCCTTCTCAGGGGACCTTTCAGGTCCGGTTGATAGAGATTCGGCTCCCATAGATAACGCATCGGAGTCAGGCAATAGCAGATATGCGGCACTTCAGGGTCATGGGGGATGCCTTTTGCCACCGAGTGGCTGATGCTGATAAGAAGTTCCACGTCCCGCACCTGGAATTTTCGAATCGCGTAGGGAAAGAGTGGCAATAGGTAACGGTAATAGGCACGAACCGTGGGCAGCCATCGGAGAGGGGATACGTAGACCAGATGTCGGTCCAAGGCCGAACCCAGAACTTTCGGGTCGAGAAACAGCGTATAGATAGCAAGGCTCGATTGGTTTCTGCAGAACTCGGCCAGGACGCGCTCGGCACCTCGCTGGTTCAGGAGCCAGTCGTGGCAGACAGCAATTCGGGTGAGTTTCCGATTGAGCGCGGCGTTCCTGTTCTTCACTTTTCCTGTTGCACCAAACGCTTGATTGGTCTATTCTGAGCGGATGTTTCGATACGCTCTCATTCTAACTGTATTGTCTCTTTTTTCGGGGTTCGCGATCCCGGGCGGCGCAGCACAGGAGGTTTTTTTCTTTCCTCAGATAGCTGATGGTACTGCCGGCGGACTTACTCTGCAGACAGAGTTCATTTTCGTCAACACCGGAGCAGACACGACCGTTACACTAGAATTCTTCGATGGTTCAGGCAACCCCCTCTCGCTCGAGTTGGGAAGCCTGGGCCGCGGATCCATGTTTGATATCGGGTTGAGAAAGGGCCAATCGACTTCGGAAAAGACTCCCGGAACCGGTGATCCGCAGGGAACGATCGCCGTGGGATATGCCCGTGTCACGGCGGGTGCAGGAGTTGGGGCCACAGCCGTCTTCACGACGGTGGACGCGACCTCGGGAATCGTTCAGTCGGAAGCAGGGGTTCCCGCTACTACGCCCCTCAGCACTTTTACGGTGTTCGTAGACTCGCTGGGCAATGTAGACACAGGCCTGGCTATATTGAAGCCTCCTGTATCTGACGAACTTGCGCTGACGACCGTCGGAGACAGTGGGGATTTGACTCTGACTCTTTACGACACCTCTTTTAACCCGATCTCTGCTGCGGTCGGATCCTCCCCTTTCGGGATAGTTGCCCCACCCATTGCGACGACCAACATTCCCCTGGGGGCTGGACAGCAGCTGCCACAGTTTGTCTCTCAGTTTTTCGCGGGGAATCCTGAAGTGGTGGCTCAGGCCCAGGAGATGCAAGGCACTCTTACTGTGAAGGTGGGTGGTGGCCAGTCCGTTGCTGCCGTGACCTTACGTCAAAACGTAGCTCAGCAACCCGGTGAAGTCACAACCTTGACCACGTTTCCCGTGGTGCCCGGTGCTGCCGACGCTGATGAGTTGAAAGCTAGCCTCTCGGTAGTGGGTGAGGGACAGATTCTTGTCGATGTCGAGCCCCCCGCCGACGTGACTGTTGTCGGTGCGATCTACCGGGTCTATTCCGGAAATACCAAGTTGGGCGAGTTCGTTCGAAGCGTAGAGGGGGCGGGCCCGATTAACGAGGTTCTGGCCCTGGCCGAATCGGGCGATGGGGTAAGCCACGTCGAGGTTAGACTCATCCTTTCCAGCGGGGAGACCAGTCCCGTCATAACCGCGACGCCTTAGGGTTCGTTCAAAGAACGTGAAGTTATTTGTGAACGCACCCTCAAGCACCTGAGTTGAATCTCAAGCTTCTGGTTCAGGTCTTACTCGTCTTTCTTCTCCCCATCATTGTCTACCTTTCTGCGTTTGACTATCCTTTCCAGTTCGACGACCATCTCTTTCTTGAGGATGAGAATGTTCAGCTAGGCCGTTGGGTCCACTTCATCTCGCCTCCTGTACCCAGGTTTCTGACCTGGCTGACTTTCTTGATCCAATATCAGCTGCACGGGCTTTCTCCTGCCCCCTATCATCTGTTCAACCTGCTGCTGCACGCGCTCAATGGGGTGCTCGTTTTCCTGTTCCTAGTGTGTGTTTCCCGGACTCAGCAGGCCGCGGCTCCCCTGTCATTCAAAGAGGAGCGAACTGGAGCGCTCCAAACGTCCCACAGGAGCGAAACCGCACCTTACTTTTCCTTGCCATTGTTGGCCGCTCTGGTGTTTGCGGTACATCCGATTCAAACCGAAGCAACCCTCTATGTGTATCAGAGGTCCACTTTGCTGGCGACCCTGTTCGCTCTTCTGGCGCTGATCTCACACCTCAGGGCTCGGCCGTTTTTCGTCTTACTCTTCTTTGCCCTCGGTGTGGCCTGTAAGGAGTTCGTTCTCGTCCTTCCCCTGATCCTCTGGGTGGGTGACGGACTCTTGAAGTATGAGTGGAGGCCGAGGGCCTTGCATCTGGCCTACCTTGCCGTGATTCTGGTGATCGGGATCCCCTACTGGTTGTCCCCAGGTTGGGAGGACACTGCGTCCGGGTTCGGGATCCTGAGTAGTCTGGTTTACGCGGCGACTCAGGTCGAAGTGGTGTGGCAGTACGTACTGTTAGCCCTTCTACCGATTGGTCTCAATCTGGATCACCACGTGCTGCCCCGGATCGACTGGCTGGACCTCAGGTGGTTGACCCAGCTTTTCATGTGGGCGCTCCTGGCCTGGGGCCTCCTAAGACTAAGACTAAAGAGCCTCTCCGCCCAGCCGGCCTTCTATGTCGCGCTCTTTTTCCTGTTTCTCCTGCCTACTTCCAGCCTGGTACCAAGGCAG
>JAKZYH010000033.1:0-2708 GCA_047514575.1 Acidobacteriota bacterium | reverse complement strand
CAGCCGGCCTAGATTACTGGGCGTGCGGACAAGTCCTCGCCCAAAGTGGTGCTGCCAGACGCGATTAACCATGACCCGAGCCGTCAACGGATTCTCCGCACTTGCAATGGCCAGGGCCAGTTCCAGGCGCCCACTTCCCTGACTGAAATTCCTGGGAACCCCTTCACTGAGAACGTGAAGAAATCGCCTGGGGGCTACTTTGCCGAGGTTGTCCTTGTCACCTCGGATGGCGATTTGAAGATCCTTGGGCTTTTCCAAGTCCCGGTAGCCGTGTAGGAAGGGATAGGCTTCGGGCACGGCTTCTTCCAACCGCTTCAACTCCCTTCGCATCCGGTCCAGGTGCCCCTTCCACTGTCCGGTCAGAAAACGGTCGATCTCCAGACCTTCCTCCGAGCCGTAGTACACCACTCCGCCCTCGAACCTGAAGCTGCCCCTGGGATGTGGCTCCGCGGCCAGGTCTCTCCACAGATACCACTTCTGCAGATCCAGGAACTCAAGATTGGCGTACTGGCGGGTACCCATGTCGGTGGCCCCTTTAGCGCCTCCCAGCTTGACGTAGTTACGATCTTCCAGCCCCTTCTTCTCCAGGTTTATCGTGAGCACAGTATCCTGAAACCGATCCGCCAGATCACTGGCTTCTTCCAGAGACCCTCCTCGCGCCAACATCGTTTCCCAGTCTTTCAAATAGGGATGTTCCTTCTCGGTCTGGCCCAGGTACTTGACCCAGCGATCCAAGACCTCCGAGTCGAGTTGAGTTTCTTCGGCAGCGGTCTCGGAGGGTTGCTGGCCACCAATCACCTTCCAAGCGGCGACCATGTAGGAAGAGGTCTGAGCCAGAAGAATGTCAGCTAGCTGCTCCGACTGAGACTCAATGAATTTCTGGATGGAGTCTTTCTTATCTGAGACCTTCTCCTGGGCCTTCTTGTAGGTCTCAACGATCTGCTCCTCGACCAGCGGATACTCCCAAACCTCGCTGCTGGCGAAGACGCCTTTGAGAGAGTAGAAGTCCTGGGTAGGTATGGGATCGTACTTGTGATCGTGGCACCGGGCACAGCCGACGGTAAGGGCCATGAAGCTTCTGGCGGTGACGTCGACCAGATCGTCCTGATTGGGGGCGAGCACCAGAAAACCCAGGCCAGCAAGCAACTCCTCTTGTTCTTCGGAGGGAAGTAAGTCAGCCGCCAACTGGGCCTTGATGAAGCGATCGTATGGCAAGTCCTGGTTGAAGGCCTGGACGACCCAGTCTCGATAACGGTGTGCGTTGGGATAGGGCGCATCCTCTCTCGCCCCAATCATGCCATCCGAATAGCGGGCGAGGTCCAGCCAATAGCGTCCCCATCGCTCTCCATAGTGGGGCGAGGATAGGAGCCGGTCGACTACCCTGCCGAAAGCCTCGGGTGAGTCATCATCGGCTAGAAAAGCCTCCACTTCTTCGGGGGTTGGGGGCAGGCCAACCAGATCAAAGCTGGCCCTTCGGATCAGGGTCCTTTTGTCGGCCGCAGGTACGGGCTCGAGGCCCTCCTGTTCGAGCTTCGCCAGAATGAAATGATCGATCGGGGCCCTGGGCCAGCTTCGATCTCCTACTTCAGGTGGCGATGCTTCCTGCAGGGGTTGGAACGACCAGAAGGCACGCTGCTCGGGTGGGACGACGTGGCTAGCGGTCTCGGCAGCCGGTAGAACGGCCTCCTCGGTTTCCGGCCAGACGGCTCCAGCATCGATCCAGGCCTTCAGATCTTCGATCTGCTTGTCGGCCAGCTTTCCCTGCGGGGGCATGCTCAGCCGTTCGTGTGTCTGGGAAACGGCCTGGATCAGCAGGCTTCCTGCGGAGTTTCCGGGGAGCAGGGCAGGGCCCGAGTTGCCGCCGTGGCGTAGGCCTTCACGTGAATCCACCTGAAGGCCCCCTTTTCTGGCACTGGTGTGACAGGCGTAGCAGTTCTCGGCCAGCAGTGGGCGGATCCGCATTTCGAAGAACTCGTCGGTGGCGGCATCAGAGCCGAATGAGGCTAGTGAAGTTGACGCCAGTACGGCGCAGACTGCGAGGTAAGCACGGCTATCCATAGGCTTGAATCCGTGTACTAAGCTAGCAGCGACCCCAGATGCTGTCAATCGGGGCCGGGAGCGTGCGTGCGGCCTCCTGGGCACAGAAGGCCGCCGCCACCGAATGGTTCCAGAGTTTCTGGAGTTCGGTCTTCCTTCGGTCAGTTCGAAAGAGGCGACCGCCGACCGCGACCGCTAACGAAATCTCGCCGATCCGCTCGAATCCCAGTCGAGCCACAGCCTGGTGCAGAGAGACAATCTGAGCGTTCCAACCGTAGGCTGGAGAATTCGCAACCCTCAGCACATGATTGACCAGGGATTGGTCGGAATGGATCACTCGGGCAAGCTCAACTGCGCGCTAAAGACAGGACCTGACCGGCTACGGCTGGCAACAGAGGAAGTTCGAGTGACTCGTCCTCTAGATGAGCCGAGACGGCGCTTCGGATATCTCCGAGGCGTACACCGGTTGGGGGTGGAGGCGAGCAGTCCTGAAGGCCCTGTCCTTGCATGAGTTCTCATTGATTTCTTCGGCCCCACCCAGACGGTACTTTAGACCGAAGTTACCCTGAAAATTGGGTGAAAAACAACCTATAAACCCTTGCGGGTCATCAGGTAGGAGATTTTTCTGCACGACGATGTGTACCCATGTAATAGTCAGTTTATATCCGCTT